>NZ_CP041238.1:3164166-3502500 GCF_013488225.1 Sinorhizobium mexicanum | reverse complement strand
TGGACGCGGTCCCGGGAAATAGCTCCACCGTATAGACCGTACCCGAAACCGACACAGGTGGTCAGGTAGAGTATACCAAGGCGCTTGAGAGAACTGCGTTGAAGGAACTCGGCAAATTGCACGCGTAACTTCGGAAGAAGCGTGACCTCATTGTGGGCAACCATGATGGGGTGGCACAGACCAGGGGGTAGCGACTGTTTATCAAAAACACAGGGCTCTGCGAAGTCGCAAGACGACGTATAGGGTCTGACGCCTGCCCGGTGCTGGAAGGTTAAGAGGAGGGGTGCAAGCTCTGAATCGAAGCCCCAGTAAACGGCGGCCGTAACTATAACGGTCCTAAGGTAGCGAAATTCCTTGTCGGGTAAGTTCCGACCTGCACGAATGGCGTAACGACTTCCCCGCTGTCTCCAACGCAGACTCAGTGAAATTGAATTCCCCGTGAAGATGCGGGGTTCCTGCGGTCAGACGGAAAGACCCCGTGCACCTTTACTATAGCTTTACACTGGCATTCGTGTCGGCATGTGTAGGATAGGTGGTAGGCTTTGAAGCAGGGACGCCAGTTCCTGTGGAGCCATCCTTGAAATACCACCCTTATCGTCATGGATGTCTAACCGCGGTCCGTCATCCGGATCCGGGACAGTGTATGGTGGGTAGTTTGACTGGGGCGGTCGCCTCCGAAAGAGTAACGGAGGCGCGCGATGGTGGGCTCAGAGCGGTCGGAAATCGCTCGTCGAGTGCAATGGCATAAGCCCGCCTGACTGCGAGACTGACAAGTCGAGCAGAGACGAAAGTCGGTCATAGTGATCCGGTGGTCCCGCGTGGAAGGGCCATCGCTCAACGGATAAAAGGTACGCCGGGGATAACAGGCTGATGACCCCCAAGAGTCCATATCGACGGGGTTGTTTGGCACCTCGATGTCGGCTCATCGCATCCTGGGGCTGGAGCAGGTCCCAAGGGTTTGGCTGTTCGCCAATTAAAGCGGTACGTGAGCTGGGTTCAGAACGTCGTGAGACAGTTCGGTCCCTATCTGCCGTGGGTGTAGGAATATTGACAGGATCTGTCCCTAGTACGAGAGGACCGGGATGGACATATCTCTGGTGGACCTGTTGTCCTGCCAAGGGCATAGCAGGGTAGCTATATATGGAAGGGATAACCGCTGAAGGCATCTAAGCGGGAAACCCACCTGAAAACGAGTATTCCCTTGAGAACCGTGGAAGACGACCACGTTGATAGGCCGGGTGTGGAAGTGCGGCAACGCATGAAGCTTACCGGTACTAATCGTTCGATCGGCTTGATCGTTCCCATTGCTTATGCTCATCGAAGATGAGCATCATTCTTCTGTCCTCACGCGCCAAAGGCGCTGCGGACGGCGCGCCGGACGCCCGGCGGCTCGGCTCTGCCGGCTGCTGGAATTGTCCGGATAAGACGCAAAGACGTGTTCAAAACGAAGCAATCGCTTCACCAGCTTCTCGATTAAAGTTTGCCATGCCATGCATGTGAAACTTGCTCCAGGCCACACAGCCTCCCTAACCAGAGGGAGCCGTATGGCCAGCGCGGCTGCCCTTCGAGCGACCAGCGAGAAGGATAAGCTTAGCCGCGCCAGCAAAGAGCAAGATTGAGCCCGCATCGCAAGGCTCAAGCTTGCGCTTTGCCGACCTGGTGGTTCTGGCGGGGTGGCTGCACCCGTTCCCATTCCGAACACGGCCGTGAAACGCCCCAGCGCCGATGGTACTTCGTCTTAAGACGCGGGAGAGTAGGTCGCTGCCAGGTCTGCAAAACGCAAGCAAAACAATCAAAACGTCTTCTCGCACAAACGCCGACAAACGGCCAAAACAACACCGAACCAAAACGCAGATAACGCGGGGTGGAGCAGCCCGGTAGCTCGTCAGGCTCATAACCTGAAGGCCGCAGGTTCAAATCCTGCCCCCGCAACCAATGACACTTGCAAATTCTCTCACTCGGGATATTTGCTCAAAAGCTCCTCCGCGTAAGCGTCGAGGAGCTTTTGTTTTTGTGCTCGCAGACGAGCGCAGGAACCTCCTCTCCGGATACGCGTGTCGCATCAAAAGCGTGAACGTCGTCGCCTCCACCGCGGCCACAATGCTCGCGATCCTGGCTCTCTTGTCTGTCCTACCGCCAGTACCTTCGGGGGATGGCTCTTTCGCCTGCTTTTCCAAATAAAGCGGCTGAACTCGATCACCTTCTTACGGTAATTGATCGTTTGATCTCGATCGAAATAGCTACGGTATATTTATTGCAGTTTCAGCTATTCTTCCGTGTGGCACGTGCACGCAAAGGCGATCTTGTATTGGATCTTGACGCGCGGCTTTAACAGTTTCGCAAAGGGTCATCTCATGCGTGGTGATGATCGCTGGTGGGATCTCCGTTCAATTCTCTCAGATTCGTCGGTTCTCAGGTGGCTGGCCGTCGACGTCAAGGCGAGGTCGCGCAGCGCCACACGCGAGAGCGATGGGAATTCGCAGCTCGCTCCGGCTATGGCCATCGCGCTGCGGAATGAGCGCGGCGTCCTAGACGATACGGCACGGGACAATGGCCACCACCGCAGCCTACGCGGGGGTCTTATCTCCGAGGCCTGCGGGCAGGTCGATGTCGATTACGCGTCGCTGTCGCTGGTGGGCGCTGCTGCAACGGGGCGCGGTGCAGTGGCGCCGAGCACCGATTCATTCAGGGCAGCGTTGCTGCTGACGTCTGCCGGGGGCATCAACCATCCCCGCGACCGGTCTCCCCTGCAAAGTCACGTGCACACGGCGCCGGAGGCAAGAACGCCTTTCGTGGCTTCCGAGTCACCGACTTCAAACATTATGGTGATCCAGGCGACGACCCCTTCGGCCACTACAGACATTGTGGGATCTTCCGTGCCTGCAGGATTTTTGCCGGTTGCCGTGCCCGAAGCCACCCCCCTCAACGTCCTCCAGGCAGAGGGTCAAGTGCCGGGTACAAGGCTGAGCGTCGAAGCGGACTATGTGCCGAGCGGTCACGGCATCTTAGGCGCTTCGACCAGCGATCCGTTACTATTACGGAACGTGGTCCCATTGGCAGGTTGGAAGGAACGGTTGCACGGAAGCCGGGAGGCCGCCGGAACGATGACGGGGATCGGCTTATTGCCCGGCCCGGTCACCAGGGCGGCGGTTGCCCCCGGCACCTCGCAAAATATCGTCGCGGTCGCGGCAGCGACCAATCCGATCGTTCTCGAGAACCAGAAACCCGGCAATCCGGAGAGTGAGTGGGGCATCGACGGCGCCGGTAGCTCGAATATCGAGGGCTTCGCTACCGATATCAGCGTCAATCGCGGCCAGACCGTCAGCTTCAAGATCAATACGAATTCCAGCAACTACCGCATCGACATCTATCGCCTCGGCTATTACGGCGGCATGGGAGCTCGCAAGGTTGCCACTATTCAGCATACTGGCATCCAGAACCAGCCTACGCCATTGCGCGACAGCACAACCGGTTTGGTCGACGCCGGCAACTGGTCGGTTTCAGCGTCCTGGGCAATTCCGGCCGACGCAGCGTCGGGGATCTACTTCGCCAAGCTCGTGCGCCAGGACGGAACCGCTGGCCAGAACCACATCCCTTTCATTGTGCGCGACGACAGCAGCCACAGCGACATCCTCTTCCAAACCTCGGATGAGACCTGGCAGGCTTACAACCCTTGGGGCGGGGCCAACCTGTATCAGGGCAACGGGCCGGCGACCGATTCCGCCCCAGGGCGCGCATATGCGGTTAGCTACAATCGCCCGATCACCACGAGGGGCGGCGGCCTCGCGGCTGGGCCGCAGGATTATATCTTCGGTGTCGAGTACCCGGCCATCCGGTGGCTGGAGAAGAACGGCTATGACGTTTCCTATATGGCTGGAATGGACTCCGATCGCCTCGGCAGCCTGATCCAGAACCACAAGATGTTTCTGAGCGTCGGTCACGATGAGTATTGGTCGGGGCAACAGCGCGCCAACGTCGAGGCAGCGCGGGATGCTGGTGTGAACCTCTGCTTCTGGAGCGGCAACGAGGTCTACTGGGAGACGCGCTTCGCTCCCAGCATCAGTGCCGGCGCCCAAGCGTATCGCACCCTGGTATGCTACAAGGAGACAAGGGCCGGCCCCATTGATCCGGATAATCAATGGACCGGAACCTACCGGGATCCGCGATTCGTCTCGCCAACGGCGGTCGGGGGAGGGCGGCCGGAAAATGCCCTGACTGGCACCATGTTCCAGGTTGACTCGTACCGGAGCGATGCGATCACAATCCCGTATGATGACGCCAATCTGCGCTTCTGGCGCGATACCAGCGTGGCAAACCTGCAACCGGGCCAGACGGCCACCCTCGAGCGAAACTATCTCGGATATGAATGGGATGAGTCGCCCGACAATGGGTTCCGTCCCGCCGGACTCATCGAACTGTCGTCGACAACCTTGCCCGTGAACGAATATCTGCTCGATTACGGCACCGGCACCGGGGCGGCCACCGCGACCCACAATCTAACGCTTTACCGAGCGCCTAGCGGCGCCTTGGTGTTCGGCGCCGGCACGGTTTACTGGGCGTGGGGGCTCGATGAGAACCATGATCTGGAGGCCACCCCGGTCGACCCGCGGGTCAAGCAGGCGATGGTCAACCTGCTCGCCGATATGGGAATCCAGCCTGGCACGTTGGAAGCCGGACTGGTGCCGGCAACACAGTCGACGGACACCACAAGGCCGGTGTCATCCATCACCGCCCCGAATGATGGAACTGCCCTGAAGGTGGGCAACGCCGTCACGATCAGCGGAACGGCCTCCGACGTCGGTGGTGTTGTCGCTGCGGTTGAGGTCTCGGCCGATGGCGGCACGACCTGGCACCGGGCGGTGGGAGACGAGACCTGGTCATACAGCTGGGTCGCGCCGAGAGCGGGCACGTTCACCATCAAAACTCGGGCGGTGGACGACAGCCTCAATCTGGAGATCCCCGGTGCCGGCCGCACTGTGACCATCACCGGCAACAACTTCTTTCCCGTTTCGGCCATCCCGCCCATCGTGCCGGATGCCGATGCCAAGCCGATCGAAGTGGGAATGAAGTTCCAATCCTCAGTGGCCGGCACCGTGACGGGGGTGCGGTACTACAAGAGCGACTTGAACATCGGGCCACATACGGGGTCGCTCTGGTCGAGCACAGGAACCAGGCTGGCGACGGTCACCTTCACCAACGAGTCAGGGGTAGGCTGGCAGGCGGCGAGCTTTTCCAACCCGGTCGCAATCACCGCTGGCACGACATATGTGGTCTCGTATCACACCAACTACGGACACTATACGGCAACGGGGAACTATTTCGCGTCTCCCGTGTCAAATGGACCGCTAACCGCGCCGGCGAATGCCGGTGTCTACACCTACAATTCGGCCAGCGCCTTCCCCAGCAGCACCTTCAACGCCGAGAACTACTGGGTCGACGTCTTATTCAATCCGGCGTCGGCAAATTCGGCGCCGACGGCGGTTGCAGATACGGGCGACGCCACGGAGAAGGGCGGCGTCGCCAACGGATCAGGCGGGGCGCCGGCCAGCGGCAATGTGCTCACCAACGATACCGATCCGGATGCCGGCGACACCAAAACCGTCACTGCGGTCCGGTTCGGGACGACGACCGGCACGCTCGGCACGGCGCTCGCCGGCGCGCATGGCAGCTTGGTGCTCAATGCGTCGGGTCTCTACACCTACAGCGTCAACGAGAATGATGCCGCGGTGCAGGCCTTGCGGCAGTCGACCAACACGCTGACCGACGTCTTCAGCTACACGATGCGCGACGCAACCGGCGCCACCTCGACGGCCACGCTCACCGTGACCATCCACGGCGCCAATGACGCGCCGGTGCTCGCGGCCCAGACCGCCAATCAGAACGCCGTCGTCGACACCGCCTTCTCGCTGGTGCTGCCGACCGGCACCTTCACCGATGTCGACAACGGCGACACGCTCGCCTACACGGCCACGGCCGCCGGCGGCTCGCCGCTTCCCGGCTGGCTGAGCTTCAACGCTTCGACACGGACGTTCAGCGGCACGCCGACGGCGGCCGATGTCGGCACGTTGGCGATCCGGGTCACGGCCGCCGATCTCGGCAGCCTTGCCACCAGCGAAACCTTCAACATCACCGTGACGCCGACGCCGAACACGGCGCCGACGGCGGTCGCCGACAGCGGCGACGCCACCGAGAAGGGCGGCGTCCTCAACGACACGGGCGGGGCGCCGGCCAGCGGCAATGTGCTCACCAATGATACCGATCCGGATGCCGGCGACACCAAAACCGTCACTGCGGTCCGGTTCGGGACGACGACCGGCACGCTCGGCACGGCGCTTGCCGGCGCGCATGGCAGCCTGGTGCTCAATGCGTCGGGCGCCTTCACCTACAGCGTCAACGAGAATGATGCCGCGGTGCAGGCCTTGCGGCAGTCGACCAACACGCTGACCGACGTCTTCAGCTACACGATGCGCGATGCAGCCGGCGCCACCTCGACGGCCACGCTCACCGTCACCATCCACGGCGCCAATGACGCGCCGGTGCTCGCGGCCCAGACCGCCAATCAGAACGCCACCGTCGGCTCGGCCTTCTCGCTGGTGCTGCCGACCGGCACCTTCACCGATGTCGACGACGGCGACACGCTCACCTATACGGCGACCGCCGCCGACGGCTCGCCGCTTCCCGGCTGGCTGAGCTTCAACGCTTCGACACGGACGTTCAGCGGCACGCCGACGGCGGCCGATGTCGGCACGCTGGCGATCCGGGTCACGGCCGCCGATCTCGGCAGCCTCGCTGCCAGCGAGACCTTCAACATCGCCATATCGACAGCTCCCACGACCTACAGCCTGTTCAGCGCATCCGCCACGCCGGCCCAGGCAAGCCTCAACGACGGCCGGCAGCTCGAGGTCGGCGTCAAGTTCCAGGCGAACGTTGCCGGCCAGATCACGGCGCTGAAATTCTACCGCAGCGCCAGCGACACCGGGCAGAACGTGCTCGACCTGTGGACCGCGACCGGCACCAAACTCGCCAGCGCCACATTCACCAACACGGCGGCCAGCGGCTGGCAGACAGTTGCCCTGTCGACACCCGTCTCGATCAGCGCCAACACCAACTATGTCGCGTCCTACCACACGACCGGCTTCTACGTGGCGACAACCAACTACTTCACAAGCGCCGTCACGAGCGGCCCGCTGACGGCGCCGGCCAGTGGCAATGGCGTCTTCCGCTATGGTGGCAGCAGCACCAACGGCGTCTTCCCGAATAGGACTTCCAGCGCCACCAACTATTGGGCCGATGTGGTCTTCAGGCCGGCGACGCCGAACACCACGCCGACGGCGGTTGCAGATACGGGCGACGCGACCGAGAGGGGCGGCGTCGCCAACGGATCAGGCGGGGCGCCGGCCAGCGGCAATGTGCTCACCAATGATACCGATCCGGATGCCGGCGACACCAAAACCGTCACTGCGGTCCGGTTCGGGACGACGACCGGCACGCTCGGCACGGCGCTCGCCGGCGCGCATGGCAGCTTGGTGCTCAATGCGTCGGGTCTCTACACCTACAGCGTCAACGAGAATGATGCCGCGGTGCAGGCCTTGCGGCAGTCGACCAACACGCTGACCGACGTCTTCAGCTACACGATGCGCGACGCAACCGGCGCCACCTCGACGGCCACGCTCACCGTGACCATCCACGGCGCCGATGACGCGCCGGTGCTCGCGGCCCAGACCGCCAATCAGAACGCCGTCGTCGACACCGCCTTCTCGCTGGTGCTGCCGACCGGCACCTTCACCGATGTCGACAACGGCGACACGCTCGCCTACACGGCCACGGCCGCCGACGGCTCGCCGCTTCCCGGCTGGCTGAGCTTCAACGCTTCGACACGGACGTTCAGCGGCACGCCGACGGCGGCCGATGTCGGCACGTTGGCGATCCGGGTCACGGCCGCCGATCTCGGCAGCCTTGCCACCAGCGAAACCTTCAACATCACCGTGACGCCGACGCCGAACACGGCGCCGACGGCGGTCGCCGACAGCGGCGACGCCACCGAGAAGGGCGGCGTCCTCAACGACACGGGCGGGGCGCCGGCCAGCGGCAATGTGCTCACCAATGATACCGATCCGGATGCCGGCGACACCAAAACCGTCACTGCGGTCCGGTTCGGGACGACGACCGGCACGCTCGGCACGGCGCTTGCCGGCGCGCATGGCAGCCTGGTGCTCAATGCGTCGGGCGCCTTCACCTACAGCGTCAACGAGAATGATGCCGCGGTGCAGGCCTTGCGGCAGTCGACCAACACGCTGACCGACGTCTTCAGCTACACGATGCGCGATGCAGCCGGCGCCACCTCGACGGCCACGCTCACCGTCACCATCCACGGCGCCAATGACGCGCCGGTGCTCGCGGCCCAGACCGCCAATCAGAACGCCACCGTCGGCTCGGCCTTCTCGCTGGTGCTGCCGACCGGCACCTTCACCGATGTCGACGACGGCGACACGCTCACCTATACGGCGACCGCCGCCGACGGCTCGCCGCTTCCCGGCTGGCTGAGCTTCAACGCTTCGACACGGACGTTCAGCGGCACGCCGACGGCGGCCGATGTCGGCACGCTGGCGATCCGGGTCACGGCCGCCGATCTCGGCAGCCTCGCTGCCAGCGAGACCTTCAACATCGCCATATCGACAGCTCCCACGACCTACAGCCTGTTCAGCGCATCCGCCACGCCGGCCCAGGCAAGCCTCAACGACGGCCAGCAGCTCGAGGTCGGCGTCAAGTTTCAGGCGAACGTTGCCGGCCAGATCACGGCGCTGAAATTCTACCGCAGTTCCAGCGACACCGGGCAGAACGTGCTCGACCTGTGGACCGCGACCGGCACCAAACTCGCCAGCGCCACATTCACCAACACGGCGGCCAGCGGCTGGCAGACAGTTGCGCTGTCGACACCCGTCTCGATCAGCGCCAACACCACCTATATCGCGTCCTACCACACGACCGGCTTCTATGTGGCGACGGACAACTTCTTCACCGGCGCGGTCACGAATGGTCCGCTGACTGCCCCATCAAGCGGCGCCGCCGGCGGCAACGGCGTTTACGCATACGGTGGAAATGCCACTGCGGGCCTGTTCCCGACCGACACTTTCGCTTCCGCCAACTACTGGGCCGATGTGGTCTTCCGGCCGCAACTCGCCGTCTGAGGCATCGGGTTGAATAGTGCGAAGCGGCTTCCGCGGCCGGACGGCTGCGGAGGACGATTTCAGATTCGACCGAATGCGCAAGGGGCGGCGCTAACCGATATTGTTCCACGTCCGATGCTATTAGGCAGATCCGACTGCCAACGTTGCTGTTGGCGCAAAAGCGGAAACTGTTGCCGCACAGCCAGCTCGCGGCTTTATATTTTTTCAGGTCTCTGTGTGATCAGGCCCCCGCAACCAGATCACAAAAGCCCCCGACGTCGAAAGACACCGGGGCTTTTTTTGCTTCAGCACGCCGACGACAGACCCGTGCGTCCTTCAGGACGCACAAAGGACGCTGTAAGTCTTTGAATCCACGCATCGTGCTTTCCGAAAACCGATTCCGATTTTCGGGCCGATGCGCTAAGCCCTCGGCGCACCCACAGCACCTCGCCTTGCCCAGCCGCATACCCCCATCCTGCGCGGCGAAGATTGATGCCAGTCGGGCCATAAAGGGGGGAGTTCTGCGCGTCGGTGACCAGGGGCAGGCGCAACGACGACCTTCTGCACGAGGGAACGGTTAACGTGCCCGTAACCCCGAAGCGTTCCGTCGTCGTTCTCGGTCCCCTCAAGGCGGTTGTCATGGCATCCCAGCACCGACGGGACTCTCCGTTAAAGTCTGGTTGTGAGTGTTCAGGCATACCGTGCGACGGCGAAATCGGCGGCATCGATTTCTGGCTTGCGGCCGGAAACAAGATCGGCGATGACTCGGGCCGAGCCCGAACTCATCGTCCAGCCGAGGGTCCCGTGGCCGGTATTGAGAAACAGGCCAGCAATCTTCGTGGGTCCGATGACCGGCGTGCCGTCCGGCGTCATCGGCCTCAGTCCGGACCAGAACGAGGCTTTGCCGGCGTCGCCGCCCGGGAAGAGGTCGGTGACGGAATGTTCCAGCGTGCGGCGGCGGGCCTCGCCGAGATCGTTGGTGTAGCCAGAAATTTCCGCCATTCCACCAACTCGGATGCGGTCGCCGAGCCGCGTGATCGCAATCTTGTAGGTCTCGTCCATCACCGTCGATTCCGGCGCACGTGAGGCGTTGGTGATCGGGATGGTGAGCGAATAGCCTTTGACCGGATAGACCGGCAGGCGGATGCCGAAGGGCCGCACCAGCAGCGGCGAATAGCTGCCGAGCGCGACGACGACCGCATCGGCGGCGAGTCTTTCCTTGACGGTGACGACGCCGCGTACCTGGCCGGCCTCGACATCCAGCCGCTTGATTTCCGTGCCGTAGGCGAAGCGCACGCCGAGCTCTTCCGCTTTCTTTGCGAGCGCATTGGTGAACTTGAAGCAGTCGCCGGTCTCGTCCTTCGGTGTCAGCAGGCCGCCGACGATCTTGTCTCGGACATGCTTTAGAGCCGGCTCTACGCGGATGCAGCCGTCGCGGTCGAGCACCTCATAAGGAATGCCATCGGCGGCGAGCGCTTTGATATCCTTGGCCGAGGCGTCGAGCTGCTGCTGCGTGCGGAACAATTGCAGCGTGCCCTGCATACGCTCGTCATAGGCGATGCCTGTCTCGGCGCGCAGCGCCGCAAGCGAAACGCGGCTGTAGTCGGCAAGCCGCAACATGCGGCTCTTGTTGATCGCGTAATGCTTCGAGGTGCAATTGGCGAGCATTCGCGCCAGCCAGCACAGCATGGCGGCATCGATCTTGGGGCGCAGGATCAGCGGCGCGTGCTCCATGAACAGCCACTTCATCGCCTTCATCGGAATACCGGGTGCCGCCCAGGGCGAGCAATAGCCGAACGAAACTTCGCCGGCATTGGCGAAGCTCGTTTCGAGCGCCGGGCCCTGTTGGCGGTCGATGACGGTCACCTCGTGTCCAGCCTTGGCAAGCTGGTAGGCAGACGTGACGCCGACGATGCCGGCGCCGAGAACGATAACTTTCATGGTGTCCTCACTGGGGAAGAAGAAGGGGATCAGCAGTACCGTCGCTCGTAGCGATGGCCGAGGCTCGTCAGGATTTCATAGGAAATGGTGCCAGCGTCGCGGGCGAGTCCTTCGAGTGTCTGGTGGGGCCCGAGGACTTCCACGAGGCTGCCGAGGCGCAGACGGCCTTCCGGTAAGGTGGACACGTCGATGGTGATGCTGTCCATCGACACGCGCCCGACGATGGGCAGCCGGATGCCGTCGCAGTAAACCGCGCCGCGGTCACTCAGGCTGCGAGGCAGGCCGTCCGCATAGCCGGCGGCGATGGTGGCAAGGCGCGTTTCGCACACCGTGGCATGGGTACCGCTGTAGCCGATGCGTGTGCCGGCCGGCACGGTGCGCGTTTGGACCACCGCGACCTCCAGGCGCACGACCGGTTCCATCGGGTTCGGCATGCCGGTGGTTGGTGCGCCCCCATAGAGCGCGATGCCCGGGCGGGCGAGTACGCCATGATAGGCCTTGTCGAGGAAGATGCCGCCCGAATTGGCAAAGCAGACGTCGAACTGCGGAAACTCGGCCGCGACGAGGTTCATCTCGGCGAGTTGATCGCCGTTCTGCTCGCTCGTGGTATCGTCGGCGGATGCAAGGTGGCTCATGACGAACAGAACCTCGATCCCGCGGTCCGCTTTCACCAGGCCGGCAAGGGCCGCCCTGTGTTCCGGCGGCACGCCGAGGCGCGACATGCCGGTATCAAATTGCAGCGCGGCGCGGAGGCGGCGTCCGAGTGCCCGCGCGGCCTGAGACCACTGCTGCCACTGTTCCAGCGAATTGATGATCGGAACGATACCGTCCCGGGCGCAGGCCTTCTCGTCACCGGGTTGGAGGCCGTTCAATACGAAGAGCGTGGCGTCGGCGGGAAGACGCGGACGCAGGCGGAGAGCCTCGACGAACTGAGCCACGAAGAAATGGCGGCAGCCGCGCGCATAGAGTTTTGCTGTGACCTGGTCGGCGCCGAGGCCATAGGCGTCGGCCTTGACGACGGCCGCGGCGCGCGTGGGCGCAACCTCCGCCGCTAGCCTTTCATAGTTGCGGGCAAGAGCGTTGAGATCGATTGTCAGGTAGCCAGACGCACCGCCCGTGCTGGCGCTCCTGCCCGGCATGTTTTCCTGTAGCGTGCTGTCCATTCCCGGTCCCCCATCTAGATGGGAGCCTAGTGAAATGATCGTGAAATTGCCGAGGAAATAGCGATTGAGCGTTGTGCAGATTTATGATTTTTGAAAGGAATGACGAATAGTTGGAATAATCTGCAATGACGGCACTGGACGCGATCGACCGCAACATCCTTCGGCTCCTGCGGCTCGACGCGCGTATGAGCAATGCCAGGCTCGCGGCTGAGGTCGGGCTCTCGCCGTCTGCCTGTCTCAGGCGGATCAAGCTGCTGGAGCAGGGCGGCGTTATCCGTGGCTATACGGCGCTGGTGGATACGTCGACCGTCGAGGCGACGATTGCCGTCATCATCAACATCACGCTGGAGCGGCAGACGGAAGACTATCTCGACCGTTTCGAGGCGGCGGTCCGCCGACATCCGGAAATCCGCGAGTGTTTTCTAATGACGGGTGGTTCGGATTATCTTCTGCGGGTCGAGGTCGCCAATGCGGGCGAGTTCGAGCGCATCCACAAGGAAATCCTCTCGGCCCTACCGGGCGTCCTGCGCATCCATTCAAGCTTTTCGATCCGCAATGTGCTGGCGACGCGGCCCAAGGGGCGGACTAACCGCACATGAAGACTGCGTTCGACGCGGCCGATAGCGGCTCGCGTCGGCTTGATGTCGGCCTGAACACCGCGCTCATGTCGCTATTGGCGCAAGCCCACGCGCGATATTGAAAAACGCGCTCACGAGCTTGCCGTTGCTGCGCTCGCGCAGGCAGATCAGAGCCTCGTCCATGAGCATTTCCGGTGCGTCTATCTGAATGGGAACCAGACGACTGTCTTGCCCAAACTCGGCTGAGGAAACGAAGCCGACGCCGCCGCCCGCCGCGACGATCTCGCGCACCGCCTCGCGGCCTTCAGCTTCAATCAGCGGCGTCAGCGGTATGCCGTATTGTTTGGCCATCGCCTCCAGCTTCTGGCGGGTCTTGGAGCCTTGTTCGCGCATGACGAGCGGGTGCTTGACGAGATCTGCGAAGGTGACGGTCTTTTGACCGGCGAGGGGAAAGTCGCGGCTCGCGAACGCGATGATCGGTGTGGAGTTGAGTTTCAGGATCTCGAAATCGCTGGATTGCGGGATTTCGCCGAGAACGCCGATATCCGCCTCGTAGGCGTGCAGGCTGGTGATGACCGTCTCGGTATTGCCCGAGTCGATCGAGACCTGTACCGACGGGTAGGCGCGGCGGAAGGCGGCGAGTATGTGCAGAAGGTGGTGGGCGGCGTCGGCGACGATCCGCAGCTTGCCCGCGCGAAGCGCCCGGGACTCCGAAAGCAGGTCCAGCGCCTGCTGCTCGACGTCGAACATGCGGCGGGTGACTTCCAGCAGCTGCTGGCCCGCCTGGGTCAGCGTCACCTGCTTTTTGTTTCGGTTGAAGAGCAGGACGTCGTATTCCTCCTCAAGCTTGCGGACCTGGTCCGAGACGGCAGGCTGCGTGAGGAAGAGCGCTTCCGCCGCGCGCGAGAAGCCACCATGGATAGCCACGTTATGGAAGGCGCGAAGCTGGACGTAACGCATGCGAACGATCCTAGATAGATTTCGTCTATAGTTTCATTAAAACGAACGATTTGATTTATGTAAAGCGGCAAGGGATAGTTTCCGGATTCCATCCTCTTTCCGGAGCGCGCCCATGAACCTCCCGGCCGTCGCCCTCGAACTTGCCGCCGCCACCGTCCTGTTGCTCTATGCCGTCAGTCTCGTGAAAAAAGGCGTCGAAACGGCGTCGGGTGACATCGTCGCGCGAACCGTCGGCGGCTCCGGCGGACGGCCACGCGCGGCCGTCTACGGTTGTGTGGTGGCGATCGCGTTGCAGAGTTCGACGGCCGTCGCGATGCTTGCGGCCGGCTTCGCCATCAGCGGTGCGCTCGGGCTCGATATCGGACTGGCGGTGCTTCTCGGGGCCGATCTTGGCTCGGCGCTGGTCGTCAAGATCCTGTCCTTCGACCTGCATTGGCTGGCGCCGCTGTTCGTCGCAGCCGGCGGTCTCATGCATTTGAAAGCGTCGATGCGCAAGATCACCGAAGCCGGGCGCGCCGTGCTCGGTATCGGACTGCTGCTGCTGTCGCTCCAGATGATCGGTCATGCGACGCAGCCGCTGACACAAAGCCCGCTTCTGCCCTCCGCCATCGCCTTCCTGGGGACGGATGCCCTGACGGTGATGGTCCTCGCGGCGGTCTTCACCTGGGCGCTGCATTCCAGCGTGGCGGCGATCCTGCTGATCCTGACCTTTGCGGCAAAGGGGCTCGTGCCGCTGGAGGTTGGCATTCCCCTGGTTCTCGGCGTCAATCTCGGCGGGGGACTGATCGCTCTCTGGCTGACCCGCGGGCTTCCGGTTGAAGGTCGGCGCCTGCCGCTCGGTAATCTTCTCTTTCGCGCGTTGTTCAGTGCGGCGGTCTTCGCTCTGTTTTCGCTGCACGCCCGCTTCGTCTGGCTTCCGGGCGATACGGTCGCCGGCAAACTCGTCAACTTGCATGTGCTCTTCAATGCCGCGCTGGTTCTCATCGGGCTCGTCTCGTGCGGTCTGATGGCGCGTCTCGTCAGGCTCCTCACACCCGAGGCGCCGGCAGAGGGTGACCTTGCGGCCCATGCCAGCGCGCTCGACCATTCGCTGATCGACAAGCCGGCGCAGGCGCTTGCAGCCGCGGCGCGCGAGGTGTTGCACATGGGCAATCTCATTGCCCGAATGCTGGATCCGGTGATGGCAGTCATTCAGTCACCGACGCTGGAGACAGTGAAGGCGCTACGCAGTATCGACGGGGACATCCACCGGGCGCATCGCGAGATCAAGCTCTATATCGCGGCCGTCAATCGCGGTGTTCTGACAGAGGAACAATCGCGGCGGGGCATCGAGCTTACAGAGGCGGCAATCCATCTCGAATATGCCGGCGACGTCGTCGCGAAAAACCTCCTGCAGATGGCCGAGGAGCGGCTGGATGGCGCCGGCGCCTTCTCGCAGGAGGGGTGGCGTGAGCTCACCTTGCTGCACGCTGCCGTGTTTTCCAATGTCAGGCTCGCGGCCAATCTTCTCGTCTCGCCTGACCCTGTGATCGCCCGCGAGATGGTCCGGCAGAAAGAGCATGTGCGCCGTCTCGTCGAGGAGAGCAGCAAGAGCCACCTGGAGCGGCTTCGGCAGGGTATCGCGGCGAGCATCCAGTCGAGCGACATGCATCTGGAGATCGTCCGGGCGCTGAAGGAGGTCAATTCGCTGGTCACGACCATGGCCTATCCGCGACTGCGCGAGACCGGAGACCTGCTGGAAAGCCGACTGGTGCCGGCAGCCTAGATGCATAAATTATCCCTATAGATTGATACAAAAGAACGATTTTACAGATATGTGTTTCCGCCGCATTGTCTTTCTCGAACATGCCAAACGCGAGGACGGACCATGCCAAACATCGCTTCTGATAGAACCATCGCGCCACTGGAATCGCCGAGACTCGGCGAGCCCTATCTGCTGACGCCCGGCCCGTTGACAACGGCCTATGAAGTCAAGGAAGTCATGCTGAAGGACTGGGGTTCGTGGGATGGCGACTTCCGGGCAATGACCGCGCAGCTGCGTCGTGAGCTCCTTGAGATCGCCGGTGACACGAAGGGCGAGTTCGATTGCGTGCCGATGCAGGGCAGCGGCTCGTTCTCGGTCGAGGCGATGCTTGGCAGCTTCGTCCCGCGGGACGGCAAGGTGCTGGTGCTGATGAACGGTGCCTATGGCAAGCGCATTGCCCAGACGCTCTCCTATCTTGGCCGCGACCGCGTGACGATCGACAAGGGCGACTACATGCCGCCCCGGGGTCCCGAAGTCGCCGCCGCACTCGATGCCGATCCGGCGATCACCCATGTGGTCGTCGTCCACTGCGAGACCAGCTCCGGCATACTCAATCCGCTGAAGGAAATCTCTGACACCGTCTACGCCCGCGGTCGCAAGCTGCTCGTCGACTCGATGAGCGCCTTCGGCGCCGTGCCGGCCGGCATCGCCGATTTCCGCTACGAGGCGATCGTCTCCTCCGCCAACAAGTGCATCGAGGGCGTGCCGGGCTTCGGCTTCGTCATCGCACGCAAGAGCGAACTGGAGGCGGCCAAGGGTCGTAGCCACTCGCTGAGCCTCGATGTGCATGCCCAGTGGGAATACATGAGCAAGACGGGCCAGTGGCGCTTCACGCCACCGACCCACGTGGTTGCCGCGTTCCTCCAGGCGCTCCGTATCCATCGTGAAGAAGGCGGCGTTGCCGGTCGTGGCGCGCGTTATGCCCACAATCGCGATGTCATGGTGGCCGGCATGCGCGAGGCGGGTTTCGAGACGCTGCTTTCCGATCAGTGGCTGTCGCCGATCATAGTCACCTTCTTCAGCCCCGCCCATCCGGCCTTCGCCTTCGATCGCTTCTACGATCTGATGAAGGAAAAAGGCTTCATCATCTATCCCGGCAAGCTGACCGTGGTCGACAGCTTCCGTGTCGGCTGCATCGGCCGCATGGACGAACATGTCATGCGCCGTGTGGTGGAAGCCGCTCGAAGCTCGCTCGCCGAAATG
The DNA here is from genome assembly GCF_013488225.1 of Sinorhizobium mexicanum. NCBI lineage: Bacteria > Pseudomonadati > Pseudomonadota > Alphaproteobacteria > Hyphomicrobiales > Rhizobiaceae > Sinorhizobium > Sinorhizobium mexicanum. The sequence goes on along the minus strand of NZ_CP041238.1, from coordinate 3,485,684 downwards.
GGCGTCGATAGCGCCGCCCCGCCAGCCGTCGCCCTTGAAGAACGCAGCCGCCTCGCCGCCTGAACGAAGGAATTTCCCATGAATCAGATGTCCAAGATCACCGTCACCGCCAACCGGCGCACCTATCCCTGGCCGAACGTCCCGGCAATCGCCATCTGCCTCGACGGCTGCGAGCCGGCCTATCTCGACGAGGCAATCAAGGCCGGCCTGATGCCGACACTTGCCCGCATCCGCATGACGGGCACGGAACGCACTGCGTTGAGCGTCATCCCGAGCTTCACCAACCCCAACAATCTCTCCATCGCCACCGGCCGTCCGCCGGCGATTCACGGCATCTGCGGCAACTATCTCTACGAACCGCAGACCGGCAAGGAAGTGATGATGAATGATCCGCGCTTCCTGCGCGCGCCGACCGTCTTCAAGCAGTTCTACGATGCCGGCGCGAAGATTGCCGTGGTCACGGCGAAGGACAAGCTGCGTGCGCTGCTCGGCCACGGCCTCAAGTTCGACGAGGGCAGGGCGATCTGCTTCTCGTCGGAGAAAGCCGACAAGTCGACCAAGGCCGAAAACGGCCTCGACAATGCCTCGGCCTGGCTCGGCCGTCCGGTGCCGGAGGTCTATTCGGCGGACCTTTCGGAATTCGTCTTCGCCGCGGGCGTCAAGTTGCTCAAGGAATTCCGCCCGGACGTCATGTACCTGACGACGACCGACTATGTGCAGCACAAATACGCGCCCGGCGTGCCCGAGGCGAACTCCTTCTATGAGATGTTCGACAGGTACCTGACCGAGCTCGACGCCCTCGGCGCGGCGATCATCGTCACCGCCGACCACGGCATGAAGCCCAAGCACAAGGCGGACGGTACGCCGGATGTCATCTATGTGCAGGACCTGCTGGACGAATGGCTCGGCAAGGATGCGGCCCGTGTCATCCTGCCGATCACCGATCCCTATGTGGTGCATCACGGGGCGCTCGGTTCCTTTGCTACGGCTTACCTGCCCGAAGGGACTGACAAGGAGGAGATCATCGAGCGGCTGAAGGGGATCGATGGCATTGACGTCGTGCTCTCCCGCCCGGAGGCCTGCGTGCGCTTCGAGCTGCCGGACGACCGCATCGGCGACGTCGTGCTGGTCTCGTCCGAAAACAAGACGCTCGGTACCAGCGAGCACCGGCACGATCTTGCTGCGCTGAACGAGCCGCTGCGCTCGCATGGCGGCCTCACGGAGCAGGAAGTGCCCTTCGTCGCCAACCGCAAGCTGCCCGAACTTCTGACGGCCGGCACGCTGCGCAACTTCGACGCCTTCTATTACGCGCTCGTCGCAGCCGCCCAGCCGGCGCAATAGGGAGGGAACGATGACTAAAGTGGAAACGGCATTTGCCATTCGCCACGAGCCCATGCGGATCGCCGGCAAGGCGGTCGATACCGAAGGGCGTATCGAGGTGCACTACCCCTGGAACGACGCCGTCATCGGCACCGTTCCGGCCGGCAACGCGGAGCATGCCCGCAAGGCCTTCGAAATCGCGGCGGCTTATCAGCCGAAGCTGACGCGCTACGAGCGCCAGCGCATCCTGCTCAGGGCGGCGGACATGCTCGTCGCCCGCAAGGAGGAGATTTCCGACCTCATCACGCTGGAGCTCGGCATCTCCAAGCAGGACTCGCTCTACGAAGTCGGCCGCGCCTTCGATGTGCTCACGCTCTCCGGTCAGATGTGCATCCGTGACGACGGCGAGATCTTCTCCTGTGATCTCACCCCGCACGGCAAGTCGCGCAAGATATTTACGACCCGCGAACCGCTGACCGCCATTTCGGCGATCACACCCTTCAATCATCCGCTCAACATGGTGGCGCACAAGGTGGCGCCGGCGGTCGCAACGAACAATTGCGTCGTGCTGAAGCCGACGGAGCTGACGCCGATGACGGCGCTCGTCTTCGCCGACATACTCTACGAGGCGGGCCTCCCGCCGGAAATGCTTTCGGTCGTCACCGGCTGGCCGGGCGATGTCGGGATGGAGATGATGACCAACCCGAACTTCGACCTCATCACCTTTACCGGCAGCGTGCCGGTCGGCAAGCTGATCGCGGCGAACGCCCACTACAAGCGTCAGGTGCTGGAACTCGGCGGCAACGATCCGCTGATCATCCTCAACGACCTGTCGGACGCCGATCTCGCCAAGGCGGCGGACCTTGCTGTTGCCGGCGCCACGAAGAATTCCGGCCAGCGCTGCACGGCAGTGAAACGCATCCTCTGCCAGGAGAGCGTCGCCGATCGCTTCGTCCCTCTGGTGCTGGAGCGGGCGAAGAAGCTCAAGTTCGGCGATCCGATGGACCGGGCGACGGAACTCGGCACGGTCGTGCATGCCCGGGCGGCGGAGGTGTTCGAGCGACGGGTGCACAAGGCGGCGGAAGAGGGGGCGGAGATACTCTACGACCCCGGCCGCAAGGGCGCCCTGCTGCCGCCGATCGTCGTCGACCGGGTGCCGCACTCGAGCGAACTGGTCATGGAGGAGACCTTCGCGCCGATTATCCCGATCGTGCGCGCGCCGGACGACGATGACGCGCTTATCGCGCTGTCGAACTCGACGGCATTCGGCCTTTCCTCCGGGGTCTGCACCAACGACTTCCGGCGCATGCAGAAATACATTGCCGGGCTGAGGGTCGGCACTGTCAATATCTGGGAGGTGCCGGGCTACCGCATCGAGATGAGCCCCTTCGGCGGCATCAAGGACTCCGGCAATGGCTACAAGGAAGGCGTCATCGAGGCGATGAAGAGCTTTACCAACGTCAAGACATTCTCTCTGCCATGGTGATGTGAGCGTTTCCCCCGCTGTTTCACCTCTCTGGGAGCCGCCTTTGGCGGCTCCTTTTTTGTTGACACGACGGGTGGGCGTGGCGAGCGCGAAATTGTGCATCCGCCTCGCCATGCGGCTGATCATCGTGGTCGCGTTGAAAGTGCTGCCTTATTTATCGTTCGCCGTCCACACGCCTCGCTTGGCGGCAGAGAGGTCATAGATTTTACTTTCTAAATGATAAGAATAATAAATTTTACTAACTAAAAAGCCCTGCGCAGAATGCCTCATGAAGCCGATGACAGAGGGGCAGCATCAAGATTGCCCGCCGCGCTTCCTGGTTTTTCCAGGTCTTCAGAGGAGAACATCAATCATGAACAGACGCGTGCTTTTTATGCTTGCCGGCGCCGTTTCTGCCGTGCTCCCCGCCATTGCTTTTGCTGAAACCCAACTCACCGTCTACACCGCGATCGAGGCCGTCGACCTCGATCGTTACAAGGCGACTTTCGAAAAGGCCCACCCCGACATCAAGATCAACTGGGTGCGCGACTCCACCGGCGTGATGACGGCAAAGCTGCTCGCCGAGAAGGACAATCCGCAGGCCGACGTGGTCTGGGGTCTTGCCGCCACGTCGTTGCTTCTCCTCAAGGCCGAAGGCATGCTGGAGCCCTACCAGCCCAAGGGCGTCGAGGACCTGGACAAGAAATTCGTCGATAACGACACCCCGCCCGGCTGGGTGGGCATGGACGCCTACGTCGCTGCGCTCTGCTACAACACGGTGGAAGGCGAGAGGCTCGGCCTCAAAGCGCCGACGAGTTGGGAAGACCTGACGAAGCCGGAGTACAAGGGCCATATCGTGATGCCGAACCCGGCTTCCTCCGGCACGGGCTTCCTCAACGTTTCGGGCTGGATGCAGTTGTGGGGCGAGGAGAAGGCCTGGGCCTATATGGATAAGCTCCACGAGAACATCTCCGCCTATACCCATTCCGGCTCGAAGCCCTGCAAGATGGCGGGTGCCGGCGAGGCAGTGATCGGCGTTTCCTTCGAGTTTCCCGGCGCCAAGGCCAAGAGCGCCGGCGCGCCGATCGACATCATCTTCCCGTCGGAAGGCTCGGGCTGGGAAGCCGAGGCAACGGCGATCATCGCCGGCACGCCCAACCTCGAAGCCGCCGAGACGCTGGTCGACTGGTCGATCACCAAGGAAGCCAACGAGATGTACAATGTCGGCTATGCCGTCGTGGCCTATCCGGGCGTCGCCAAGGCGGTCGAACACCTGCCCTCCGACATCTCCTCCAAGATGATCGACAATGACTTCGAATGGGCCGCGAACAGCCGCACTGCCATTCTGAAGGAATGGCAGAAGCGTTACGACGCCAAGTCGGAGCCGAAGAGCTGATCCTGATCGACCGGGCGGGGCGCCGATGCGCTCCGCCCATCGCATTCTCCCGAAATCCCTGAAGCCAGCGGAGCTTGCAGATGAGACATGCCCTGTCGATCGAACCGACGCCCACGCCCATTCACCGCGCCGCGAAGCAGGCGGGCGCTGAGCCGACGCCCTATCTGGAGATCACCGATCTGTGGAAGGCCTATGGCGATTTCGTCGCGCTGCGCGACATATCGCTCAACATCGGCAAGGGCGAGTTCATCTGTTTCCTCGGCCCCTCGGGCTGCGGCAAGACGACCTTGCTCAGGGCGATTGCCGGCCTCGACCTTCAGACGCAAGGCACCATCCTGCAGGATGGCCGCAACATCTCAACGCTGCCGGCCTCCAGGCGCGATTACGGCATCGTCTTCCAGTCCTACGCGCTCTTTCCGAACCTCACCATCGAGCAGAATATTGCCTTCGGCCTGGAAAACATCGGCCGTTCGAAGGCAGCGGTGGCCGGGCGTGTCGCCGAGCTTCTGGAAACGGTCGGCCTGTCGGCGCATGGCAAGAAATATCCCGCCCAACTCTCCGGCGGCCAACAGCAGCGCATCGCGCTTGCACGCGCCATCGCCATCTCGCCGGGCCTGCTTCTGCTCGATGAGCCCCTCTCTGCACTCGACGCGAAGGTTCGCGTCCACCTTCGGCACGAGATCAAGGCACTGCAACGAAAACTCGGCGTCACCACCATCATGGTCACGCATGACCAGGAGGAGGCGCTCGCCATGGCCGACCGGATCGTCGTGATGAACCACGGCGTCATCGAACAGGTTGGCTCGCCCTCCGAAATCTATCGCCACCCCAAAACCCTGTTCGTCGCCGATTTCATCGGCGAGACCAACCAGTTTCCTGCAAAGGTCCTGAGCGACGGCGAGGTCGAGATCGGTCATTCGGCCTTCTGCTGCCCGAGCGAGGACTTCGCGACCGGCCAGGCGGCGACCGCCGTCGTGCGCCCCGTCGACATCATCCCGCACGGCGCCGACGCGCATGCCGCCAATGCTGTCGACCGGCCCGCAACGCCGCAGAATCTGATCGATGCTCAGGTGCAGGAGATGGAGTTCCTCGGTATGTTCTGGCGCACGCGGCTGACGGCGCCGCGGCTCGGTGAACGCACGCTCGTTGCCGACTTCTCCGTCAATGCGGTCCGCCGCCTGCGTATCGAGGCGGGGGGCGTCATTCAGGTCGAGATCCCGCGGGAACGCCTGCTGCTCTACCCAAGGAGTGCCTGACGATGAACTTCGCTCTTGAAGCGTCCCACCTGCCACTGACTGGCAAGCGGCTTCGGCAGGAAGCCTCCCGCGACGATCTCGTCAAGCTCGGCTTCATGGCCGTCATCGGTCTCTACCTCATCGTCGCGCTCGCTGCTCCGCTCTTCGTCATGTTGTCGAAATCGCTTTCGACTTACCGGTTCGAACTGGCCGCCTTTGAATTCCAGGTGAGCGACGAGACGGGTGCGAACTGGGGTCCGGTTGTCAGCGCGGCAGAACTGAATCGTGAGCTTGGCGCCGTGGCGGACACGGAGCTTTCCACGAATTCCGACGGCCGGCTCGCCGCGACGAAGTTCTTCCCGGAATTCAAGTTCCGCAGTCCGGTGCATTATCGCATTCGTGGCACGACGGACGATGCCGCCTTCCTCGTCGGCTCCACGCGGGAAAAGGGCACGGCATGGCGTGAATACGATTCCGGCACCTTTCGGCGTGTCGTGCTGCGTCCGGCAAGCAGCCTCGGCTTCGAGAACTTCAGAACCTATTTCTCGACGCCCGCGCTTGCCCAGTCCATCCACAATTCGGTGCTGATGGCGGCGATCAGCACGGTGGTGACGATCTCGATCGCCTTTGCGCTTGCCTATGGCCTGACGCGAAGCTGCATGCCGCTCAAGGGTCTGTTCCGCGGAATCCTGACGATTCCGATCCTCGTTCCATCGCTGCTGCCGGGCATCGCGCTCGTTTATCTCTTCGGCAATCAGGGCGTCTTCAAGGACTGGCTGATGGGCTACTCCATCTATGGCCCGATCGGCATCGTCATAGGCTCGGTCTTTTTCACGCTGCCGCACGCCTTCCTCATTATCCTGACGGCGCTCTCCATCGCCGATGCGCGGCACTACGAGGCCGCCGCCTCGCTCAAGGCCAGCAAATGGCGCACCTTCACAACCGTGACGGTGCCGGGCGCGCGCTATGGCATCGTCTCGGCCGCCTTCGTCGTCTTCACGCTGGTCATCACCGATTTCGGCCTGCCCAAGGTGATCGGCGGCCAGTACGGCATGCTCGCCGTTGATATCTACAAGCAGGTGATCGGCCAGCAGAACTTCGAGATGGGGGCCGTTGTCTCCGTCATCCTCCTCGTGCCGGCCGTGCTCGCCTTTGCGGTCGATCGGCGCATGCAGAGACGACAGGTGGCGCTGCTCTCGGCGCGCGCGGTGCCCTATGTGCCGAAGCGCAATGCGCGGATGGATACACTCTGTTTCGCCTTCGCCGGCCTCGTCAGCCTGTTCATCCTCGGCATGATCGCGATGTGTCAGATCGCGGCGATCGTGAAGTTCTGGCCCTACGACCTAGCGCTGACGGCGAAGAACTTCGCCTTTGACCTGATGGACGGTGGTGGCTGGGCAGCCTATGCCAACTCGATCAGGCTCGCGCTGCTGACGGCGCTCTTCGGTTCGGTCGTCGTCTTTGCCGGCGCCTATATGGTCGAGAAAGCGGATGGCTTCCGCTTCGGGCGCAGCATTTTCCATTTCCTAGCAATGATGCCCATGGCCGTGCCGGGCATGGTGCTCGGCCTTGCCTATATCTTCTTCTTCAACAATCCGGCCAATCCGCTGCACCCGATCTACGGCACGATGACGATCCTCGTCGTCTGTACGGTGACGCACTTCTACACGGTCGCGCACCTGACGGCGCTCACCGCGCTCAAGCAGATGGACCCGGAATTCGAATCCGTCGCCGCCTCCTTGAAGCAGCCTTTCCACCGCTTGTTCTTCCGTGTCACGGTGCCGGTCTGCCTGCCGGCAATCCTCGACATCGCGATCTATCTCTTCGTCAATGCGATGACGACGGTCTCGGCCGTGGTCTTCCTGTATGCCACGGGCACCAAGCTTGCCTCGGTCGCCGTGCTAAACATGGACGATGCAGGCGACATCGCGCCAGCAGCGGCCATGGGCATGATGATCTTCTACACAAATATCGCCGCGAAGCTTATCCACGCGCTGATCGCCCGCGGCTTGCTTGCCCGTACCCAGGCGTGGCGATAGGGAGGGCACTGCCGAAGGAGCGCGCACCAACAGTCCTTATGGATGGATACTGCGTCGCCTATTCTGGGTCATCGCCCTTTGAGGCACACCCGCGCGCTGGTCAACGACGCTGCGATATCCTCGACGACATCTTCAAGTTCGCAAGCCCGACACTCGTGGCACCAGGCTTGACCCGGATTTTCACGTTGTAATCAACCACCCGCTTGACGGGTGACGAGAATTCTCATGGGTTTGTCTCGGTGCAGTTTCCGAAGGCGGTAGGGCTGCCGCCGTCGCCATTCCAATGCGGCAGCAGCCCCGGATGGTTACGGTTTGATCCAGGGATCAGCCTTCCAAAGATCGGTCAACAATTTCGCCTGGTCGTGGACGAAGGTCTCGGTCTGTTCTCCTGTCATGACCTCCAGTGAAAGCGAGCGCTTCTTGGCGTCTTCGAGGAATTTGGGATCCTTGCCTGCAGTCTGTATGCATTCGCGCCACTTCGAGAGGGCTTCTTGAGGAAAGCCTTTCGGAGCTGCGATGACATGAGTGGAACCGCCGACGAGGTCCAGGTCCTGTTCCTTGAAAGTCGGGGTGTCTGGAAACAGGTCCGTGCGTTTGTCCGCGGCCACGGCGAGGGGGCGCACTTCCTCGCGAAAACCGGCGGCCTCGACATTCGACATCATCGAGAATTCAACTTGCTTGCCGAGCAGCGCATTGCGCGAATCCGCGCCGGAGCCGAAGGGAATGAAATTGAACTTCACGCCCAGCAGCCGTTCCAACTGCAATCCGACCAGGTGGTCGTCGGCGCCAATGCCACCTATTCCGAGGTTGACCGGCCCGCCAGCGCTTTTCATATAAGCGATGGCTTCCTGCAATGTCTTGAACTTGCTGTCCATCCGCACATTGAGCGTCGAGCGAACGCCGATGATGTTGCCGATATAGACGAAGCCATCGATCGAAGGCTGTTCCGGCTTTGAAAGTTTGTTGGTCACGAGGTTCGGCATGTTGACCATGCCGATCGTATAGCCATCCGCCGCGGCCTGGCTGAGGGCAGAGATGCCGACGGCAGAAGCGGCTCCGGGCATTGCCGTCGGGACGAGGGCCGCGCCGCCGAGGCATTTCTCGACATAAGGCTGCCAGGTGCGGATGCCGACGTCCGTTCCGCCTCCAGCCGAATTCGGATTGACGACGACGATCGGCCTATCGGGATATTCGGCAAGGGCCGTCGTCGACATCAGCCCGAGGGGCAGCATGGCGCTGGCCAGTCTGATCAGTTTTCGCATTCCCACCTCCCATTAGTATGCGAATACATTTGTATACAATGGTAAACAAGGCGAGTCCAGAGGCGATTCGAGGAATGAAAGAATTGAAGTCGCCGCGGAGGAATACATGCAACCGGCGCGAACCCTTTGCCGGAGATTGCTATCCCCGCCCGCCGGGAAGCACCTCGCGCAGCATGCCGGCGCGGCGGGACGCTGCTTCGATGAGATAGCTGACATCGGTCTGCGTGGTGTGGAAGCGCAGGCCCTTCTGGATGAAGGCGCTCAGCCGCGCAATGTCCCGATCGCCGCCGAGGCCTGCAAATTTCTTCTTCTCCCGGCAGACAGAGATCAGGCGATCCGTGATCGCGCGCAGTTCGGGATCGTCGAAAGCGCCAGGCCTGCCCATATCGGCCAGAAGATCGCTGCAGCCGAGATGAATGAGGTCGACGCCTTCCACGCTGCAGATCTCGTCAAGATTGGCGACGCCTTCGCGTGTTTCGATCATGCAGGCGACGAGCGTTTTGCGCTCGAGTTCCTGCAGCAGCGCGTCGATTGGATAAGACCCGTAGCGCGTGGCGGAATATGTACTCTGCACCGAGCGCTTGCCGAGCGGGGGAAAACGGCAGGCCTCGACCACTTTTCGTGCCTGTTCGGCGGTCGCTACATCGGCGACGGCGATTCCGGATGCGCCGGCATCCAGGAATTTCGCTATGTCGGGATCGTCGTAGCGTGGAACCCGCACGATGGTGGCGATGCCGCAACCGAGCGCTGCCTGGATGATATGCCCGATCGTTTCCACCGAAAACAGCGCATGCTGCGTGTCGAGGAAGAGAAAGTCGTGCCCGCTCGCCTTGGCGATCGCGGCAATTTCGCCTGATCGCGCCAAGCGCACGACAAGGCCGAGCGCCACTTCGTCGTTGCGCATCCGTTGCAATACGGCGTTTTCGATATGAGGTCCCTGCATGTTTCCGTCTCCTTGTGCGGCCGCTTGCGCGCTGCTGCGATTGCCTCTTGCCAAAGGCTGGTGGTGTTCGTAGGATGACAAAAATATACCAATGTATACAAACTAGGGAAGTACACCATGACATTGAAATCCGCACTGGTCGTCCTCCTGCTCTCAGGAGCTGCCGCAATGCCGGCGCTTGCCGAATATCCCGATCATCCGATCGCCTTCATCAATCCGAATTCGGCCGGCGGAGGTACCGATGTGGGTATCCGCACCTGGGCTCCCTATGTCGAGAAGTGCGTCGGCAACGGTGCCGCCTTCGCGGTAACGGCCATGCCGGGCGCGACCGGGGCGGTCGGCATGAGTGAAGCTGCCAAGGCGCCGCATGACGGCTACACGATGGCCTCGCTCAACATGCCGCAACTGGTGACGAACCAGATCGCAAAGCAGATGACCTTCACCACCGATTCCTTCGACTATCTGGGCAATATCGTCGGCGTGCGCTCCGTCATCGCAGTGCGGCCCGACAGCAAGTTCAAGACTTTGGCGGATTTCGTCGCCTTCGCAAAGCAGAGCGGCGCGCCGATCAATGTCGGGCTCGGCGGGCTCGGTGCCGACGACCATCTCGGCGGGCTGCGCTTCGAAGAGATGATCGGAGTCGACTTCAATTTCATTCCCTTCGGTTCCGGCGCGGATTCGCGCAATGCCTTGCTCGGCAACCAGGTGGAGATCGCGTTCATGTCGAACAGCGAGGCAGCGCAATTCCGCGATGAGATCCGGCCGCTGGCGATCGCTTCGGTGCAGCGGGATCCGCTCTATCCAGACACACCGACCTTCAAAGAGCAGGGTTACGATCTCATCTCAGGCTCCGACCATGTGATCGGCCTGCCCAAGGGTGCACCGGAAGAGGTCAAGACGAAGCTCGCCGATTGCATTGCCAAGGCCGCGGCCGATCCTGCCTTCCTGGCTGACGCCAAGAAGCGCTCCCTGTCGTTGAACATCATGGACGCAAAGCAGACCGAGACCTTCGTGCACGACCAGGAAAATATCTTCCGGGAACTCTGGAAAACCAATCCCTGGATTTCGAAATAGGGTGAAGTTGCGAGCCGCTTCGGCACGAGTATTCGGAGTAGCAACATGCTCGGCGGTTTTCTGGCGCTGCTCGCGGCAATCACCTTCGCTCTGAACAACGCAGCCTTCCGCCGCGGCGCCGTGACCGGCACCGTGGCGCAGGGCATGGCGATTTCGCTAGCGCTCGGCGTCGGGATCTTCCTGATTGCGACGATGCTTTCGGGCGCATGGCAATCCGCCGCGACATTCCCACCGCAATCGCTCGCCATGCTCTGTGCTGCAGGCATTCTCCACTTCGCCTGGGGCCGGTATTGCAATTTTCGCGCAACCAAGGCGATGGGCGCCAATCTGGTTGGCCCGCCACAGCAGATGAGCATTGTGGTGACACTCGTTCTGGCGATCCTAATCCTTGATGAAAACCTGACACCGCTCAGGCTTTTCGGAATTCTTCTGGTCGTCATAGGGCCGGCGCTTTCGCTTCGTCCGATCAAAAAGATGCCCGTCTTGAGCCCAAGGGTACTGGCGTTCAAGCCGAACTATGTTGAAGGCTATACTTTCGCCCTCCTGTCCGCGCTCGGTTACGGCACAAGTCCGATCCTTGTCCGCATTAGCCTTCAGGATGCCGACTTTGCCTCCAGCATTGCCGCCGGATTGATCGCCCATATAGCGGCGGCAGTCGTCATGACCGTACCACTTCTCTCGCGAGGGATGAGGAGGTGCATCCTCAGCATGGACGGTCCTTCCCGGACGTGGTTTTCCGTCTCGGGCGTCCTCGTCGGACTTTCGCAAATGACCGGCTATCTTGCACTTGCGATCGCGCCGGTCTCCGTCGTAACGCCGATCCAGCGGCTGTCGCTTGTATTCCGTGTCTTCGCCAATTCGCTGCTCAATCGTGACCATGAGGTCATTGGCGGACGCGTATGGGCAGCAACGGCCGTCGGCCTGCTTGGCGCTGCCGCCCTGTCTGTTAGTACTGATTTTGTGTTGGCGTTGGTGCCGCTGCCAGAGATTGTCGAGGCAGCCGCCCGCTGGCAATGGCCGTAGGTTTTATGCGGCATTTCGTGAACGAAAAGGACCCGCCGACGATCGGCAGGTCCGGTCAGCGGGACGATCGGAGGATCAGACGCTGACTTTCTGTGAGATGAATTTGGTGATCATGAAGGCATCGAGCGTCTCGTAGCCGCCCTCGCGGCCATAGCCGCTTTCCTTGACGCCGCCGAAGGGCGTATCAGCCTGCGAAGTACCGTAGTGGTTCAACGACATGATGCCGCTCTCAACGCGATGAGCGAGCTCGTATGACCGGGCCTGCGAACTGGTGAATGCATAGGAGCAGAGACCATAAGGCAACCGGTTGGCAATGGCGATCGCCTCCTCGAAATCGCTGAAGCGGATGACCGGTGCGATCGGGCCGAAGGGTTCGAGATTGATGACATCGGCATCCTCCGGAATATCGGTCAGAACCGTCGGCTCGAAGAAATAGCCGCGATTGCCGATGCGGTTGCCGCCGGCCGCCACCTTGGCGCCCTTGGCAACGGCATCCGCGACGAAGCCCTCCAGTGCCTGTAGCCGCCGAGGATTGGCGAGCGGCCCCATCTGCACGCCCTCTTCCAGGCCGTTGCCCACCCTGAGCGCCTTTGCGGCAGTGACGAAGCTGTCGACGAAGGCGTCGTGAACCTTGTCCTGGACAATGAAGCGGGTGGGCGCCGTGCAGATCTGGCCGGCATTGCGGAATTTGCCGGCGACGCCCTGTTTTGCCACCACGGCCGGATCGACATCGTCGAAGACGATGACCGGCGAATGACCGCCGAGTTCCATGACCGCAGGCTTCATATAGGCGGCCGCCTGCTGCGCGAGATGCTTGCCGACGGGAATGGAGCCGGTGAAGGTGATCGCACGAATGATCGGCGAGGCAATGAGATGGGACGAGACCATGGCCGGCTCGCCAAAGACGAGATTGATGACATCGGCCGGCAATCCACCTTCCAGAAGGCATTCGACCAGCGCCACGACCGAGGCCGGCGTCTCTTCCGACCCCTTGATGACGACCGAGCAGCCGGCGCCGAGCGCCGCGCCGATCTTGCGTCCCGGCGAGGAGATCGGGAAATTCCATGGCGTGAAGGCTGCGACCGGCCCGATCGGCAGGCGCAAGCCGAAACGGTTGAAGCCCGGATCGCTCGGGACGATCGTGCCATAGGCGCGACGCCCTTCATTGACGTCCCATTCGACGATCGAGGCGGCGCGGATGATCTCGAGCTTCGCCTCGCCGACCGGCTTGCCCTGCTCCAGGGTGATGCGCGGGGCAATCTCGTCAGCCCGTTCGCGCAGGATGCGGCAGCCCTTCATGACGATGTCGCAGCGAGCCTCGGCGGACATGCTGCGCCATCTTTCGAAGCCCTTCTGGGCGGAGGCAAGCGCACGATCGAGATCGTCGGCCGTGGCCCTGGGCAGTGAACTTAGTATCTCTTCTGTCGCAGGGTTGATCACTTCCGTCGGTTGGCCGGATCCCCTGGTCCATTCGCCGGCAATGAACATCAAGGGGGCCTTGTAATCCGTCATTTCCTCAATCTCCCTATCAACAACACCACCGCGCCAAATCCGGGCGGCGGGTTTTACACTTATGGCAGACCTTTCGACCTGGCTCCTCAGACATGGCCCAAAAGCGCCCGCCGAAACTGGCCTTTCTGCCAAACGCCGTCGCGATTACGGGGGAAAAGCTCGCCCACCTCATTGCTGACCTTGAGCGTGACAAAGACCGGGCCCGGAGCCGAATGGATGAGAGGAGTGGCTTCCTCCAGATCCGCCAGGCTTCTTACGGTGCGTACGGTTGCGAAACCGCACGCCGCCGCGACAGCTGCAATATCGACGCCGCGACCGGTATGGGTGCGTTGCATGCCGGTCTCTGCATAATGCTCGTTGTCAATGACGACGATAGCGAGGTTGTCCGGCTTTTCGGCACCAATGGTGGCGAGCGAGCCGAGGCTCATCAACATCTCGCCGTCGCCGGCAAAGATGATGACGCGACGCCTGGGTTGCGACAGGGCAAGCCCGAGGCCGACCATCGTCGCCTGGCCCATGGCGCCGCCGAGCGGAAAATCCCCGTCGAAATCCACCTGTACGGCTGCCACGTCGTAGGAGGGACCGCCGAGGCTCGATACGGTCAAGGCATCGCCCCGATCGGCGAGGATATGTTTTACCGCGGCGCGGCGGCTGAGCGTATTCGTGTTCGTCATGGCAGACTCATTTGAAGATCTTGGCGCCGACCAGGCGCTGGGACAACAGGACGGCGATCGATTGTGACGCGAGGAAAGACATGCGCAAGGCTGCGCTCACCGTTTCCTCGACCTCTTCGGCATGCTCGATTCGCAAGCAAACCATACCCATCGCGCCGAGAACCACGGGCGTCGCCTGTCCCATGGCCATTTGCCAGTTATTCGCCTCGCCGAAATCGCCTCGCATGGTGACGAAGGTCAGGAAGGGGAACTGGCAGTTCTTGATGAGGCTCAACGCATTGATGCAGTTGCCTACGCCGCTCGACTGCATCAGCATCGCGCTGCGGACTCCGCCCAACCAGGCGCCTGAAGCCAAACCGATGCCGTCCTGCTCGGTAGTCAACGATATCGTCCGCATGTCCGCGTCGTCCGTGCAATGCTGGATCAGCTCCTTGTGCCCGCCATCCGGGACATAGGAAATCTGCCTTACCTTGGCTTCTCTCAAAAGCCGGTAGATCGTGTGCGGCCAGGCCGCGCCCTGCTGTTCATCCGACATCTCTTGCTCGTCTCTCCCTGTCAGAGTCCTTGGGCTTCCAGTCCTCGTCAATCAGCCGATGACCGGAAATTTTGCCCTGACACCGCGACAATAACGAATTGGAGATTGATTGTATACAGCAGTAGACTGTAGGATACAGAAAATCTGAAGTGAGCTGGCAGGCTGTTTCGACCGGGAGTACTTATGACGGTGATATTAGGGGAGGGGGACTACCGCTATTCCGTGCAGCGCGGTTGGGGGCGCCTTCCTGGCGGCTGGTCCCTCAACGAGGTCGGTGGTGTGGGGGTGGATGCCCGCGATCGCGTCTACGTTTTCAACAGAGGCGAGCACCCGATGGTCGTCTTCGATCGCGAAGGCAATTTCCTTTCATCCTGGGGCGAGGGTATCTTCAAGCGTCCTCATGCGATCCATATGGGACCCGATGACACGATCTTCTGCACGGATGACGGAGATCACACGGTCCGAAAATGCACGCTCGACGGCAAGGTGCTGCTGACGATCGGCGTACCCGGCCAGCCATCACCCTATATGAGTCTCAGGCCCTTCTGCCGCTGCACTCACACGGCGTGCGCGCCAAACGGGGACATTTACGTCTCGGACGGATATGGCAATGCCTGCGTTCACAAATATACTGCTGACGGCCGCTACTTGAAGAGCTGGGGAACTCCCGGCACTCAGCCGGGCCAGTTCAACATTCCGCACAACATCACCTGCGACGCGGATGGCTGGGTCTACGTCGCCGATCGCGAGAGCCATCGCATCCAGGTATTCGATGGTGAAGGCCGATACGAAACCCAGTGGAACAACCTCCATCGGCCGAGCGGCCTTTACATGCCGCTGGGTTCCTGTCCGATCTGCTATGTCGGCGAGGCCGGGCCGACCATGAACATCAATCGCAAAGTTCCCAATCTCGGCGCCCGCGTGAGCATTCTCGACCACAGGGGGCGGACGCTTGCGCAACTCGGCGACGTCCAGGCCGGGAACGATCCCGGTCAATTCCTCTCGCCGCACGGAATATCCGTCGACTCCGAAGGCAGCATCTATGTCGGCGAAGTCTCGCGAACAGCGTGGGGCAACCTCAACCCGGGCGTGCCGGCGCCGGAGCCATTGCATTGCCTGACCAAGCTCACCAAGATCCGATAGGGGTACAAATCATGAAACTTGCTTTCATCGGCTTCGGCGAAGCGGCGCAGTCTATGGCCGCTGGTTTCAGGAACGAGGCAAGCCTCGAGGGGCTGGCCGCCTATGATATCCGCCTGCACGACGCCGCCTATGGCCCGGGACTGAAAGCCAAAGCCGAAGAGCTCGGTGTTTGTCTCGCCGCCTCCATTCAAGAAACGACGGGAGGAGCGGCGGTTGTGCTATCGATGGTGCAGGGATCGGCGGCCCCGAAAGTCGCCGACTCTGTAGCACCGTACCTGCAGCCCGGGCAGATATTCATCGATCTCAACTCGATATCGCCCGATGCCAAACAGCGTGTCGCCGATGCGATCTTCATGGGCGGCGTGGGCGCTTGCGTCGAAGGCGCAATCATGGACGCGGTGAAGCCGCGGCGTCACAAGGTGCCCATCCTGCTTGCCGGCCCCCTCGCTGAGGAGGCAGCGGACAAGCTTAATGCGGTGGGGATGGTCTGCGAGGCGATCGGCGACAGGATCGGCCAGGCCTGCTCTGTCAAGATGATCCGCAGCGTCATGATGAAAGGTGTCGAGGCGCTGATCCTGGAGAGCATGCTGGCTGCCGAAACCGCCGGCGTAACGGAACGCATCCTCGATTCCGTCAACGTCACCTTCGCGGGGCTCGATTGGCGCAAGCTTACCTCGCATTACCTCAAGCGCACGCACGAACACGGCCTGCGACGCGTCTCCGAAATGAAGGAATCCGCCATGACGCTGGAGACGCTTGGGATGGAACCGCGGATGTCACTGGCGATCGCCGAGACGATCGCGTCCGGCTATGCGAGTTTGAAGGACGTGCCCTACGACCCCAACGCACAATATCCCGAACTGCTCAACGTGCTGGCCGCACGCAAGGCCGATTGATTGACCGCCTGCAGTAGGATGCGAAATTCGGAAGCGACCTATGCGCGGCTGACTAGCGCATCGGCCCGAAAATCGGAATCGATTTTCGGAAAGCACGATGCGTAGATTCAAAGACTACAGCGTCCTTGGTGCGTTCTGAAGGACGCACGGCGCTGTAGACGCGCGGCGCTGTAGCAGCCAACGCGGCTCAATCAGCTGAGGACCCGGATTTTCGAGTGCTCGATGAGCTCGAAGTCGATGTCGACGCCGAGGCCGGGCTTCTTCGGCACGTGAACGAAGCCGTCAGATCCAACCTGCAGATCGTCAATCAAGCCGCATTTCTGCGCCTCGTCAGGCAGAACGACCTCGAAATAGTCTGTATTCGGAATCGCACAGAAGAGGTGCAGGTTGGCGACATTGTTCAGCGAATTGCCGCCGTGGTGGAGCTCGTAGTTCAGCCGGAAGGCTTCTGCAAGATGGGCCGTTTTCAGGCAGGCGGTGATCCCGCCTTTCAGCGCGACGTCGCCGCGAAGCGCATCGGTTGCCTTCTGCGACACCCAGGGCTCGTAGGCGTGAAAGGCGCCGGGCGAAAGTTCCGTCGCCATGACCTGGATATCGAGCTTCTGCTTGAGCTTGGTGTAGTTGTAGATGTCCTCGAAGGGCAGCGGGTCCTCGAACCAATGATAGCCGAGCGATTCCAGCTCGCGGCCGACCATCAGTGCCTGCGGATAATTATAGACGCCCGTGGCGTCGAACATCAGCCGGTAGTCGTCGCCAACGGCCTCGCGAACCGCTCTTGCCACCGCCAGATCCTCTTGGGGATCGAGCCGGGGCGGATGGACTTTATAGGCGGCATAGCCATGCGCTTTCACCGCCCGCGCTTCCTCGATATAGCTTTCGACATTGGCCCAGCCCGGCGAGCTGGCATAGGCCGGAGCCTTTTCCCGGAAGCCGCCGATCAGCTGGTAGATGGGCAGGCCGGCGACCTTGCCGGCGATATCCCATAGCGCCACATCGATGGCGCCGACGCATCGCCAGCTCGACAGCCCTGCGCGGCGTGCCAGGTCCTTGTATATCGCTTCCCGCTGCAGGGGATCCCGCCCGATAACCACGGATTTCAACGCGATGATGAGGGATGCCGCATCGAGTTCGGCCGTGCGCACCGGCGAGCCCAGGAACGCGTGGCCCTGAACGCCGTCATCCGCGGAGACAGTCACCAGGCCGAGGCAAACCTTGCCCGAACCCGGCATTGTGTGGCGGCCATAGGAAGCCTTCGGAATGGCTCGTTCGAACATCGTCACGGTAAGATCGGTGATCTTCATTGATCTGCTCCTCCAGCTCCCTCGGAATCCAAGCCGACCGGCGCGGCGCACTTACTCCGCCGAATTTCTGTATATCGTCGTATACGTCATTTGCATATCAATGCATATCATTGTACACAATAGCAATGGCCTCGGGAGGGCCTGGAATAAACGAGGAGACGGTCCGACGCCGAGAGGGGATGGGCCGCATGCAGATGAAGAGGCGGTACAACAACGCGCAATCGGGAGGAAGCAATGAACGTCATACCGACAATGTTCGGCGCAGCATTGATGGTCGCAGCGGGCATCGGCACCGCGGCGGCTGAATATCCTGATCATCCCATCACATTCCTGATCCCGTTCGGAGCCGGCGGCGGCACCGATGTCGGCGTTCGCACGGCGGTTCCCTATCTCGAGCGCTGCATCGGCAACGGTGCGACGATCGTCGTCGAGAACAAGCCTGGTGCAAGTGGCCAGCTCGGCTTTGCCCACCTCGCGACCTCAAACCCCGACGGGTACATGATTTCGACGCTGAATGCGCCAAACGTCGAAGTCGGCGCCATCACCGGGACCAGTTATACGCTCGACAAGTTCGATCTGCTCGGAAACATCGTCGGGACCAATGTGACGCTGGCAGTCAGCAAGAGCAGCAACATCCAGACGCTCGATGATCTCATAAAGGTGGCGAAGGAAAGTTCGACCCCGATGAACCTCGGAACGGCTTCGATTGCCGCGGACGACCACCTCATGGCGTTGCGCTTCGCCAAGATGGCTGGTGTCAGGTTTACGACGCTGCCGCTCGAAAGCGCTGGCGGCGTACGCAATGCCGTCATCGGCGGCCATGTTCAGGTCGGCAGCATCTCCAACACGGAAACCGCACCCTATCTCGACCAGCTGCGGGTTCTGGCGGTCGCCGCCCCTCAACGCGTCAAGGAACTGCCCGACGTTCCTACCTTCCGCGAGCTTGGATACGACCTCGTGGCTGGCTCCAATCACGTGCTCGGCATTCGAGCCGGCACGCCGGAGCCGATCCGCGCCAAGCTTGCCGGCTGCATTGCGCAGGTGGCCAAGGATCCGGGCTTTCTGGAAGAGGCGAAAAAGCGCTCCATCGCCCTTAACGTCATGAGTGATAGCGAGGTCAAGGAGTTCATCTCCAAGGAGGATGCGGATCTTCGGGCGCTCTGGAAGTCTGATCCCTGGCAATGACCATGCGATGACCCGGGCTACAGGCCGTTGCGGAAGACAGCGGCCTTTCTTCAAACAATCAGCTTTGTTTCGGACGACTGGGAGGTCGAGATGAGATGTTGCGTTGCGCTGCTGACCGCATTGACGGTCGCGGCTTGGACGAGTGCCGCGCAGGCGGAATATCCGGGCGGTAAGGTCATTACCTATATCGTGCCCTTTGCGCCGGGCGGCGGCGCTGATGTCGGTGTGCGGATCGCCGAACCTTTTCTGGAGAAATGCGTCGGCGGCGATATCGTCGTGATCGACAAGCCCGGTGCCGGCGGCACGCTTGGCATGATCGATATCGCCGCGGCTGCGCCGGACGGTTATACGATCGGCTCTCTCCTGACGCCGAACCTGCCTGTCGGGACCATCGCTGTGAATGCACCCCGCTACACGATGGAAAGCTTCGACTATCTCGCCAATCTTGTGAGCACGCGCGTCGCGATCAGCGCCAAGAAGGGAGGCAGGTTCAAGACGATCCAGGATCTGCTGGCAGCGGCCAAGACCAGTCCCATCCAGGCTGCGATTACCCAGGCCGGTGCCGATGACCATCTGGTTCTTCTTCGCCTGATGGAGGCGACCGGCGCGAAATTCGATTTCATTCCGATGGTGGAGTCGCCCCAGGCGCGAAACGCGGTAATGGGCGGCCATGTCGAGATTCTCGGTCTCTCGGTGACGGAGAGCGCCAATTTCAAGGATCAGCTCGAAACCCTGGCCGTTGCGGGTACCGAGCGATTTTCCGGTCTTCCGGACGTGCCCACTCTGAAGGAGATCGGCTACGACATTACGGGCGGGAATACCTTCTTGGTCGGCGCCCCGAAGGGCCTGCCACCGGAAATCAAGGACAAGCTCAACAAGTGCTTTCAGCAGGTGGCCGAAGATCCGGCCTACCGGCAGGCGATCGCTCAGCGCAACTTCATCTTCACGCCGATGAACGCCAAGGAGACGGAGACGTTCGCGAAGGGCGAATACACGGCTCTCAAGCGCATCTGGGATACCAGTCCCTGGATCAAATGACCTGCCGCGCCGGGGAGGCCGCCGGAACACGGCGGCCATCTCCCAACGAAGACATCGGAGGCACCATGAAGATCAGCGGCTTTGAAACGCTTTACTGCAACGCCGGATGGCGCAATCTCTCCTTTCTCAAGATCACCACGGACGAGGGGCTCGTCGGCTGGTCGGAGTTTCCCGAGAACCATATCAACAATGTGCTCTCGCCCTTGGTAGGCCATCTCACGCAGCAGATTGTGGGCGAGGATCCTCGCCGCATCCATCCGCTGATCGATCGCCTGCGGCGTGCTAGCTGGGGCGTGCCCTTTGGTGCGGTTTCCCGCGCCATAGGGGCGATCGAGAATGCGCTGGTCGACATCAAGGCAAAATCGATGGGCGTGCCAGCCTATGAACTGATCGGCGGCATGATGCGTGACAGTATCCGCATGTATTGGTCGCATTGCGGCTCCTACCATGTCACCAACTGGAAAGACCTCGGAGTGCCGCGGATAACGTCGCTCGACGACGTCAAGATGCTTGGGCGCCAAGTGCGGGAATCGGGCTATCACGCGTTGAAAACGAACCTGATGATGTTCGACAAGCCCGAGCCCTATATGTATCGGCCGGGCTTTGCCGGCGGTTCAGGCGATCCCGACCGCAACCCGACGCGGGCGGCGATTTCCGCCGCCGTCGATCAGATGGCTGCCTTCCGCGAAGGCGCCGGGCCGGAGGTCGGTATCAAGCTCGACATCAATTTCAATTTCCGCCCCGAAGGCTATCTGCGTATGGCTCGGGCACTCGAACCGCTCGACCTCGAATGGCTGGAGATCGACAATTTCGACGCCAAGGCCGTTGCGCAGGTCCGGCGCGGCAGCAATATCCCGATAGCATCCTGCGAGACGCTGAGCGGCAGGCGGCAGTTGCGGCCTTTCCTGGAGGAGAATGCCGTGGATGTCGTCATCATCGACGTGCCCTGGAACGGCATATACGAGGCGATGCGAATGGCCGCCCTTGCCGACGCCTTCGAGGTCAATGTCGCCACGCATAATTTCTGCGGTCCGATCGCGACGCTGATCAGCGCGCATTTCTGCGCCGCCGTCCCGAATTTCCGGGTGATGGAAATGGACGTGGTACAGGTTCCCTGGACCAATGAACTGATCACCCAGGCTCCTCGCATTGAGAATGGCCACATGCGCCTGCCCGGTGGTCCGGGCTGGGGCGCCGACATCGACGAGGAAGCGCTCAAAGCCTATCCTCCTGTCGCCGCCAAACACTAGGGTTAAAACTCAATCAGCCTATTGATGGCGTTTGATTTCCATGATTCTATTCCGAAATAGCGGAGGTGAGGCATGGGAAGCGAATTCTGGCTAAGTGATCAGCAATGGTCCGTGATCGAACCGCTGCTGCCGAAGAACCGGCCCGGTGCGCGCCGGGTCGATGACCGCCGCGTCATCAGCGGCATTGTCCATGTGTTGCGTGTCGGCTGCCGTTGGCAGGATTGCCCGGCCGTCTATGGCCCGCCAACCACGATTTACAACCGCTTTCATCGCTGGGCCGGCCGCGGCCTGTGGCAGAAGCTGTTTTCGGCCCTGGTCGCGGCCAGTCCATGCGATATGCAGATGATCGACAGTACCACCGCGAAGGTCCATCGCTCCGCCGCTGGTGGAAAAGGGGGGCGCAGACGCAGGCGATTGGTCGCTCCCGCGGCGGCCGGACGACGAAAATCCACGCCGTCGTAGACGGGCGCGGCCGGCCGCTCGGCCTGCAGATCTCGCCGGGGCAGATGGGCGATGTGCGCGCCGCCGTGCCGTTACTCCAGCACCTGCCACCCGCCTATTTCCTCGCCGCCGACACCGCTTACGACAGCGATGCCCTGCGCCAGTATCTGACCGCACGCGGCACCATTCCGGTCATTCCCAACAACCCGACCAGAAAGCGCCGCCATCCCTTCGATGCAACGGCCTATCGCCAGCGCAACGTCATCGAGCGGATGTTCTGCCGTCTCAAGGATTGGCGGCGGATCGCCACCCGCTACGACAAGCTCGCCACAAACTTCCAGGCTGCCGTCCACATCGCCGCTATCATCATCTGGTGGACCAATTGAGTCTGGAGCCTAAGGCAGCCCATTTTTTCCCAACGGCCGGCTCTGGATTGCGCCGGCCGCTGGATTCCGGTGCATCTCAGCCGGTGATGGTCGCGTCGGCATTCTTGGCTTCGTTGAGGAACATCTTCGCGCCCTCGACCATGAAGACGCTGTCCGCGCCCGTGAAGTAGCAGCGCGCCGCGCCCATTCGAACATAGGGCTCGAGTTCGTCGCTCTTGCGGATGCCTCCGATGATCAGCGGCTTTCCGGCTGCCTTGCAGGCCTCGATCACCTTGCGATAGGCTTCCTGGACGCGTTCGTGTTTGTATTGACCGGGAATGCCCATAGAGGTGGTGAGATCGTTGCTGCCGATCTGGATGGCATCGATGCCGTCTACGCCGATAATGTCGGCTGCTGCCGCCACGCCTTCCTCCGTCTCGATCATCGCGATGAGCAGGGTCGCGTCGTTGATCGCACCCGCCAGCGCGCCGCCGGAAAGCCCCCTGAAGCGCGGATTGGGAATGCCGCCACCGACCGAGCGGTCGCCCTTCGGTGCAATCAGTGCCGCCTTGACCAGAGCTTTCGCGTCGGCGGCAGAGCGGATGTCCGGCGCGAGAATGCCCTGCGAACCCGCATCGAGAACGCGCGAGATCAGGCCGGGCTCAAGGCTCGGCACGCGCACGAAGGCCGTGACCTCGCTATGAAGAGCCGTCGTGCAGATCTGCGCCGCGGTGTCGATCGAGATCGAACTGTGCTGCAGATCCACATAAAGCCCGTGGTAGCCTGTAGCCTGTGCCAGCGAGACTATGTTCACGGTGCGCGACATGCGCACGGAAAAGACGAACGTGGGTTCACCTGATTTCAGTCGTTCCTTGAGTAGATTCGCCGGCATGTTCCGCCCCTCCGCCATCGACAGGAATTTTTCTTCAAGAGACTTGCGTTAGTTCCAATCATTGCATACAAAAGTCGACAAAGAAATACAATGCTGGATCCGGCGTGAGGATGAAGGATTTAGAGACGTCCAACACAGCCAATCACGACAGGAAAAGGACATGACAAAGATAGCCTTCATCGGTTTCGGAGAGGCCGCACAGGCCATGGCTTCGGGGCTCGCGGAGGAGCCGGGGGTTTCTGCTCTGTCTGCATTCGACATCCGTTTCGCAGACGGGGCGCAAGCGCCGGCACTTTCGGCCAAGGCGGCGGAGTGGAAGGTTTCCACTCATGCGCAGATCGGCGAGGCGGTTGCGGCCGCGGATATCGTCCTTTCCCTCGTCGTCGGCTCAGCCGCGGTGCATGTCGGTGCCGAGGCGGGCAGGGTGCTGAAAGCTGATCAGATCTTCGTCGACCTGAACTCGATTTCGCCAGACGCCAAAAAGAAGGTGGGGGAGGCGCTGGCACAGGGGGGAAAGGCTGCCTTCGTCGAAGGCGCGGTCATGGCGCGGGTGCCGCCATACAAACACAAAGTTCCGATCCTGCTCGCTGGCGCGGCGGCCGAGCGTGCCGCAGCCCTTTTGACGAAGGCCGGCATGGACATCGAGGCGGTGGGGACCCAAATCGGCCAGGCATGTGCTGTGAAGATGATCCGCAGTGTCATCGTCAAGGGCGTGGAAGCACTGCTGATCGAGAGCCTGACGGCTGCGGAAAAGGCCGGCGTGCGGGAGCGCATTCTGGATTCGATCTCCGAGACCTTCCCCGGAATCGACTGGCGACAGACGGCCACCTACTACATCGGCCGCACGCAGCAGCACGGCGCGCGCCGTGTCACGGAAATGAAGGAGGCGGCCGCAACGCTGGAAAGCCTTGGGCTCAGGCCTGTTCTTTCCCTGGCTATTTCGGAAACGATCAAAGCCGCTCATGAAAAGCTGAAGGCATCGGGACTCGCCTTCGACAAGGATTACACCGAATTACTCGCCGCTCTTGCGGCAGAAGATGAAAAAGCGGGAGGCAAAGCAGCATGAGGCCGGAAATTATCGTTCGGATTCAGTTCCCGTCCGCGGCATTGGAGATGTTCGCACAGCACTTTACCGTTCACTATTCCCCCTCTCTGGAAGAATTCGAAAAGGCCATCGAGGAGTTTCCTGAGACCCGTGCCCTGGTCACGAATGGTTCGATCGGTGTCACCGGCGATCAGCTTCGCCGGCTGAAGAAGCTGGAGATGGTACTGACCCAGGGCGTCGGCTACGAGAATGTCGACATGGCTGCCGTGAAGGAGCTCGGGCTGGTGCTGACCACGGGCAAGGGCACTAACGCCTTTTCCGTTGCTGATCACGGTATGGCGCTGCTGCTGGCGATTGCCCGCAACATTCCGTCGATAGACAGACGCGTGCGCCAGGGCGACTGGCTAAAATCGCGCGGCCCGCAGCCACTCGCCTGGAAGAAGCGGCTCGGCATATTGGGTCTCGGTGAAATCGGGCTGCAGATCGCGCAGCGAGCGGCCGGGTTCGACATGCAGATCAGCTACCACAATCGCAGCAAACGCAGCGATGTGAGCTACGCATACAAGGAGACGCCCCTGGAACTCGCCAGGGACAGCGACTTCGTCATCGTCGTCATGCCGGGTGGGCCCGAAACAAGAGGGCTGGTCGGGAGGGAATTCCTCGATGCGCTGGGGCCGAAGGGGCATCTCATCAATATCGGCCGCGGCTCCATCGTCGACACCGACGAGCTGATCAAGGCACTCCATGAGAAGCGTATCGCAGGAGCGGCACTCGACGTGGTGGCGGGAGAGCCGGTGGTGACGCAGGAACTCATCGGCGCGCCGAACCTCATCATCACGCCGCATATGGCGGGCCGCTCGCCTGAATCCGTCTCCGAAGCCATGAACCGCGTCGTCAATAATCTCAGGGCACACTTCGCCGGCGAACCTTTGGTGTCGCAGATCGCGTGAGCGAATAACGCCGCTGATCAGGCGCGCTTTCGGGTGGGGCGATATCGCGTCTTGCGAGAAGCGGCTGGTCTGTGTTCCCTTACAGACCATCGGCTTCGGATGCGGAGATGATCTTGGACGAACTCGATTGTGTGGTCGCCGGTGCGGGTGTGGTCGGTCTTGCGGTCGCGCGAGCCTTGGCGCTCGCCGGCCGTGAGGTGTTGATCCTCGAGGCGGCCGATGCGATCGGCACGGAGACCTCGTCTCGCAACAGTGAGGTCATTCATGCCGGCATCTACTACCCGGCCGACAGCCTCATGGCCCGTTTCTGCGTCGCCGGGCGCAAGGCGCTCTACGCCTATTGCCGGGAACGTGGGCTGCCGCACCGGAACTGCGGAAAACTGATCGTCGCAACGTCGGCGGAGGAACTGCGGCGCCTGCCTGAGATTGCGGCCAAGGCTGCGGCAAATGGCGTTGCCGACATCCGCCAGATATCCGCGGCCGAGGCGAGGGAACTGGAGCCTTCACTTTCCACCACGGGCGCCCTGCTGTCCCCGTCCACCGGGATCATCGACAGCCACGCCTATATGCTCTCGCTGCTCGGCGATGCCGAGAGCGCCGGCGCACTTCTTGCGCTGAAAAGCCCCGTCGTCCGTGTCAGGGCCGACGACGCCGGCTTCGAGATCGACACTGGCGGCGACGATCCGCTCACGTTTCGCTCCAGGCTCTTCGTCAATGCGGCGGGCCTGCACGCGCCGGCGCTTGCCAATGCACTCGAAGGCGTGCCGCGGCACCTGGTGCCGCCGGCTTATTACGCCAAGGGTAGCTATTTCTCGCTGACCGGCAGGACGCCGTTCTCACGCCTCATCTATCCGGTGCCGGTCAAGGGCGGTCTCGGCATTCACCTGACGCTCGATATGGCCGGCCGCGTGCGTTTCGGGCCCGATATCGAGTGGATCGACCAGGTGGACTACCAGGTGGACCCGGAAAGGGCCGTGCTCTTCTACCAAGGGATCCGCCGGTACTATCCGGACCTGAAGGAGGGGGCGCTCGCGCCGGCCTATTCCGGAATTCGGCCAAAGATCGTGCCGCCCGAGATCGCCAACCAGGATTTCTGCATCCAGGGCCCGGAGAGCCACGGCGTGCCGGGATTGATCAACCTCTTCGGGATTGAGTCGCCCGGGCTGACATCATCGCTGGCGCTTGCTGATCACGTCTGCCGGATGGCGGTCCAAAGCCGATTTTAAGCGCCGCGATCTTTCGACCGCGACGCAAGCGCGGCAATCATGCCACGGCCGGATCGGACCGGACTCCCAATCCACGCATGAAACGCTCGCGGATCTGCACCGGATCGCGATGGGTGGTTGCCTCCGGCCTCGCGCCGTCGATTTTGGCGGCGATGAAGAAAGGACCCTCCTCCTTCAACGCGCGGTCGATGAGCGTATCGAAATGCGGCTCGTCCTTAGCCCAGAATGCCTTTTCGAGGCCAGATGCCTGGGCAAGTCCGACAAGATCGACCACGGTCCCGGTGGTAGCCGGCTGACCGCCGGTGATCTGATAGGTACCGTTGTCCCAGACGACCATGACCAGATTCTTCGGCTGCAAGCTGGCGATCGTACCAAGCGCGCCGACCTGCATGAGTAGCGAGCCGTCACCCTCAAGTCCTATGACCCGGCGGTCCGGCTGGGCAAGCGCCACGCCAAGCGCGATCGGGAAGGCGAGGCCCATGCTGCCGAGCATGTAGAAATTCTGCGGGCGCGGTCCTGCTCCCCAGAGCTCAAAATTGGTGAAGCCGATGCCGCCGACGACGGCTTCCTCGTTCTTCAGCTTGCCGACGATCCGCTTCGTCAGGTCGGCGCGGCTCATCCGTCTGCGCTCGTTGTGTTGTGATCCCTCGGTCATTATCACTTTTCCTTCTTCTCGACTTTGCCGCCCGTCAGGAATGGGTTGAGGATGAGTGCGGCCGGCGCCTGGGTGGAAACCGCCTGACTGATGGTGCGGCCGACGACGAACTCGACCTCGTCCGGCCGGCGGATCGTGTGGTGCTCGATGCCCATGGAATCCAGGGCCGGACGCATCGTCCGGCAGACCATGGCCTGACCCAGGTTGAATTCGCCGAGCGTACCGCGCTCCGAAATGATCATCAGCAGCGGGATCTGATAAGGCACGGCAAGCGAGGCGAGCACGTTGGGAAGTGTTGCGAAGCCACTGGTCTGCATCAGCACAACACCGAGCATGCCCCCCATCCATGCTCCGGTCGCAATGCCGACTGCCTCCTCCTCGCGCGTGCAGCAAAAGGTGGTGAAGAACGGGTCGGCATGCAGTGCCTTGATCAGAGGGTTGAGCACGTTGTCAGGCACGTAGGTGACCAGCCGGACATTATTGTCTTTCAGCACGTCGCGAATGCTTTCGTGCCAAGGACGATCTGCGGGATTCATTGGCATCTCCTTGCCATTACAAGACTTACAGGAACGCCCATCGCGTATCCAGCAACGGATGCATACGGTCGGATGCACGTCATTCCGCCAGAAACAATGGGTTTTAGGCTTGACGACCGTTCTTGTCGCCCGAGGGAAAACGGAAAGGCCAGGGTCGCGCCGGCCTTTCCCGATGTCATGGGAGCTCAGTTCATCGTATCCGTCGTAGCCGGCCCCGGCGTGCCGTTCTTGCGCCGATGCTGCCAATCTTTGTAGACCCGATAGAGCGGGAAAAAGATGATCAGTGCGGTCAAGACGATCAGGACGATGGTGATCGGGCGGTTGTACAGGATGGAGTAGTCGCCTGCGGACATCATGAGGGAGACACGCAGGTTGAACTCAGCCTTGGCCCCCAAGACCACGCCGATGATGACGGGCGCGATCGGAAAGTCGAAGCGGATCATTGCGAGTCCGACTATTCCGAACAGTGCCGCCATATAAACGTCAAACATCGAGTTCTGAGACGCGAAGCAGCCGGCACAGGCGATCACGATGATCAGCGGCAACAGGATCAGCGTCGGAATGCGCAGCACATTCGCAAAGACGCGGCTGGCGACTGAGCCACCGAGCGGGATCAGCAGCAGCGCCGTGAACATAAGCGCCCAGGAATACCCATAAACGATGGTTGGCGCATCGCGGAACAGCTGCGGACCCGGCTGGAAGCCCTGGATCAGCAAAGCGCCGAGGATCAGGGCCGCGACGTTGCTGCCGGGAACGCCGAGCGTCAGCGTCGGGATCAGCGCCGAGGCATTGTCGGCCGCGTTGACACATTCGGCCGCAGCCAACCCCTCGATCGAACCCTTGCCGAACTTCTCCGGCGTCTTGGAGACCCGTTTCGCTTCATTATAGGCAATGAAGGATGCGATCGCCGATCCCGGCAAGATGCCATTGATGATCCCGATGAACGAGGCCACAGCCCATGCGCGCCATACGCCGGCGAAGGTCCAGATACGCTCGGATACGATTTTGAAGCGTTCGACGGGTCTGGTCTCAAGAGCTTGTTTGCGGGCGCCGACTGCCAGGTTCCAGGCCGGCGGGAACGAAAACATGCCGACCATGACGGCGATCGTGGAAATGCCGTTGACGAGATCGAGCATGCCAAACGTGAATCGCTCATGGCCGGACACGTTGTCTAGGCCGACCGTACCGATCAGCAGGCCGAAACATGCCGCCAGCAGCCCCTTGAGCAGATCGTCGCCAAGCAGCGCTGCAACGGTCGCGATACCGAAGACGTTGACCCAGAAGATCTCCGGCGGACCGAATGCCAGGGCGATCCTTGCGAGCGGCGGTGCCAGCAATATCAACGACAGAGCCGAAAGCGCGCCCCCAACCGCGCAGGAGATGGCCGAAAGATTGATGGCGCCGCCCGCCTTTCCCTGCTTGGCCAGCGGGTAGCCGTCCCAGGAGGTCACGATGGAACCAGGCGTGCCCGGGATGCGCAGCAGGATGGCCGGAATGGCGCCGCCTTGCGAAGAGCCGTTATGGATGCCGGCAAGCAGTGCAAGAGCCGGCAGAGGGCCCATTCCATAGGTGAACGGAATGGCGAGGGCGATGCCGAGTGTAGCTCCGATTCCGGGTAAGGCCCCAAGGCAAATACCGAGGCTTGTACCTGCGATCATGGCGACGATCGTCCAGAAATCGAAAAGCGCGAGCAGACCGCTAAAGATGTCGTTGAACATGGTAGGCACCTGCCCTTAGTGGAATAGGCCGAAGATAATGTCTTCGGGCAGCGGTGTGTGGAACACGCGTACAAACATGAGATACAGCGTGCCGACGAAGAGCACCGCCGTCAGCCACAGCGCCAGGTGGTTGCGGTATCCCATTGCATAGGCGATGGCGATGATGAACGCGATGCTGGCCGTGGCGAAGCCCAACGGCACGATCAGGGCGACATAGGCAATTGTGATCAGGACGCACACGGCCGTGCGTTTGACATCGGCCATTTCCATCCTGGACTCACCTTCCGGCACCAGGCGCGGCCAGAAGACCGCACGCAGGAACATCAGCCCCGACGCTATCATCATGATGATGGCAAGCCCGCGCGGAAAAAGTTCCGCTCCACCGCCGAAATCCGCCGCCAGGATATAGGCGCTTAGCGAAAACAGGAAAACGACGATCGAACTAATAATGTCCTTGATGGCCATGAGCCGCCTCCCATGTCTTGCGGGTTCCGTATCCCGCGCCGCAGGAGGCCCGCGGATTTTCAAGGTTCAAATACAAAGCTTCCTCCCATTTGTATTCTCGCGTCGACGAAAGTATCCCCCATCCTTGCTAGCAGCAATTGGAAACGAAGCTCGACCGCTAATATGTCGCCGCAGTTGACGAGGCGTCGAATTGCGGAGGCTTTGTTTCGGATGAAGTGCTTTCATTCTTGTCCAGAAGCCACTCGACCTTTGCGGCCTCAGCGACCTGGATCAGCTTTGCACGCAGCCCTTTTCCAATCGGAATTCCCTCACGCATGCGCTGCTCGGCCATTGCCCATTGCGGATCGCCGGCGACCATGACCGGAACCTCGGACTCCACGCGTTTTGTCGCCCGGAGCGCGTTGCAGAATGTCGCCACATCGCTTTCAAACGCGCCATCATCACGGAAGAGCCGGGGATCAATGGCCAGATAGAAATGGCCAATATCGAAGCCCTGAGGCTTCTTCGTGTGCATGGGATCGGTGATCAGCGTTGCTCCACTCAGGCAGGAGGAGAGGATGTTGACCATCATCGACAGGCCATATCCCTTGTAGCTGCTGCCCTCAGGCGTGCCTCCGAGAGGCGACATGAAACCGCCGCGCCGCGTCACGTCCAGCGGCTCGGTGGACGCCCTGCCTGCGTTGTCCGAACCCCAGCCGACAGGCATCGGCAGGCCTTCGTTCATCTTGTTGCGGATCTTTCCGTAAGCGACTGTTGTCGTCGCCATATCCAAGAGGAACGGATTGTCGTCCATGCTTGGCGCGGCAAAAGACCATGGATCGGTGCCGAGTTTCGCCTCCGCTCCTCCGGTCGGCGCCACACGAATGCCAGCTGCACTGGTCGCGCCCATACCGATCAGGCCCGCACGCGCCGCGAGGTTCGTGAAATAGCCGACGGCGCCGAAATGAGAGGAATTGCGGACGGCGGCGACCGCGATACCGGCAGACTTCGCCTTGCTGATTGCTGCCTCCGCGGCCATTGCATAAGCCACGTGACCCATCCCGCCGTCACCGTCGATGAGGACGGATACCGGGCTTTCTCGCATGACCTTGAAATCAGCGTCCATCTTCAGGCGGCCGTCACGGAACCGCATGTCATATTCGACAAGCATGGAAATGCCGTGGCTCTCAACGCCATGAAGATCGGCCCAGGACAGGACTTCTGCTGTGCGCTCTGCGTGAGCCTGCGGCATGCCCCATGCGATAAGGATAAGCTCGATCTGTTGGCGATGAAGCTCAAAGGGGGCAACCATCAGGCCCCTCCATGGATGCGGGGTATCCCGATGTTTTTGCTCGATATGTGTCCAACGGAAATCCAAGAATTCCGCGCTGCCGTTAGCCTCATCACGTCTCCTCCCAATGATGACTCTAAGCGCTAGCAATACGAGCGTGGTGCTCGTATAGTTATGTCGACAAATGTATACAAAAAGGGGTTACGGTCAAGTTGCGGCTGGCCGGGGCCGGCCAAAAAATTCAAAAGCTGGCGACAAAACACTTGCGCATACATTTGTATACGTTAAATTGACCACCACGATTTCTGAAACGGTGGGTAGGAAATGTCTGAACCTTATTATGATGTTATCGTCGTTGGCGCGGGCAATGCCGCAATGTGCGCAGCCCTCTCCGCGCGGGAAACGGGCGCTTCTGTACTCGTGCTTGAGAGGGCTCCGCTCGAGGAGCACGGCGGCAATAGCGCCTTTACGGCTGGCGGCATGCGCTTCGCCTATGCCGGTATCGATGACCTCCGTAAGGTGATGCCGGATCTCACCGAGGAAGAAATCGAGCGGACCGATTTCGGCACCTATACCGAAGACCAGTTTTTCGACGACATGGGTCGCATTACCGAATACCGCACCGACCCCGACATGGCGGAAATGCTTGTCACCAAAAGTCTGGACACGATGATCTGGATGCGAACCAAGGGTGTGCGGTTTCAGCCGATCTATGGACGCCAGGCATTCAAGGTTGAAGGTCGCTTCAAGTTTTGGGGCGGGATGACAGTGGAATCCTGGGGTGGGGGGCCGGGGCTTGTTGAGGCTTTGCACAAGCGCGCGGCCCATGACGGCATCGAGGTGCGGCACAATGCGCGCGCTCTGTCGCTGATCTCTGATGACGACGGCATTCACGGTGTCGTCGCCCGCGTCGACGGTCGCACCACGGAGCTGCGTTCCGGATCCGTCGTCCTTGCTAGCGGCGGCTTTCAGGCAAATTCCGAATGGCGCAGCCGTTACCTCGGTCAGAATTGGGAGCTTGCGAAGGTGCGCGGCACACGCTTCAACACTGGCGACGGCATCCGTATGGCGCTCGATGCGGGGGCTATGCCCTGGGGCCACTGGTCTGGTTGTCACGCTGTCGGCTGGGACTTCAATGCGCCGCCCTTTGGCGACCTCGCCGTCGGCGATGGCTTCCAGAAGCACAGCTATCCATTCGGCATCATGATCAATGCGAACGGTGAGCGCTTCGTCGACGAGGGTGCCGATTTCCGCAACTATACATACGCGAAATACGGCCGCGTCATTCTCAACCAGCCGAAGCAATTTGCCTGGCAGATCTTCGACCAGAAGGTAGTGCATCTGCTGCGCGACGAGTATCGTATCAAGCAGATCACCAAGGTACAGGCAGATACGATCGAAGATCTGGCGAGGCAGCTGGAAGGTGTCGATGCCGCGAACTTCGTTCGGGAAGTCGAGGCCTACAACGCTTCGATCCGGCGCGACATGCCGTTCAATCCCAATATCAAGGACGGCCGCAGCACGCAGGGACTGAAGATCAACAAGTCGAACTGGGCAAATGTACTGGATACACCGCCCTATGTAGCCTTCCAGGTAACCTGCGGTGTGACGTTCACATTCGGCGGCCTGCGTGTAGACACGGGTGCTCAGGTCGTTGACACCGAAGGCGCGCTCATGCCCAATCTCTTTGCGGCAGGAGAATTGGTGGGAGGCCTGTTCTACTTCAACTATCCGGGCGGTACGGGCCTTATGGCCGGCGCGGTATTCGGCCGCACGGCCGGCAAAAGCGCCGGGCTGTCGGCCCTCGCCCGCACTGAAGCCCGGTCGAAGGCTTCCTGACAAGGATCCCACCTGCCGCGAGTATCCTTCGGCAGGCCATCGTGAATGGACAATGGGAGGAGGCCTGTATGTCCGAACGCCAACTGACTGGCAAGATCCATCGCTCGGGAATCGGGCGTCTTGATCTGCCGGCAATTTCTCCGGAGACCATCGAAGAATTTCGGGCCCTTGGCGCGGATCTTTCGAGCCTGGTTTCCGATGTACTCGATGAGATGGGCTACGCAAAGGCGATCGGGGCATCCGTGCTGCGACCCATCTATCAGGGCGCGGCTCTCGTCGGGCGGGCGCTCACGCTGCGCAACGTTGTCCAGGAGACGAGTCCGTACAAGGGAGCGTCTGCCAAAATTTCCCGACTGGCGGAAATCGAGGCGCATAATCTCGCCGAACCCGGCGATGTTCTCGTCATTCAAGGAGTTCACGGTGTCTCGAACATCGGGGGCATTTCCGCTGCCATTGGCAAGCGGCAGGGCGAAATCGGTGCCATTGTCGACGGTGGAGTGCGCGATGTCGGCGAATGTCGGTCAATCGGCTATCCTATGTGGAGCCGGGACGTTACGCCGCTCACCGGCAAATGGCGGATCCAGACAGTTCAGATCAATCATCCGGTGGAGATTGCCGGCGTGCAGGTGACCCCGGGCGATATCGTCATCGCCGACGAGACCGGAATCTGCTTCGTGCCGCAGGAGATTGCGGCCGACGTGCTGCGGCGCGCCCGCGAGATCGCCGGTGCCGAAGCGCGGCGCCAGGAGGATATCGCTGCCGGGATGCCAGTCCCCGATCTCGCCAACAGGGCGGGCTCCTTCACCATGCCGAAACAGGATAAATAGAATGAATCTGGCTCATCCCCACAATGTTGTTTCCGCGACGGCAGCGCGGACTGGCGGTCAAGTGCTGATCGATACGCTGATCGCCGAAGGCGCCGACCTTGCATTCTGCGTTCCCGGAGAAAGCTTTCTCGCCGCGCTCGACGCCATGCGTGAGGTCCAGGACAAGTTCCGCATGATCGTCTGCCGGCATGAGGCGAGCGCGACCAATATGGCCGAGGCCACCGGAAAGCTGACCGGGCGTCCTGGCGTCGTCTTCGTCACGCGCGGTCCAGGATCCTCTCACGCGGCCATCGGCATCCACACCGCCCAGCAAGATTCAACCCCGCTCATCGTATTCGTGGGGCAGGCGGCGCGCGGCCATCTCGAGCGCGAAGCGTTCCAGGAAGTCGATTACGGCCAGATGTACGGCAAATTCGCCAAATGGGTCGTGCAGATCGATGATGCGGCACGGATCCCGGAGCTCGTCAGCCGCGCGTTCCACGTCGCGGTCAACGGCAGACCGGGGCCTGTGGTCGTTGCCATTCCCGAGGATGTCCTGAAAGAACCCTGCACCAGCCCTGTTCCGTCGCCGTTCAAACGTGCAGTCGCGGCACCGGGCGCTGCCTCGCTGACAGAGCTCGGCAGTATGGTTGCTGAGGCGGAGCGGCCGATCGTCGTCGTTGGTGGTGGCGGTTGGAATGCTACCGCGATCGACCAGGTTCGAGACTTTGCCGAGAAGCACCATCTGCCGGTTGCCGTCGGCTTCCGCTGCCAAGACCTGTTCGACAATTCGCATCCGAACTATGTCGGCGATCTCGGCCTCGGCATCGACGCGGCACTGGCCGATATGGTTCGCAAGGCAGATCTGCTCATCGTCGTCGGCGAGAGGCTCGGCGAGGCCAGCACCAAGGGCTATTCGCTGATCAACATTCCGAGACCCATACAGAAGCTTATCCATGTCCATCCCGATCCGGAGGAACTTGGGCGCGTCTATGAAGGCGAGCTGCTGATCGCAGCCACCGTTCGCGACTTTGCAGCGGCGCTATCCGGCATTCCGGCGGGCGATAAGACACGTGAGGAATGGATCCAGACAGGTCGGGCTGCGTACCAGAAGAAGATCGTGCCGAAGGACAATGGCCTGCCCCTCGATGTCGGCTATGTGGTGAAGTATCTTCGCGACACCTTGCCTGACGATGCCATCATCGCGAACGGCGCAGGAACTTATACCGGATATGTCCACCGCTATTACGTCTACCGCCGGTTCAGGACGCAGTTGGCGCCGACGAGCGGGGCGATGGGATATGGCTTCCCGGCCGCCGTCGCTGCAAAGATCCTGCATCCAGAGCGCACGGTCGTATGCTTTGCCGGAGATGGCTGCTTCCTGATGGCATCTCAGGAACTGGCGACGGCCATAAGGTACAACGTCCCAGTCGTCATCGTCCTGGTCAACAATAGCAGTTATGGATCGATACGCATGCATCAGGAACGGGACTATCCCGGTCGCGTGTTTGCGACGGGTCTCAACAATCCCGACTTTGTTGCCCTTGCCAAGGCCTACGGCGCCTATGGCGAAACCGTTGCAACCACTGAGGATTTTCCAGCGGCCTTCGCACGTGCCCAAGCCTCCGGAACACCGGCGTTGCTGGAGTTGAAAATCGACATCGAGGTCATGGTGGCAGCAAATCCGCGCAAATGAAAAAGCTTGGGACAGCTAAGCGCCTGCCTTGCGCCTGTTGACATGATGGGCTTATGACGCCACATCGTATACAGTAGTCTACGAAAAGGTGCGGTACTTTTTCGGGACATGATTCAAGACAGCGAGGCAAAGACTGAATGGCGACGGACCCGGATAACCTGGCAGACAAGGAGATACCCGGTTCCATGCTGTCTTCGCGCGGCGGTCCCAGAGGCGAACTCGTCTACAAGGCTCTGCTTGAGGGCATTCGTGCCGGCCGAATCCGCCCGGGAGATCGCATTCGCGAAGAGGATGTTGCCCAATCGCTCGGCGTCAGCCGTACGCCTGTTCGCGAAGCGCTCCAACAGCTTCAGGCACGCCGTCTCGTGGAGGTGGCTCCCGGTCGAGGCATCGTCGTCGTAGAGCTCAACACCCAGCAGGTGATGGAGCTCTACGCGATGCGCGAGGTGCTGGAAGGCGCGGCAGCGCGCTTTGCGGCTCAGCATGCGCTGCCTGCGGAGATCGCCATGATGCGCGAGTTGCTCAACGAATTCGATACCGCCGAAGGGGACGCCGCCGAGCTTGCTCGCATCAACCATGCCCTGCATCGCACAATCTACGAAGCGGCCCGCAACCGCTACATGCATGAAGCATTAAACAATCTCGAAGATGCGCTGTCGCTGCTTCAGAACACCACTTTCTCGTTGCCGGAGCGCCATGGCTCTGCCTCTCGGGAGCACAAGGCAATCGTTTCGGCGATCGAGAGCCGCGATAGCGAAGGGGCCGAGGCAGCGAGCCGCCTGCACATCCGGGAAGCCCAGCGTTCGCGTCTGAGGATGCTGATGAACCGTTAGCCATTCTAGATTCAGCGCCGTTAGCGACACGGCACGTGCGATGCCGGACACGCGATGATGCTTGCGCACGTTCGTATACAGCGTTATACATTGGGATACGTCAGCTGCCTTTGGCTGCTGCATCAGTCAAGTTGCTAATCCAAATGGCCTAACGTGAGCCCTGACCATTCTTCCGAAGGCGTAGATGGCAGACAGGCGTCGCCAAGGAGTTTCCTCTACGTCTTTCCCAAAGTTGCGCTTCCGATGTTTCTGGCGCTGTCCGACCAATCGATCGTGGCAGCGGCCTTGCCCGCAATCGCCGGCTCAATCGGGTCCGTCGAGCAGGTCTCGCTGGTCGTGATCGGCTATTTGATCGCCGCGACCATCGCAGCGCCCGTCTACGGTCGGCTCGGAGATCTCTTCGGTCGCAGGATACTACTCCTGTGCGCGCTAACTATCTTCATGTCTTCCTCGATCATCTGCCTGCTCTCCCAGAATCTGGCGATGCTGGTGGCTGGACGCGTTCTTCAGGGACTTGGCGGCGGAGGACTGATGGCGCTTTCGCAGGCCCTGATCGGAGAAACCGTCGAACCGCGCGAAAGGGCGAGATATCAGGGCTATCTTGCTTCGGTCGGCGTCACGTCCAATGCGCTCGGGCCTGTCCTCGGCGGAATTTTGACGGAAAATTTCGGATGGCGATCCGTCTTCCTGTTTTCCGTGCCAGTCTCGCTTTTGGCGTTCTGGCTCATCAGTCGGCTGCCGAAGCGCTCCGCAAACAACCGCGCGATGAAATTCGACTACTACGGTCTGCTCCTGTTTGCCTGTTTCGTTGTCTCCATGCTGCTCCTTCTCGATCGTGTCCAGAGCTTCGAGCCCAGCGAAATACCGGCGATCCTGGCGCTGCTTGCCGTCGCGATGGTTTCGATCTCTCTGCTCGTCGCCGTCGAGCATCGCGTGGCCGCGCCGCTTCTGCCCGTCGATCTTTTCCGGCACCCCGCAATCTGGCGCGCCAATGCCGTGGCAGCCTGTCATGGCGGCATTCTGGTTTCGCTGCTCACCTTCGTGCCGATCCAGCTGCGCGTGGTGCATGGAGCCTCCGCCGCCGAAATTGGCCTTCTCATCGCTCCGATGACTGTGGGTATCGGCATCGGCTCCTTGATCACCGGGCAGATCGTCAGCCGGACGGGAAGGACCGCGATCCTGCCGTCATGGGGGCTTGTATTCGCAACGACCGGACTTGTGCTGATAGCCTTCTTCGTCTCGGATTTCGGCCCCCTCCAGCTGTCGACCTCGCTCGGGCTGATGGCCCTGTTCATGGGAACGGTCATGAGCGTCGTGCAGGTCACGGTGCAGAGCGCCGCAGGCCAGGCGAAGATCGGCGCGGGCGCGGCCTCAGTGCAGTATTCGCGCTCGATGGGAGCGGCGCTCGGCACGGCATTCACGGCTGCCGTGCTCTTCTCGATGCTCTCCGGCACGGACCCGGAAGCCGGCCGGTTGTTCGGTCACGTGCTGCAGGATGGCATGGCCGCGCTCCACGATCTCCCGGCGGAGAGGGCGAAGGCCATACAGGCCGAATTCGCTCAGTCGTTCCGCGCCGCCTTTCTGGCCATTGCCGGGATGGCGGCCGTGGCAGCGGTATTGAACTGGACGATGCCGCTCCGGCGAATCTGACCAAGATTACTATGCAGCCCGATATTTCCTTGAAACTTCCGGCTTGAATATGCAAGTATTTGTTTGTATACAACAGCATGCATGTGGCGGTAGGGAGCGAGGATGTTCAGGATCAATCATCTTCATCTGAAATCACGCGATCCGAAGGCATCCGCCGACTGGTTCGTGCAGGCTTTCAATTTTCAGGTCCTGACCGATGAACAGCGCAGCACCGGAGACCGGTTCGTTCGCTGCCTTACCGAGGACGGCGGGATGCGCGTGTTCTTCTCCGGGGAGAGAGACGGAGAGGTGCTCCACGACGGAGCGACCGGGGTTCATCTCGGTATCGAGCATATCGGTATCGATACGGCCGACGTCGTCGCGCACGTCGAGCGTCTTCAGGCGATGGGTGCGCGGCTGATCGAAGGACCGCGGCCGGGGGTGGGCAGCGCGATGGTGGCCTTCGT
The DNA here is from genome assembly GCF_013488225.1 of Sinorhizobium mexicanum. Lineage (NCBI taxonomy): Bacteria > Pseudomonadati > Pseudomonadota > Alphaproteobacteria > Hyphomicrobiales > Rhizobiaceae > Sinorhizobium > Sinorhizobium mexicanum. Next base: position 3,447,560 of record NZ_CP041238.1, on the reverse strand, counting down.
CGAGACGCCCGACGGCATCCGGATCGAACTCATGCAACCGAAATAATGGGAAACGCAACGCTCACGGTTTTCCGTGGCGCGTAAGCTTACAAAGGGAGGATTAGAATGCGCATGCTGACAAAGATACTGCTCGCCGGCTTTGCGGTCGCCGGCATGGCCGCACCAGCCTTTGCGGAATACCCCGATCAGCCGATTACCTTCATCATTCCCTATGGACCGGGGGGCACCTCCGATGTCGGCGCCCGCACCTGGGGACCCTTCTTCGAAAAATGCATTGGCCAGACAGTGGTTTTCGTCAATAAGCCGGGCGCCGGCGGTGAACTGGGTTTTGCGGAACTCGCCAATGCGAAGCCCGATGGCTATACGATCGGCGCGCTCAACGTGCCGAACTTTCCGGTTGGGGCCATCACCAAGGAGAAGCCGGCTTACGAACTGGGGAGCTTCGCCTTCCTCGGCAACCTCTATGGCTCGAAAGTCTCGATCAACGCCAAGCGTGGCGGTAAATATGACACACTCGCCCAGCTGGTCGAAGCCGCCAAAACCGGCCCGATCAACATGGCAATCAGCAACTATGGCGCAGATGACCACATCAAGATGCTGAGCTTCATGAAGGCTGCCGGCGTCAAGTTCAATTTCATTCCGATGGCAGACGCGGCAACCTCGCGCAATGCCGTGATCGGCGGTCACGTGGACGTATCCGGCAATTCTCTCACAGAGGTTGCTCAATTTCAGAACGAATTGAAGACGCTCGCGATCGCTTCAGACGAACGCGTGGCCGAACTCCCCGATGTTCCCTCCTTCAAGGAACAGGGTTTCGATATCGTTGGTGGCTCCAACCATGTGATCGGTGCTCCGGTTGCTACGCCTCCGGATGTCGTCGCCAAGCTTTCCGGATGTTTTGAAGCAGTCTCGAAGGATCCGGAATTCCAGAAAGTTGCCAAGGAACGATCGCTTCTTCTCAACCCCATGACAGCCGCGCAGACCAAGGACTGGGTCCAAAAGGAATCCGCGATGCTCAAGGGTCTCTGGGAAAGCGATCCGTGGATCAAGTAGGTCGCATCTTCGCCGACCGAGTTAAGCCGGTCTGCCGGCCATTCGAGTTCAACAGGTAACAATCCGCCGCCAGCGACGAACCGCAGCGCACGCTACCGGCTTTCGCTGGCGACGGTGCCGGAATGCAGATCTTCAGGAGGAAGCCGTGCCGGAAACCCACTTACCCAATAAATTCAAGGTCGCCTGTGTCGGGCGTGCCTTCGGTCCGGAAGCGCAGGCGCTCATCCGCGATGTCGTCCCTGCCGAATTCGAAATCTCCTTCGAGATCGATCCCGGCGAAAAGTGCCATCCGCTCATCCGCGAAAGCGATTTCATTCTGACCACGGCGCCGATCACCGAGAAACTGATCCGGGAGTCGCCGCGGCTGCGGCTAATTCACAAATGGGGAATCGGCGTCGACAAGATCGATCTGGCAGCTGCCGAGCGCGAGGGCGTCCCTGTTGCAATTACCGCCGGCTCCAACGCCGTCGTGGTTGCCGAACATACGATAATGCTGATCATCGCAGCCTTGCGGCAGCTTTCGCTTGCCGACAGGTCGATGCGTGAAGGGAAATGGATCTATACCGAGCTGCGCCCGAAGTGTCGGAAGCTCTCGGGCAAGACGGTCGGCATCCTCGGTTTCGGCAATATCGGCAAGAATGTCGCCAAGCGGCTTGCGGGCTTTGATGTCGAGATAATCTATCACGATCCGTTCCGGTCTCCGCCCGAAATCGAGAAGCAGTTCAACGCCCGCTTCGTCAGCTTTGACGAACTGATGGAGCAGAGCGACATCCTTACGCTTCATTGCCCGGGCGGTGCGGCCAATCACAGGATCATCAATGCCGCCGCGATTGCTCGCATGAAGCGCGGTTCCGTTCTGGTCAACGCCGCGCGCGGCGACGTCGTCGACGAGGATGCGGTGGTGGCCGCGCTCGAATCCGGGCAGCTGTTGGCGGCCGGTCTCGATGCCTTCGAGCCAGAGCCTCTTCCGCCGACCAGCAAGCTCACGAAGCTGGAGAACGTCGTGCTGACGCCCCATACGGCCGGCAGCGTGCTCGATAACGTCGTCAACGTTGCCTTGCATGCCTTCAACAACATGCTGCGCTTGGCACGGGGGGAGGAAATTCCCGCAAGCGATATCGTCGTCAGGCCTGCAAGATCGCGGGACTTCGCCAAGGCGTCCTGAAGCCCGTCTCGAAAAGGAAGCCGAGGCGTTGCAACGGCTTCCCCGGACAATAGTCAAAAATTCAGGGGATCGGGTATGGCCAACGTCGCTCTTGAAAAATTGAAAAATGGCGAACTATCGCTTGGCATCGTCCTTCGGCAGGCACGCAGCGTGGAGACGGCAAAGATTATGGAAGCGGCCGGTTTCGATTGGCTCTTCCTCGATCTCGAACACAATTCTATGTCGATCGAAACCGCGTCAGAAATGTCGATCGCGGCGCTGAATTCCGGTATCGCGTCGCTCGTCAGGGTGCCGGAGTTTCAATATTCGATGGCGACCCGCGCACTCGACGGGGGCGCCCAGGGCATCATCATGCCGCATGTCGACAACGCCGCGCAGGCGCGAGAGGTGGTCAGGCAGTTGCGCTACCCGCCCGTCGGCCGCCGCTCGATTTCCAGCGTCCAGGTCCATGTCGATTTTCGCCCGCTGCCGGTTGGCGAACTCACGCGTGAACTCGACAAGAATTTCCTGGTCGCCATCATGATCGAAACCATGGAAGGCGTCGAAAACTGCGAGGAGATTGCCGCCGTCGAGGGCATCGACGTCATCATGATCGGCGCCAATGATCTTTGTCTCGATCTGGGCATTCCAGGCGATGTGATGAACCGGCGCACCGTCGAGGCGTTCGAGCGCGTTGCGGCTGCCTGCAAGAGGAGTGGCCGATATGCGGGTCTCGGCGGCGTGCGCACGCCAGAGGATCTGAACGTCTATTTCAAGATGGGATACCGATTCATTCTCGCCGCCAACGACGTGACCCTACTGATCGATTCCGGCCGCAGGCGCACGCAGGCGCTACGCGCGCTGATTTGATCCGGAGGCGGAACGTCGGGCTCGAACAGATTTCCTCTGAGAGGTGGAACAACAGATGAGCGTCATTCTTGGCAGCGGTGATTTTATCTATCGGGTCGAGGAACAGTGGGTGAAGCTCCCGGCGGGTCTCGTCATGGGCGATGTCGCGGCACTTGCCGTCGACCGACAGGATCGAGTGTACCTTTTCAACCGCGGTCCTAATCCGATGATCGTGGTCGATATCGAAGGCGAATTCCTCGACACCTGGGGGCAAGGCGTCTTCAGCAATCCGCACGGCCTGCATATCGGTCCCGACGATTGCATATACTGCACGGACGATGGGGATCATACCGTGCGCAAATGCACGCTTGACGGAAAGGTGCTGCTGACGCTCGGCACGCCGGGCAAACCGTCTCCTTACATGTCGGGGATACCGTTTCACCGATGCACGCATACGGCGGTTTCGCCGGAGGCCGATTTCTATGTATCCGACGGGTACGGCAATGCCCGGGTGCATAAATATTCCCCCGAAGGCAAGCCGATACTCTCCTGGGGTGCTCCGGGCATCGATGCCGGCCAATTCAACTTTCCCCACAATATCTGCTGCGACGCCGACGGCTGGGTCTATGTCGCCGACCGGGAAAACCATCGTATCCAGATCTTCGACGGCAATGGCAGATACGAGACGCAGATCAACAATCTGCATAGGCCCAGTGCCCTGCAGATCAGTGCAGGAAAATGTCCGATCTGCTATGTCGGCGAGATCGGCCCTTACATGAACGTCAATCGCAAGAACCCGAATCTCGGTCCGCGCATCAGCGTTACCACCAATGATGGAAAGGTCCTCGCCCGTTTCGGCGATCTTCCGACGGGCCCCTGTAATCCCGGACAATTTCTCTCGCCGCATTCGCTCGCAGTCGATTCCCGCGGCAATCTCTATGTCGGCGAAGTCAGCACCAGGGCCTGGCCATCGCTGTTTCCTGGCGAGCCGCTGCCGGATAACCTGCACCGCATGCACAGGCTGACGCGGATTTCAGGAGTTGAGGCGTCGGGGCGGGGAGAGGCGGCCGAAGCTCGGGGCCTCTTCGAATGAAAGATGGTAGCACCGGAATGGTCCTGCGGCCGGCGGAACTTCAATGGGTGGAGCGCGGCAACGGTGCGTCGACGATCCCTCTGGTGACGAAAGCCTGTGGTTCGACTTCCATGTTAAACGGCATCACAGAATTCAAGCCGGGCGGGGCCATCCCCCTTCACTCCCACAATTGCGAGGAAAGCGTCCTCGTGCTGGAGGGGGAATGCATCGCTGAAATCGACGGCCGGCAATATCGCCTCGGCCGTCATGACACGACATTCATTCCAGGTGGCGTCCCGCATCGCTTTCTCAATGCGTCCGAAACGGATTTGACAAGGATCTTCTGGACATATGCCTCCGTCGAGGCGACGCGCACGCTGATCACCACTGGCGAAACCCATCCCATCTCCGCCGAGCATGCCGGCAATGGAGCCGCGTAGCGTCGCCGATGATGCGCAGTCCGTCTTCGATCACCGCGATCTAAGTTGAGACGCGGGATGCGGGTGGAAAACCGCGCACACTTTTTCTCATCCCGCTCTAAATAAAGGCCGCTTTGCCGCCATCCACCGGCAGCGCCGCGCCGGTAACGTAAGAGGCAGCCTCCGAGGCAAGAAAGCAGGCAACATTGGCGAATTCGTCGGCCGTGCCCATGCGTCCGAGGGGAATTTCTTTGCCCACATCCGCGATCATTTGTTCCAAGGTTACTCCATCGTTCCGGGCTTTGGCGCGGCGAGCGATCTGGTCGCTGATGATAGACCCGACCATCAGCGCATTGACGAGAACGTTGTGAGGCGCGCCTTCGCCGGCCAGTACCTTCGTTAGCGCCAGGCCTGCCGCACGTGTGACCGTGGTCGGTGCACCCCCGGCACGCTGCTGCTTGGCGTTGATGGAGAGGACGTTGATGACCCGCCCCCAGCGTCTTTCCTTCATCTGCGGCCAGACATGGCGGGTCATGCGGATCGCGCCCATCAGCTTCTGTTCGATATCCTCCTGCCACATCTCGTCTGTGATGTTCTCGAAGGTGGAGAGGCGCGACTGGCCCGCATTGTTGACCAGGATATCGATCTTGCCGAAGGCCGTCATGAGGCGCTCATAGGCGTCGGTGGTGTCCTGAGGTCGGGCAACGTCGCAAACGAAACCCTCGATCCGGGTCTTCGTTCCACTGCGTATCGACGACACCGCTTCGTCGAGCGCCGGTTTGCCTCTGGCGAGAATTGCGACCTCGGCGCCAGACTCGGCAAAACGTTTTGCCATTGCCAATCCAAGCCCTTTGCTGCCGCCGGTGATGACCGCTGTTCGCCCGTCAAGCCGAATTTCCATTGGATATTCCTTTCTCTCGGTCTGTTCTTCAATTGAAGGTGTGGTCGCGTCATCGTTCGGGCAGAACAGGTTTCGGCATGTTCATGACGTTGCTGCTCAAACCTGGGAGCCTATCAGCCGCATCACAACACTGCGCCGGCGATCACGCTACTGCTGCGGCGATTTCCGCGACGCTAGCAAAATGGATGTTGATTGTATACGCATGTCGACTATAAAATACAGAAGCATGAGGAGGGTGGCCGGTTGGCTTTCTTCGGTGTGGGCCGCACCCAAATTGTTGGAGGGGTGGATGTCGAAAGTCGCAATCGTTACGGGCGCGGGATCTGGTGTCGGAAGGGCGGTCTCCTTGGGGCTACTTGGCGCCGGCTACAGCGTTGCCTTGGCGGGCCGCCGGCACGCGGAACTCGAGGAAACCGCCCGCCTCGCAACCGGCGGCCAGTCGCTTGTACTGCCGACTGACGTGACCGATGCCGAAGCGGTCGAGAGCCTTTTTGCCGAAACAGAAAAGGCTTTCGGCAGGCTGGATCTTTTGTTCAACAATGCGGGCCGCGGCGCACCGGCGGTGCCAATCGATGAGTTGGCGATCGAAACCTGGCTCGCCGTCGTTGATACCAATCTGACCGGCGCCTTTCTTTGCGCGCGTGCCGCATTCGCCCTCATGCGCGGCCAGTCGCCGAGGGGTGGGCGCATCATCAACAACGGCTCAATTTCGGCTCATGCGCCGAGGCCTTTCGCAACTGCCTATACTGCGACCAAACATGCGATAACCGGGCTCACCAAACAGCTGGCGCTCGACGGACGCGGCTTTGATATCGTGTGCGGCCAGATCGACATCGGCAATGCCGATACACCGCTGACCTCGCGCATGAGGGAGGGCGTGCTGCAGGCCGATCTGTCGCGCTCGACCGAGCCGCTGATGGACACGAAACATGTGGCCGATGCGGTGCTTTACATGGACGGGCTGCCGCTCGACAGCAATGTGCTTTTTATGACCGTGATGGCGAACAAGATGCCCTTTGTCGGGCGCGGCTGAGAAAGGGAGGCAAGGCATGGAGTCGATCCATCCGCAGCAGCAGGCCATACGCGCCGTCTTCATGCGCGGGGGCACCTCGAAGGCCCTGGTCTTTCACAGGAAGGACCTGCCGCAGGACCGCGCCGATTGGGATGCGATCTTCCTGGCGGCGATGGGGTCGCCGGATCCGAACGGTCGGCAGCTCGATGGCATGGGCGGCGGGCTCTCCTCGCTTTCGAAAGTCTGCGTTATCGAGAAGTCCGCGCATCCCGATGCCGATATAGACTACCTCTTCGGGCAGGTGGAAATGCATGCGGCGCGCGTCGATTATGCCGGCAGTTGCGGCAGCATGGCCTCGGCAATAGGTCCGTTTGCCGCAGACGAAGGTCTGGTCCCGGTGCCGCAAGACGGTGACGCTGTCGTCAGGATTCGTGACGTCAATGCGGATAAGCTCATCATATCGCGCTTCCGGATGCGGGGCGGGCGAGCCTGCGTCGACGGCGATTTCGCGGTCGATGGTATTGCCGGCTCCGGATCGCCCGTCCGCATCGCTTTCCTTTCGCCCGCGGGAGCCGCGACCGGCAAGGTTCTCCCGATGGGAGTCCCCGTCAGCGAGATAAACGTCGCGGGCGTAGGGCGCATCGCCTACAGTTTCGTCGACGCCGCCAATCCCGTGATGTTCGTCGCTGCCGAGAGCATCGGTCTCTCAGGCTCCGAACTGCCCGATGCCATTGAAGCCGTGCCGGGACTTCTCGGAACAATCGAAAGAATTCGCAGACATGTGACAGTGGCCGCAGGCGCCGCACCGGATCTTGAGGCAGCTGGTGCGGTCTCGCTGCCCCGCATCGCCTTCGTGGCAAGAAGCGCGCGCTCGCCGATCATTTCCGGTGGTATGCTGGAACAGGAGGACACGGACATCATCATCAGGATGATCGGACGCGGCAGGCCACATCTCGCCGTGCCGATCACGACGGCACTTTGCCTTGCGGTCGCCTGCAAGATCCCGGGCACGATCCCTCGCGGGTTGCTGAGCGCTCGCGCGGCCGCGGGCGGAGATATTATCATCGGCCACCCGAGCGGAGCCTGGACGATGGCGGCCGAGGTGGATGACGAAGCGGGTCGCATAGATGTGAGAAGCGCGAGCGCCGTGATGACCGCTCGAAGGCTCTTCCAGGGCGAGGTCATGGTGCCGAGCGCCGTGATGGCGAGGCTCCGTGCAATGCCGGTCTGACAGTTTGCTTTCAAGTCCACCCAGATCGTCGTGGGGCATGCTATCTCACGACATGCCGGGCTCTGCTTGAACCGACCGGCGCGGCCTTGTCTTGTGGCGGGGCTCTGCTACGCTCTCCCATTGCTTCCAAAAACGAAAGGGAGCACGTGGCGCATTCTTCCGAAGCTAGCGGGAAGCGTTTCCAGCTCATCCTGATCAAGCCGTCGCACTATGATGACGAAGGCTACGTGATCCGGTGGTGGCGTGCCATGATCCCCTCGAACTCGCTCGCCGCGCTTTACGGCATTGCCGCCGACTGCGCCGAACGCAAGGTGCTCGGCCCGGACATTGCCATCGATATCACGGTGGTCGACGAAACGAATACGCGGGTCGATTTCCCGACCCTTCTGCGCGTGCTTGGCCGACATGACAATTTCGGCATGGTGGCGCTTGTCGGCGTCCAATCAAACCAGTTTCCGCGCGCACTCGATATTGCGCGGCCGTTCCGCAATGCTGGCATATCCGTTGCCATCGGCGGGTTTCATGTGTCGGGCTGCCTTGCCATGCTTGACGGCAAGGCGGTGGAACTCGACGCCTGCCGGGAAATGGGCATCTCCATGTTTGCCGGCGAGGCGGAGGGCCGTCTTGAAGCGGTGCTGCGCGATTCGGCTGCCGGCAGGCTGGAGCCGATCTACAACTTCATGGATGACCTGCCGGCCATTGCCGACACGCCGGCGCCCTTCCTGCCGAAGGAAAATATAGCCCACACGCTCGGCTTCAGTACGAGTTTCGATGCCGGTCGCGGCTGTCCATATCAATGTTCCTTCTGCACGATCATCAACGTACAGGGGCGCAGGTCGCGTTTCCGCTCGGCCGACGACGTCGAGAAGCTGGTGCGGATGAACTGGGCACAACGTGTCCACAAGTTCTTCATCACCGACGATAATTTTGCCCGCAACAGGAATTGGGAGGCGATCTTCGACCGGTTGATCGAACTGCGGGAGAAGGACGCCATTCCGCTCGGCCTGATGATCCAGGTCGACACACTCTGCCACAGGATCCCGAACTTCATCGAGAAGGCCAAGCGTGCTGGCGTTACCCGCGTTTTCATTGGTCTCGAGAACGTCAACCCGGAAAATCTGACCGCGGCAAGGAAGAGCCAGAACAAGATCACCGAATATCGCAAGATGCTGCTTGCCTGGAAGGCCCAGGGCATCATGACGCTCGCGGGCTATATCCTCGGCTTTCCGGCGGATACGCCCGAGACCATCCGGCGCGACGTCGCCATCATTCAACACGAACTGCCGGTCGACATCGTCGAATTCTTCATCCTCACACCACTGCCGGGCTCGGAGGACCACCAGAAGCTCTGGAGGACTGGCGTCGAGATGGAGGCGGATCTCAACGTCTACGATGTCGAGCACGTGTGCACGGCGCATGCGAGAATGAGCCGGGAGGAGTGGGAAAACATCTACCACGAAGCGTGGCGGCTCTATTACTCGCCAGAGCACATGGAGACTTTGCTGCGCCGTGCGGTCGCGACGGGCGTGCCGGTTGGAAGCCTTGTCAAACTGCTCGTTTCCTTCGCGACGATGGTGCCGCTCGAACACGTCCACCCGCTGCAAAGCGGTTTTTTGCGCCTGAAGCGGTCGTCGGAGCGGCGACCGGGAATGAAGCGGGTGCATCCCCTGATATTCTGGCCGCAGTTTTTGTTGCAGACGGTGCGCAGGCATGGGACGCTTGCAGGCACGATCGTCCGGTTGACCGCTGCCGCCTACAGGATCTCCCGCGATCCGGCTTCGAAGGCCTACATGGACCAGGCGCTGACGCCCGTCGGAGCAGACGACGAGGAGACGCTCGAACTTTTTACCAAGACCACCGGCGGGACGGCGGCGGTTGCGCATATAAAGAGGGTCGCGGCGCTCACCCATGCCGCTCCGGGCGGCTAACCGCCGGGCCCGCAGGACCTGAAAGGCTCTGTTCGAAAAGCGACCCGATGTTGCCAGAGCCGATCCCTCCTGCAAAGGCGAAAGCGGCCGGTGAACCGGCTCGTCGAGTTACCTTAGACTTGGGCGGTTCCGCCTCCTTGAAAGCATTTGCCGATCTTGGGCACGGCACGCGATAAATCAAAGCACTCCATCGTCCCAACGCATCCACCACAACGGTACGGCGCTGTGGACCGGCAGGTTCAGCCGCCTTTTCTAGGCAGGAAACCGATCTGCTGTCGCTGCGGGTCTTCCTGTTTCAGCGTGCGGAGCATCGCCTCGTATTCGCGCTCGACTTCGGGCGTCACGGACGGGCGGATTTCATCGAATGCCTTGTTGAAATGCTCTGACGTGACGTCCTGGGCGTCGAGATTTTCTCTGAGCGCGATAAGACCCGCGCGTCTTGTGAGGTCTTCAAGATCGGCGCCCGTGAACCGCTCGGTCCTCTGTGCAAGATCGTCCAGGTCAACGTCCTTGGCCAGCGGCATCTTGCGCGTGTGAATGCCGAGAATCTTGCGCCGGCCCTTTTGATCCGGAACCGGAACATAGACAAGCTCGTCAAAACGGCCAGGTCGAAGCAGGGCGGGATCGAGGAGATTCGGCCGATTGGTTGCCGCCATGACGACCACGCCTTGCATATCTTCCAATCCGTCCATTTCCGCCAGCAACGTGTTCACCACCCGTTCGGTCACCGCCGGCTCGCCGATGCCGCCGCCCCGAGCCGGCGCAAGGGAATCGATTTCGTCAATGAAGATCACGGTTGGCGCGACCTGCCTTGCCCGTTCGAAGAGCTGCGACACCTGCTGCTCGGACTCCCCGTACCATTTCGAAAGCAGGTCCGACGACTTGGTGGCCACGAAATTCGCCTCCGCTTCCCGCGCGACGGCCTTCGCCAGCAAGGTCTTGCCGGTTCCCGGCGGACCGAACAGCAGGAATCCCTTGGCCGGTCGAATGCCCATTCGCTTGAATGATTGCGGAGACCGCAACGGCAATTCGACCCCTTCGCGAAGCCGCATCTGCGCCTCGTCGAGCCCACCGATGTCAGCCCACCGAACATCGGGGGCCTGAATCATGATTTCGCGCAGTGCCGAGGGCTGTATCCGCTTCATGGCGCTCAGGAAGTCGGCCTGGTTGACGCTCAGGTTCTCGAGGACCTCGGACGGGATACCCTCTCTGAGATTGATGTCCGGCAATATCCTGCGAAGCGCATCCATCGCTGCCTCGCGCGCGAGCGCGCCGACGTCCGCGCCGACAAAACCGTATGTGGTTCTTGCGATTTCGTCGAGGTCGACGTCTTCCGCCAGAGGCATGCCGCGCGCGTGAATGGCAAGAACCTCGCGCCTGCCTTTCTGATCCGGCACTCCGATGACGATCTCGCGATCGAAGCGGCCTGGACGCCTCAGCGCTTCGTCAATCGAGTCACGACGGTTGGTGGCACCGATAACGACGATGTTCTGCCTCGGCTCGAGACCGTCCATCAAAGTCAAAAGCTGTGCGACGATCCGGCGTTCCACCTCTCCGGTCACTTTCTCGCGTTTTGGCGCGATCGAGTCGATCTCATCGAGAAATATGATGGAAGGAGCGTTCTTGGCCGCCTCCTCGAACACCTGGCGCAGCCGTTGTTCGGATTCGCCGTATTGGCTACCCATGATTTCCGGCCCGGCGATATGATAGAAATGAGCCTCGGTTTCGTTTGCAACCGCCCGCGCCAGAAGCGTTTTGCCGGTTCCCGGAGGCCCGTGAAGCAGCACGCCTTTCGGCGGATCGATGCCGAGGCGCTGGAACAGTTCCGGATGACGAAGCGGCAGCTCCACCATTTCCCGCACTTGATCGACGGCGTTACCAAGGCCGCCGATGTCGTCATAGGTGACGTCGGCTCGCCTGGCTTCCTTGGGCTCCTCGAATTCCGGCCGCAGTTCGACGATGGTATTTTCTCCCATCGTGACGATACCGCGCGGCTGGGTCGACACGACCACCAGACGTATTTCCTGGAGACCGTAAGCCGGAAGCTCGACCAGGCCGCGCATGATGTCGTGCTCCGTGCGGGCGTTGCGGCTGATGCGCTGCTGCACCGATGTCGAAATCACATCCCCGGCAGCCATCGGGCGGCGAAAGAACGTACGCTGAAGCGCTTCGCCCGATCCCTGCAGCCGAAGGTTTTTCTGAGCAGGGGCGAGAACGACCCGCTGGGCAGGTCTCGCGTCTACCTTGTGAACCTCGACATGGTCGCCGCTGGTTGCGCCCGCATTCACACGCTGCAGGCCGTCCAGTCTGATGATGTTGAGGCCCTCGTCTTCACCATAGCCGCGGAAGGCGATCGCACCTGTATGACGTTTCCCCACAATCTCGATAATGTCGCCTTCCTCGACTCCGAGCGCGGACATGATCTTCGGCGTAATTCTCGCGAATGGTCCGCCGGAGTCTTCGGGACGGGTGTTGGCGACCTGAAGCTTGACGATATTGTCCTGGGATTGTGCCATTGAACTCTCCGGGGTCGGACGTGGTCTGAAAGACGGGACGAGTGCAGTGCCGATCAGTTATACGACCAAACATATGGTTGAGGACAGGCATTTCCACCTACACCTTCGGCGTTTCAGCACGGCCTCGAAGGGGCTGACTTCACGTTTGGAAATACAAAACGGTCAAAAGTGCCTGAAGGATGGTCAAGACAGCCAGATGGCCGCTTGACTGCTCTGCTCTGCTGCATGTGTCCCAAATCGTAGCCGACTTAAGGACAAAAACAGGCAGCAAATCAAAGTGCTATAGCGACCTTTGCGCGTCTGATAAGACGGGCGGCTGGAGGCGTCACGCGGCCGATGCACATGCGGCCGGGCGCGCCGCCGGCATTCTCATGATGCGGCCCCGCGCTTCCTGCGGCGAACACGCAAAGGTCTCGCGGTAGCATTTGGAAAAATGCGAAGCTGACACGAAGCCGCAAGCGATGGCGACCTCCACGACAGGCATCGTCGACTGTACAAGCAGCAGTTGGGCGCGCTCGAGACGGAGCTTCAAATAATACCGCGCCGGCGAACAGTGCAACTCGTTGCGGAACAGCCGCTCGACCTGCCGCCGTGAAAGGCCGATTGAAGAGGTAAGCTCTTCCACTTGCATCGGCTCGGTCAGGCTCTTCTCCATCTTCTCGACCAGCTTCAGCACAATGGGATCTCGAACCCCGATGCGTTGGGCGAAGGGAAGGCGCTGCCGTTCCCCGGGATCGCGCACGCGGTCGACAAGTGCCAGTTCGCATATGCCACTCACAACGCTCTCGTCGAAATCGCGGCCGATGATGTGGAGCATCATGTCGAAGGAAGCGGCTCCGCCGGCGCAGGTGAAGATGTTACCGTCGACTTCGTAGATTCCGGTGCTGACGTTTGCCGCGCCAAAACGCTCGGCAAATCCGGGTTGGTTCTCCCAGTGGATCGCGCATTTTCGCTCGTCCAGCAGCCCGGCTCTCGCCAGGAAATGGGCACCAGTGCAGAGACCCGCGACCGCGACACCCCGATTGCGACATTCGCGCAGCCAGGCATCGGCCGCACGGTCGACGTGGCGCTCCACGTGCTTTCCTCCGCAAATGACGGACACCGAGGGACGCAGCCGGCTGGTTAGATGCTGGCGTTCAGCCGCTATGGAGTTGTCGGCTTCAAGCGTGAGGCCGCAACTCGCGCGGACCTTGGCACCGTCCGAGGAGACTACGCGCCAGGAGTAGGCTTCGTAACCGACAACCGCGTTTGCCAGCCGCAAGGCCTCGACCGCGGAGGAGAACGCCAGCATCGTGAATTCCGGCACAAGGTAGAAGGCAAACCGACGCTGTTCAGCGCTCACTATTCTCATCCAAATTCCTCCCCCCGACGGCCGAGCGGCCTCGTATCCCCCAGCGTCGCATGGCCATCTATCCGCGACATACTCCCGAAATATTGACTTGCGTTGGAGATCTGAAAAGAATGATTGCGTCATATCGGCAGTAGAAATGAGACAGCATGGTCTTAAACGACGTTTCCCAGCGGAGCGTGCGGCGTGAGCAGGATGCGCGCCTGACAGTGGGGTTTGTTCTGGTGCAGCGATTTACGCTCTGCGCCTTCGCCAACTTCGTGGACGTGTTGCGCCTCGCTGCGGACGAAGGCGACCGGAGCCGGCCAATTCAATGCCGATGGAAAGTCGTCGCCCCGGACATGCGGCCGATCACGGCCAGCTGCGGTGTCTCTGTTCAGCCTCACGAGGTGTTCGGCAGCCCCAAACACTTCGATTATATCGTCGTGGTCGGCGGGCTCATCGACGAAATGGACCGGCCCGACGAGCGGGTCGAACGGTATTTGCGCCAGGCCGCCGCGGCCGGAGTTCCGCTGGTCGGCCTTTGCACCGGCACCTTCATCCTCCATCGTGCCGGTTTAATGGAGGGCTATCGCGGCTGTGTGAGCTGGTTCCACCACCAGGACTTTCTCTCGCAGTTCGACGGGCTCAGGCCGATCTCCGACCAGATCTTCGTGGTCGACCGCGACCGACTGACTTGCTCTGGCGGCACGAGTACGGCTCATCTCGCGGCATTCCTGGTCGACAGGCACATCGGCAAGGCTCAATCCACGAAGAGCTTGAATATCATGATGATCAGCGAGGCGGAGGACGGGGGCGCACCGCAGCCTGGCCTGACGCTCAGCTTCCGGACCAAGGATCCAATTGTCAGGAAAGCACTCTTGCTCATGCAGCAAAGTCTGGACACGCCAGTCTCCGTCTCCGAGATGGCAAGACATCTAAAGGTCGGTAAGCGGTGCCTTGAACGGCATTTCAGGGAGGCGCTTGGAACCTCACCCCTGACCGCGTTCATCGAGATGCGGCTTTTGCTTGCGCGCCATATGCTTGAGAACACCGACAAGTCGATTGCCATGATCGCCGCGGAAAGCGGTTTCTGTGATTCATCCCATCTCAGTCGGACGTTCCGAAGGCGGTTCGCCAACACACCGCAAAATTTCCGTGCATCCTTGGGTTCTTAGCGACAGCAAATCGCAAGGCTGATCAAAGCGACGTCTCTGCCTCCGATACGCACCGGTCGAAATTTGCGCCTTTTACGCCCTCCTTCCGCAAGAAGTTCCTGCGGGATCGTCGACATGCTGCCAGCGCGGCACCAATCCTCACGGCAGGCGCAACAATGACGCATTCCGCGTGCTGTTCGGCGCATATGAGGTCTTCTTTCTGAAGTGTTCGATCCACTATCAGCGCCATCTCCCGCCTCGAAAACAGATAGGCAGATCATGATGAACATCGCGCAGATGCAGGAACAGCGACTGAGGGCACTCCAACTGACGAGATCCGGCGCGCCGAGGCTGCCGTCCAACCCGTTCTTCGGCGTCGGCCCGATCACCGATGCGACCACCGACGAAGTGGATAGTCGTCTGCGGCGCATCGCCTTTGATACCTGGATCGAGAAGACCTATCGCAAGCTTGACGACCGGGGCAACGACATCGGCGGCTTCACCACCGCCGAGATTTCACGCAGCATGCATCGCGGCTATCCGGCCGACAAGATCCTGACCGACATGATGCGGGCGATCCATCGCTATTTCGGCTTTCCGAAGACGAATCGCATGGCCGTGGGGCTCGGCGGTGGCCACAGCGGCTTCACCGTCTGCGTCCAGCACCTGATGAACGCCAATGACGCCTCGCAGCGCGTCTATGTCGATACGCCGCGACCGGAGAGCGATCCGTCCAAGGCCGCTGGGTTCTTCCGCCAGTCCTGGGCCACGCAGATCATCGAGATGCAGCGCTTCGCTGAAAAAGGCTGCGAGAGCCGCATCCATTTTGCCGCCTCGGAAGGTGTAATCCCGACGGCAGAAGAGCTCTCCGCCCTCGGCGTTTCGATCTTCGTCGGCGTCGGCCACGAGACGACCGGGGCCAATGCCTATACCGGTCGTGAGATCCGCGAGCTTTTGAGCTGGATCGACGGCGATCCGGCAAACCGCCATGCGGTGTTCGATGCCACCTCGATGCTCGGCGCCATGCCGTGGGAACCGGAGCTCGTCAGCGCCGTCATGGCGAAGTGCTGCCTGTTCATGCCGTTCCAGAAGGCGATCGGCGGGGTTTCGGGTTATTTCGTCGCCTCCTTCACGCCGCATGCGCTGGCGCTGATCGAGAAGAACCAGCAAGATCCCGCCTGGGCGATCCCGCGCCAGCTGAAGATCGCGCCGCCGGTCGACCCCAGGCAGCCGTTTTCGGCCAAACGCTCGGTCGATGCCGGACCGTTCTACGATGCCGCCGAAGACCGCATGCTTGGTGGGGTCATCAATACCTACAGCGCGCTCGCCTTTGCCGAGACCACCTTCGGCCTCTTGCAATCCGAGGCGCGCGTCGGCTCGGTGGTCGAGCTCAACCGCCGCTCCGCGGCCAACCGCAAGGTGATCGATGACTGGGTGAAGTCGCATCCGCTCCTGTCGCTGACGGTCACCGATTCCGAGCGGCGCGGCGCGGCGGTGACGCTCCTCAAGGTCGAGGACGACAGCATCACCGATCCCGCCGTCCACGCCCGCATCATCGCCCGTTCGAAGCAACTGCTCGGCTATGAGGGCATTACACATCCGAACGGCGAATACGAGTCCGGCCTTGACGCGGCCCGCTACGTCAATGCCTTCCCGGGCACGCCCGGCGACTATCGCGCCTGGGTCGGCGGCATCCGCGAGCCGGAAGACGTCGTCGCGCTGCTGGAAAATCTGCAATATGCCTATCTGCGTGCCAAGGTCGTCGTTCTCGAAGAGGAACTGGCGAAGAACGGCGTCACTTTCGAGGCTCCGGCCAAGGCCACCGGCACCGTCCGCAAGGACGATCCGGAGCGCGCCTATACGGTTCTGATCGCCGATCTGGTCGGCCTGCGCTTCGGCGCGGACGGCCAGCCAGACCACAGCGAGATCAAGGCCTATGTCGAGGAAAAGGGCGGCGTTTTCCATCTCGGGCCGCTCGGCGACCGCTCGGCGCTCGAGAAGGGCCGCATCCATTTCTTCTACCAGCCGAACCTCAGCACTGAGGCGGAGATCCTGCCGCAGACCGACCAGGGCCAGTACGACGCGCTGATCGCGGCGGCGACCTTCATTCCGAAGGCCTCCGTATTTCCGCTCGGCGGCGTGCGCATCGGCGCCGGCACGGGCAACATGAGCTCGGCCTCCTGGGGCGGCGGTAACGGCGAGGGCGGCGACGCGCCGCTGATGAACACGCCGGGCATCAACAGCCGCGCGACCGCCCAGATGGCGATGAAGGCGGTCCTCAAGGTCTTGCCCGATCTGCCGGTCGATAGGTTGCACCGAATGGTCGCCGAAGGCGACTTCGATACCGGCCGTCAGCTCAAGGATTTTCCGACCGCAAAGCTCGAGGGCCGCAAGATAGCCATTCTCGGCTACGGCAATATCGGCCGTGAAGTCGCCAAGCTCGCCAAGGCCTTCGGAATGAAGGTGGCGATCTACGCCCGCGAGCATCACAGGCACTGGATCGAGACGGAAGGCTTCGACTATGCCGCAAGCCCCGTCGCGGCGGCGACAGGTGCCGACGTGCTTTCCGTCCACATCGGTCTCGGCCGCCTGGACGCGGCGACCAGCGTCTATTCGAACGCCCGCACCGTCGATCGGGAGGTGCTCGGTGCCATGAACGACGGCGCAGTGCTGGTCAACTACGACCGAGGCGAGGTCGTCGATGCTACTGCGCTAGACGACGCGCTGTCGTCCGGTAAGATCGCGCACGCGGCGATCGACGCCGACCTCTTCAAGGACGCCGCGACCGGCAAGCTCAGTGGGCCGATGCTTCCTTACCTGCCGCTCCAAGAAGGCCACAAGGGCAAGCTGGAGTTGCTGCCGCATGCCGCCGCCGACACCGATCATCCCTCGCGCGTGACCGGCGCGAAGCAAGCGGTCGACCAGATCTTCGACGTCATCCGCTTCAAGTCGGTCACCAACCTCAAGGGCGATCTGCCGGAGGGCTACGTGTCGGCCGGCAGCCGCACGCCGGCGGGCATTGGCCGGGTGACAAAGCAGGTGGTTACCGAGGTCGCCGGCAAGGCAGAGCTGCTGGAGGAACTGCGGCAGACGTCGGAAAAGGTCGCGGCGATCCTCGGCGCGCTCTCCGCCGTTTCCGATCCGGATCGCCGCGGCCGGATCATCGATCGGCACACCGGCCTGTTCGTCGAAAGTGTCAACCGGCAGCGCGCGCTGCTCGATGAGCTCGGCCTCTACGGGCCAGTGGAGGAGTAAGACCTTCTGCGGCTTCCGGCCCTCGCAATCAACACGCCCCTGACGGTCGCCGCAGGGGCGTTCATGCTTCCGCTGCATCTATTGCCCGCGCGACGGAGCAGTTTTCCCTATTGCGAATTTTCGGTCGCGACGCTCGCGGACATACCGAAGAGTTCCGGGTATGTCTCTGTCAATACGTCCGCCATGGCCTTTGAGAAACGCTCGTTGGCAATCCTGTTTGGATGCGCATCGCTGGGTGATACCCACAGGGTATCGGGCGCAAGATCCATTACCGAAGGTCGCAAGTCGAGAAACGGTATGTGTTCGCTGAAGGCAATCCGTTCGACGGCCCCGGTCACCTCCGGGAACGGATAGTCCTTCAAGTCGTGGAGTTCGGGATAGCTTACGAGGATCAACTTGTAGCCGCGCTCCCGGCAGAAACTTGCCAGACGATGGATCGAAGCCTTGGCCTGCTGCCAGCCGGGTTCCTCGGGCTCATACAGATCGCGATAGTAAGTCTTCCAGTCCGCACGGCCGAGCAAGATGCGCGAGACCTTGTCTATTGCCGACGCGAAGACAACGTAGGCCGCCGAATGCTCGCCCAGCCAGGATTGTTTCCGGTAGGGAGTGGGCTCGGCATCGTTGATGAAATAGTTCAGCACAACGACGTCGGGATCAAACTTGTACCCTTCAGTCACGAAGTAGGCGACCTCCATCGGCGTGTTGTAATTGCCGACGCCTGTGTTGATAACCTCGTAGCGAGGATCGGGGGCGGACGTTCCGTTGAGCAATGCCTCGAGTTGCCTCGAGGGTGTGTCTTCGGCGCGCACTCCCCATCCGAACGTCAACGAGTCGCCAAGCATGACGGTCCGGACACGGCCGACGGGCTTGCCGCCAGCGGCAAGCTCTCTGTCGCGCAAACCTATTGAGTTTATCTGCACGGGTACGCCCATATAGACGCCGCCTGTGTTGGGGCGATGCTCATGGGCAATTGCCGGATTGGCGCTGACCCGTTTCAGGTCCCGCGCGTATTTCCACATTTCCAGGTCGAAATCCATGCCATCGTCGAAGGCAATCCTCGCAATACCCTCGAAAAGCAGCGCGCCGACGGCAATGCTCAGAGCCGTCGACAGCACCATCAGGGCGATACGCCTCATACGGGAGGATGGCTTCCCACCGGGTATTCGAACCCCTCGCGCTACCTCGGTAATCATCGTGCGATCAGTCCCCAGGGTTACCGCGCTGCGGAAAGCTGCCCGCAGTCGGGCTCGATGGGCGGGCCAGGGGCGAAAGAATGCTGGCTCCCCCTGATTGTGTTCTTGCCTCTCCATTCACTGAGGAGCCATTCGTCGATTGCTTCCGCAACGAGGAAATGCCCCAAGGGAGAAAGGTGCTTGTCAACGACGCCAAAGGTTTTCGTTGGGTCGGCGGCCGCCAGACGCACGGTCGGGTCGACAACGAACATGCCTGGCGTCGTCGCAGCCAGCGTCTCAATCATTTTGCGTTGCCGATCGGGTTGCAGGCCGTCGTCTCGACCGGCCATCTCTGCCCATCCGGGCAAAATGACCACAAGCAGGTCTGCGCCATTACTCCGGGCAGTGGTGGCCAGTTGGTCGAAGAGACGTTTTGTCAGTTCGAGTGCGTCTTCTATATCTCGGCGAGAATCGATGTTCCCCACATAGGGCCGCAGTAGCGTCGAATAGACCCAATTGTATAATTTGCTGTTCTTCCACAAGAAAAGGTGCGCCTCCAATAACAAACCCGCTTGCTTCGGATTTGAACCTGCCGGTTCAACGTTAATGTCGACGGAGGAAGGTGTGAGAACCGCCCGCTCGGCATTGTCTTCTATGTCCGTGCTCAGTGAAAACCCGACGATCAAGAGTTTATGGGAGATCGCTCGCCCCTTGTCCTCATAGAGCCGGATCTCGTTCGGCTGCCCGTAACCACCGGTGCCATAGTTCTTAAACAGGAGCTGCGGGTGCCAAGCATTCAACAGCGCGCTGAATGTTTCGCTTTCCCTAACAAGCGAGCCTCGCACGATCGAGTCGCCGAGTACGATCACGGGTTCGCCGTTGCCAATGGCATTGTCGCGGAAGCCGTCTGCGTTGATTTTCACGGGATT
Source organism: Sinorhizobium mexicanum (assembly GCF_013488225.1). Classification (NCBI taxonomy): domain Bacteria; kingdom Pseudomonadati; phylum Pseudomonadota; class Alphaproteobacteria; order Hyphomicrobiales; family Rhizobiaceae; genus Sinorhizobium; species Sinorhizobium mexicanum. The sequence goes on along the minus strand of NZ_CP041238.1, from coordinate 3,427,595 downwards.
CCACGGATCGAAACTGCTGAATCGTTCGAAGTATCTGTTGCCGGGGATTTCCGTGAAGCCGTAGTGCGGATGGGGCTGGTGTCTCGTTCGTGCTATTCCGCAGAACACATAGTCGCCCTCACCAACGGGGATCTGAAGGCTTGGGAAAGCGCGCAGCACCAGTTCGGACCCGACCACGGCGACCGCAATCGAAATGACAACTGTCAACGCGTCGCCGATCCAGGGGAGGGCCCGAGAAGGATGCACGCGTCCAGCGCTTTTCCGAGTGGACGCCATATCATCCGCCGCTATCGAACTTCCAGTGTTTGGCTTGTTGCGACGACTGCCTTCCCGCATCACGACGAGGACCTTTCCAATGGTCTTATTCCGCCGCGCCGTCTCGCCCGGTGTGTCACGCGTGCCGGGTTTCGCCGTCGCGTAGTTGGGTTCGACAGGCTTGATAAAGAACGGGTCGCATTGGTGCCCGCCTCATTTTTGGGAGTCCGCGCGCTTCACCAGACTTGGCAAACACTACTCGTTTCCTTGGCCGGTATTGGGAAGATCCGACGGGACGAATATTACCGGGGGAGGCTCCGTAGCCGACTGCTAAATCGTGGAACGTTTCCGTCGCGACATAAACCGTCTCAGCGGAAGACACGGCCTGGCTAACCCGTGCCTCATCGGAAATCTGAACATAGAGGACGCCGGGGATGGACAGTGGCATGGTACTGACGACCGGATCCAGGATCACGTCAATTGCCGCCGGAGCCACGTCGTTCAGAACGAAGACCACAAGCCCGTACCGGCTCGACCGATAGGCGGTAATAATCACAGCCGCTGGTAGCAGGCCGTCGGTCGGCGTGATCTCTACAACGTTTTGTACATGCATGATCGCTCTCCGAGGAAGAGAAGAACGCTTCGCAACTGGAAAACTGACGGTGCTGATTACCTAATCTAAATTCGCATCATTCCGGGAGCCGGATATTAAACAGCGCAACTCTAACCTATTGCCAGTTTTTCGAATATATTCCCATGGATATACTCACCGCGTCTTTTTTCACGCTCAGGCGGCACATGCGCGTTGGTGACGCCCCGTTGCGAGGCCTGCTTTGCGCGGTATTGCGTTCAGTGCATCACGCTGGCCGCCTTCGATATCTGAGGGCCTGCCAAGCGTTTCGCGATGATATCTGCAGCAAATGCGGCGCCGTCGCGGTTGAAGTGGCTATCTGCAGCATACATCTTCTCAGGCTCCGGGTGCGCCTCCAAGGGCGGCACGAGATCGATCACCTCGATGCCTTCGGCAACCGCGCTGTCGAGCACAAGCGTGCGCAGCGGGTCGAATGCGGCTCTCGAGCTGAGTGCGCCCATGAACCGATCGACCCTTGGCACATAGACGAGCGTGAAGGTTCCTCCCCAACTGTTGGTTATCGATTTCGCACGATGGAGGATCTTACGAAACTGCGGTATTTCCGGCGTGGCCTTCGGCAAGACCAGTCCCAAGCGCGTAAGCGTCTGTTGCAATGCCGCGAAATTTCGAAGGAGCTCCGTCTTTGTCAAGAGATCCATGACCGTCACAGGCTCCTTGTTACGCTGCCCCATCGCGGTTCTTGCCCGATGCAAGGAGTCGCCGGCGTCCGACGGGGATCCGTAGTTCGCATCCAGGTCGAGAGCCGCGCGCAGCCATGGCATGTGAAGCTCGTTTTCCAGATTCTCCCAGTCATTTCCTTCGAAAAACACCATCAGCACATGATCGGGGCGAAGGATCGGGCCGAAGCGTCCGAGCGTCGCGAGTTCGACGAGGGGACCATTGCCCCTGATACCCGCAGCAGTCGCTACAAGCCGGTCCAATCTCAGGTGTGACGCAATATCGTCGCCGGGAGGCAGGCAAAAACCCTCGACGAAAGAGTCGCCGAGAAGCATCGCGTCGATGGTGCCGCGATCGTATACCTCGTCCGGATTGTTGAAGCCGAAACGATCTGAACGATAGGTGATCGCATTGTTGTCTGGCGCGCAGAGAACGACTTCAGTCTTCGGGAAGCCGGACAATACTGCTTGCGGCAAACTATCGACATTCGACATTCTGTTGAGCTGGTTGAGTGTGAATGCGGCTACGACATATCCTTTCTGCTCAAGAGCCTGCCGTTCGTTTTCGTCGAGCTGCCCCAACATCGACAATCGGACTGGCACGGACCGGAAGGTAAGCAATGCTTCAAAGAGAAACAGGCCGAGCAAGGCGCTCAGGCCGTAGATGCCGACCGCCATCGCTAGCTTGGGTCTCGCCAGGACGCCCGCGAGCAGAAACAAAAGGGCGAGCGATCCCGGGATCACAACGTAGCGAAGGAAGTGCGGCGCGGCGGAAGCATATTCGCTATAGTTCAACAGCGCGTAGGCGGGGCTCAGCAAGAAGTAAGCCGCCAGGATCGTACAAAGTATAAATCCTGTTCTTCTGTGTCTCAAGGCAGTTCCACCTTTCTCGCAAGGTCAAGCCTATGTTTGACTTCCGCTTTTTGCTCGGGTCTGTCTACCTGACCCGAGGACACGCAGGGGAGGGGCATTCGGCGTTTATTTTACGATTCCGATCTCCGGCGAGAATTCGTCAATTCTGTCAAATATCGTTTTCCTGAGCCTAGCAGTTTTGGCCAAAACATTCCGCAATAACCGGGAGATCAATCAATGTTGAGCTGCAGCCTCTTTGACAGATTGGCAAGCTCCACGCGCGTCGAAATATCGAGCTTGCTATAGATGCTGTGAAGGTGGAGCTTCACGGTGCCGGGTGAAATCCCGAGTCGCATGCCAATCTCTCTGCTGCGCATTCCCGCCGCAGCAAGGCGTGACACCTCTATTTCGCGCTGCGTCAACACCTCAAGAACCCGGTCGCGCTCGGTCTCTTGTCTGCGGATGCGATCGAGCGCGCCCTTTAGCGCCGGATCGTGAAAATAGGTGCCGCCCGCCACGACCTCTCTGATACAATCCAACAGCGCGACAGGCGCTTGTTCCTTCAGCACGATGCCGCGCACGCCGAGTTGCATCGCTTCTTCGAGTTGGTCGTCGCCGATGTCCGCAGTAAGGATCACGATCGCCGCGCGGCAGCAGCCACGTGCGCGACGAACGAACTCCAGGCCGTTCATCTCCGGCATTCGTAAATCGAGAACGACGAAATCAACAGCATCGGAATTCAGGACGTCAAGCGCCTGCACGGCGTTTTGACATGTCGCCACGACCTGCCAACCAGGCACGGTCTCGATCAAACGCCGCAGCCCGTCGAGAACGATCAAATGATCGTCGACGACAATCACGCGGAGATTTATCGAGGCATCGGAAGCATGATCATCACTCGTGTCCATTCCGCAATCCTATCAATTGCAAGTTTGCCGCCGCGAGCGGCTGTTCGCTCGCGCAAGCTTCTTGGACCCATTTTCTTGTGTTCCAGCTCGGCATGCTCGACGCGATCGCCGAAGCCAAACCCGACCCCGTCGTCGTCAACGGTCAGTACGATTGCTTCCTTGTCTGTCCGCAGGCGGATCCTGACCTTCTGTGCGTGTCCATGGCGCACCGCGTTGGCCGTCGCCTCTGATGTCATGCGCGTCAACTCGTAAATCAGACTCATCGGAAGCCTGACCTTGGCTGGATCGAGCGCGACATCCACATCGATCTGCCATTGCAGCATGAGCCGATCGGCCAATTCCGCGAATTGATGCTCCAGTTGTGCTTCCGCCGCGTTTCCATGCTCACGCCCCGGTTCCAGCGCCCGGATGAAGGTGCGCAACTCCCGCTGCTCGTCGAGAAGCATCGACTGGATTGCGGTCAAGCGTTCCTCCAAGTCGTCGGGCGGTTCTTGTCCCATCGGCCGCAGAGATTGGAGCTGCAAGGCGGTGCCCGCCAGAGTTTGAAGAACACCATCATGAAGGTCGCGGCCGATACGAATGCGTTCCTCGACGGCGGCCTCGTCGCTAAGACGACGAACCAGCATCGCTTGTTCGAAGAGCGCCTTGATGCGATCGGCGATGATTTCGGTGATTGCGACGTCGTCAAGCGTCAGCGCCGGCGGTTCGAGCAGAAAGAGGCGGGCCTGCAGGTCGCCAACCTCGAAATGAACAGAGACGGCGGAAGTCAACGAAAACGCATCGACAAGCGCGGGAGAGAGGGGCGGCCGCTCATCGGTCCAGGAGTCAAATCGACCATCGCCCTTGTGAATGAGAACACGGTTGCGCGTGGTATCGGATATCAACAGGCTTCGTTGGTGCAGGGTTTTGTCGGTCCATGTTCCAAAGGCATCCGGAGCCATCTGCGTGACCTTGCAGACCCCGTTTTCCCATAACGCCACATATGTCCACGGCTCTTCGCCGTCACTCCAGATGAGCAGCGCGCGCTTAACCAGCATCACGTGCGCGGCATATTCCAGCGCGGCAGCGGCGGGCCACTCGCGGCCTTGAGGCAAGGCAGGCGTTCTTTGAACCAGTCTCAACAACTCGGCGCGCACGGCCTCCTGATGGGCCCCAAGCCAGATGAGCAGTACCGCTGCCACGAAGATGAACAACAACCGGGAAACATTCGTCGTGGTATCGGCGTCCGGATCGAACAGATCACGTGTGTCGAAGTATCCGAGATACAGCAGGATCAGCAGGCAAGTGAGCCCACTCCAGAACGCGCCTCGCCATCTCCAGTGCAGGGTCGCGGACAACAGCGTGAAGGGCATGAGCACGAAAAAGGGGCTCGACGTGCCGTCAGTCATCGACATGAACGCCGCGAATGCGACGATATCGATCACATGGCGCACGAACGTCCCGCGTACCCTCGAAATCTCGGTTCGCCAGGACAGGATGGCAACGATGACGGCGTAGCAGAAATAAGCGACGAGCAGCGCGTACATCGGTTCGGGCGGCAACGGCACATGCACCGAGTCCAGCCACGCGATCCAGATGCTGCCGGCCGCAAGCATGATGCGGCCGATTGCGATCACCTTGTCCGACCGGGCACGGAAGGTGTTCGTCCAAACCATGCGACCTGGAAGAAGATCCCGCTCGTTCGCGTGGCGATCGCTCCGCATCCTTTCGTGCGCGCGACCATATTCAGCACGCAGTCGATCTGACAGATTGAATGTCCTGAGGATGGCCGTTGTACATCCCCTGAGAGCTGCCTCAATTGAAGCGCTTATGTTGGCCGAACCGTTCCACATTAAAGCGGCCACCCGAGTATGAACTGATCCAGGTATTTACTGTCAAAACAAATATCTGCCGGCTGCGGCAGCCAAATCTAGTCTTTTAAAATGACCCCTGTCTCTCAATGGCGCGAACATGCATTTGGGCTGGGATAAGCTTAATTGGCATGACTGCCAATATACCGCTGGATATATGGATCCGTCGATCCGGCACGCACTCACGCGATCGAATTTTTCACCCATCAGGACGAAGTTGCAAAGCGGTCAACAACCGGGCACACGAGCACAATGATATTCAGTAATATCAGTCGAAAAATTCTGTTTTGAACACCAAAAGCCTGACCGGCATCGTAACGTTAGCCAACATGTAAAAATCCATTTCCTTCTATGCTGTCATCGGTTGCCGATATGCCGCGGCAGAGCATTGACTGATGCGGATTTTCTCCACGGAAACCGTTTCTATATCCATCGGCATATTGACCAAACCTGACCGCTGTTGCTGTAGTTTGGTCATGAATTAATGCGATTGTGAGGGACTATTGCCCTCGATTTCAGTTCACCAACATTGACGCCGGGCGCTTGATTGAGGTGGGTAGCAATGAGCGCGTCGCATGAGCCGATCATAGAAAGCATCCCGGAAGGTCCGTCCAACCGTAGTTTCGGGTACACCGTCGGCGGGATTCTTGTTTGCATCGCAGTGTTGAGATGGTGGCAGGCTGAGCACGCCACCCTACTCACCATTGCGCTTGGTTCCATCGGTATTGCGCTTGTCATCCTGGCATGCCTGGCTCCGCATACTTTGACGACAGCGAACCGGCTCTGGACCAAACTCGGCCTGCTCCTGTTCAAGGTGATCAATCCGGTCGTGATGCTGCTGATCTATGTCACCACCTTCATTCCGATCGGGGTTCTGTTGCGATTGCGCGGCCACGACCCCTTGGGGGCAGCATTCGACCGCAGCGCAAGCACCTACTGGAGGACGAGATCCCCAAACGAGCCGCCGCCGGCGACGATGCGCAACCAGTACTAAATGTCGAGAGGGAAGAGAGATGGAATTCGTCCAGGAGCTTTTCGCCTATATGGGTAACCGAAAGAAGTTCTGGTTGCTCCCGATCCTGATCATGGTGTCGGTATTTGGAACGCTGGTGGTCCTCACACAGGGCACCGCGGTCGCGCCGTTCATCTACACCCTGTTCTGACGCGGGGCCCTCGTGCGCGTTCTGGGCATTTCCGCCTTTTATCACGACAGCGCCGCGGCTCTGGTCGAAGACGGCCGCGTCCTCGCGGCCGCGCAGGAGGAACGCTTCACTCGAAAGAAGCACGATCCGCGGTTTCCTGCGCGGGCCATCGAATATTGCCTGGCGGAAGCGCGCTGCGGCATGAACGATATCGATCATGTCGTGTTTTACGACAAACCGTTCCTGAAATTCGAGCGGCTCCTCGAGACCTATCTTGCGACGAGCCCGAGGGGGTTTCGTTCCTTCAAGGTTGCGATGCCGGTATGGATCAAGGAGAAGCTGTTTCAAAAGAAGCTCCTTCGCAAGGATCTGGGCAGGCTTGCCGGAGTGAAGGAATGGGCGGGATCGCTGCTCTTTACTGAGCATCATCTGGCGCACGCCGCGAGCGCGTACTTTCCTTCTCCCTTCTCCAGGGCGGCGGTATTGACCATGGACGGGGTCGGCGAATGGTGCACGACATCCCTTGGCCACGGCCGCGACAATCACCTTGAAATATTGAAGGAAATCCATTTCCCCCATTCCCTCGGCCTGCTTTATTCCGCCTTCACCTACTACACCGGCTTCAAGGTGAACTCCGGCGAGTACAAGCTGATGGGGCTCGCGCCCTATGGCCGGCCGCGCTTCGCCCAAACCATCCTCGACCATCTTATCGACCTCAAGGAGGATGGCTCGTTTCGGCTTGATCAACGCTACTTCGACTATTGCACCGGTCTCACGATGACGTCGCCGGCCTTCCATCGCTTGTTCGGCGGCGATCCGCGCAAGCCGGAGTCCCCGCTTACCCAGCGCGAAATGGACCTGGCGGCCTCGATCCAGAGCGTTACGGAAGAGGTCGTATTGCGGCTCGCACGGTTCGCGAAGCAGGAAACCAATGAAAGAAATCTTTGCCTGGCGGGTGGCGTCGCGCTCAACTGCGTTGCCAATGGCAAGCTCCTCAAGGAAGGCCTCTTCGAGGACATCTGGGTGCAGCCCGCGGCCGGCGATGCAGGCGGCGCATTGGGTGCGGCACTCGCCGTATGGCATGACTACCTGAGCCAGCCCCGCGTCACAAACGGCGGGGACAGTATGGCCGGGGCCTATCTCGGTCCGAGCTACGGACAAGGTGAAATCGAACAGCGCCTTGCTGCTGCCGGCGCCACCTACCGGGTTCTGTCCGACGCCGAAATCACGACAGACACGGTCGAGGCCCTTGTGGAGGAAAAGGCCGTTGGCTGGATGCAGGGGCGCATGGAGTTTGGGCCGCGTGCGCTTGGAGGGCGCTCGATACTCGGCGATCCGCGCTCGCCGACGATGCAGAAGACGCTCAATCTCAAAGTCAAGTACCGGGAGAGTTTTCGCCCCTTTGCTCCCTCAGTCCGCCGCGAGGACGTAGCCGACTGGTTCGATCTCGATGCCGACAGCCCTTACATGCTGCTCGTCGCTGACGTGCTGGAGCGCCGGAGGTTGCATGCCAACCATCCGCAGGAACAGTTGTTCGGCATCGATTTGCTGAATGTGCCGAGATCAGAGATTCCGGCTGTCACCCACGTCGATTACTCGGCGCGCATCCAGACGGTGCATCGCGAGACGAACCCTCGCTATTGGGATCTCTTGACAGCCTTCAAAGCGCGCACCGGCTGTCCAGTCCTTGTCAACACCAGCTTCAACGTGCGGGGAGAACCTATCGTCTGCACGCCTGAAGATGCATTCCGATGCTTCATGGGCACCGAGATCGAACGGCTCGTCGTCGGCAACTGCATGCTGAAGAAGGAAGACCAGCCTGAACGTCTACGCAAGGACTACAAGGAAGAGTTCGAACTCGACTAATTGCATGTCGCCCAAAAGTTTGCAGCATTGGGACAGCGACGTGCATGAAAGCAAAGCCCCTTTCGTGCGTCGTCGGCAAAACTCCCGTGATCACCCCGTCTGCTCGACGATCGGCGGAATCTGGATCACTTTCAGGTCCGATGCGCCGGAGTCGATGATCTCGAAGACCGCGTCGAGCATTTTTGGAACGTCCTGGCGAACCATTTCGATGTGGTCGCCGAGCATGGCCACGAAAGGATCCCAGTCGAAGCAGCCGAGGTGCGGCATCCGGTCGGCATAATGGCCGGAGCGACGGATCCACCGCATGACGCCTTCAAGCGAAATGGTCGAGTTGACAAACATGCCGCGCGGCAGTGCATCCACCTTTTCCGCCATCGCCTTCATGGCGTTCTCTGCCTTCTCGGGCGCATAGCCACAGGTCAGGACGAGCGTCTCGTCGACCGCCACCCCCGCCTCGGCATGGGCGGCGCGGAAGCCTCTCACACGCTCCGCTGTGTTGTGGTCGGTTCCGCGTCCCCCGACGAAGAGCAGCGGTGCCTTTTCACCGAACTCCCTCTCGCAGTTCGCCAGCACGCGCCGCGTGAGTTCGAGCGCGCCGCCGAAATTGTCCGAGATGACCGATGGCACACGCGAACCCGGCAGGTCGAGGTTCACGGCACGGACGCCGGCAGCCGAACAGATGTCGGCTATTCGATCCGGATCGGTCGCACCGGTCGCGATCAGGCAGTCCACCTGGTACGAAAGCATCGCGCGGGCCGCTTCGATTTCTAGTGCGGGATCGCGGCGCGTGCAGGTGATGATCGGGAAAAGACCCCTCTCGCGGGCCATGGCCTCGAACTGTTCCACGATCGAGCCGAAGTAACGGTTGTCGTACTTCGGCACGATCATGCCGATGATTTTCGATCGCTCGCGACGGAGCACGCTCGCCTGCATGTTCAGCGCATAACCCTGTTCCTCGGCAAGCCGGGTGATCTTCTCGGCCAACTGGCTGCTGATGCGGCGCTTCTTCCAGTTTCCGTTCAGCACGGCACTCACCGCGCTCGCCGAGGTGCCGGCCAATTCAGCCAGGTCGTAGATCGTTGTCCTTTTCGTCGGAATGCTGCGCTTCACGAATTTTGATCTCCATTTTCGAACGCCACCTTGACATCAAAGAAGTTAAGTGGCAATTCGGCTTCATCGATTGAGCAAGCAAGCACAATCGATGAAGCCGCCAGTTTCGCAAAAAGCTGGGCAGGGAGGAGTCAGACAGGAATCAAAGAATCAAGCGCCGCGGTGTTCGCTGCGGCGAACGACCGGCTGCGCCCTGATGGGCCCACAAAAGCCGTCTGGAATTGTCGCCGGACGACTTCGCGATATCTTGGGGGTGTCGCCCTTCAACAGCTTCAGGACGCCGGCGAAAATCAACCTTGGAGGAAACTTATGAAGACGATCTATTACTTGCTTGCCTCGACCGGCCTTGCCGTGTCGCTCAGCAGCGCCGCCGTTGCGCAGGAAGCGGCCACCGTTGCCTTCCTGATGCCGGACCAGGCATCGACTCGCTACGAGGAACACGACTATCCGGGCTTCAAGGCGGAGATGGAGAAGCTCTGCCCGAGCTGCACCGTCATCTACCAGAACGCCAATGCGGACGTGGCGCTTCAACAGCAGCAGTTCAACTCCGTAATCGCGCAGGGCGCCAAGGTTGTCGTGCTCGATCCGGTTGATTCCGCCGCGGCCGCCGCGCTCGTCGAAATCGCCCATTCCCAGGACGTCAAGGTGATCGCCTATGACCGTCCGATCCCGGACAAGCCGGCAGACTATTACGTTTCGTTCGACAACGAAGGCATCGGCCGCGCGATCGCGCAGTCGCTGGTCGATCATTTGAAGGCGTCCGGCGTTGCGGATGGTTCCGGCGTCCTGCAGATCAATGGTTCGCCGACCGATGCGGCTGCTGGCCTCATTCGCGACGGCATCGATTCCGCCCTCGATGCATCCGGCTACAAGACGCTCGCCGAATTCGACACGCCGGACTGGGCGCCGCCGAAGGCGCAGGAATGGGCCGCGGGCCAGATCACCCGTTTCGGCGACCAGATCAAGGGGATTGTCGCGGCCAACGATGGAACCGGTGGCGGTGCCATCGCGGCGCTCAAGGCTGCGGGCGTCAAGCCCGTTCCGCCCGTCACCGGCAACGATGCGACGATTGCGGCATTGCAGTTGATCATCTCCGGTGATCAGTACAACACGATCTCGAAGCCATCCGAGATCGTAGCGGCGGCTGCCGCCAACGTCGCCGTGAAGCTGATCAAGGGCGAAACGCCGGAATCGACCCATAAACTGTACGAAACGCCCTCGCAGCTCTTCACTCCCGCGGTGGTCACGGCCGAGAACATCAAGGCCGAGATCTTCGACAAGAAGATCAACACGCCGGAGGAGATCTGCACCGGCGAATATGTTGAAGGCTGCCGCAAACTCGGCATCATGAACTGAGACTCTGCTGTCGTGTTCGGTCGCGAGGCGCGGCCGAACACATCTCCGAGATCACGATGATTTTTGGTCGACCCATAATCATGGTCGTGATGGATTCCAAAACCTGGAACGGGATGCCTGGCGGTATCGCTCATACGTTTCGTTGATCCCGCTCCACTGCATGTTTTCCTGGATCGCACCCGATTAAGGGCAGAAACATGCAGCAATTCAAAGCGCTACAGCGTTTTTCCGCGCCCGATGCGTGGCGCTGTGGTCGAAAGGTCGAAAGGCGATGACACGCGATATCCAGAGTGCCCCCGCAAAGGGTGAGCCTGTGCTGCGTCTTCGCGGCATATCCAAGAATTTTGGCGCCGTATCCGCACTCACCGACATCGAGCTCGACGTCAACGGGGGCGAAGTCGTTGCGTTGGTGGGAGACAACGGCGCCGGCAAGTCCACGCTCGTCAAGATCCTCGCCGGCGTGCATCAGCCATCCGCGGGCACGATCGAGTTCTGCGGAGAGGGCGTGACGCTCGACAACCCCGCAAAGGCGCTTGGCCTCGGGATTGCGACGGTTTTCCAGGACCTGGCGCTATGCGAAAATCTCGATGTCGTCGCGAACCTGTTCCTCGGTCACGAGCTGGCTCCCTGGCAACTCGACGAGGTCGCGATGGAAGTGCGCGCCTGGACGCTTCTGCGGGAGCTGGCCGCGCGCATCCCGTCCGTGCGCCAGCCGATCGCGTCGCTCTCCGGCGGCCAGCGCCAGACGGTGGCGATCGCGCGCTCGCTGCTGTTGGATCCCAAGCTCATCATGCTCGATGAGCCGACGGCGGCACTCGGCGTCGCCCAGACTGCCGAAGTCCTCAACCTGATCGAACGCGTCCGCGACCGCGGGCTCGGCGTCATCATCATCAGTCACAACATGGAAGACGTGCGCGCGGTGGCGGATCGCATCGTCGTGCTGCGGCTTGGCCGGAACAACGGCGTCTTCCTGCCGGACGCGTCCAATCATGACCTCGTTACCGCGATCACCGGTGCCACGGAGAACGCCGTTTCGCGCCGGCTCGACCGCAAGACCGGCCTCGCCAACGAGCAGAGCGGAGGAGCCGCATGAGCCAGAATCCTTCGAACACCGCTGTCCAGACCCAGCAGAGGCTTGACCGCAGCGATGAACGTGTGCGCCACGACGAGGGAATCCTCGACATGGTGTGGGGCTTCATCGATCGCGTGCGGTCCGGCGACCTCGGCATGCTGCCGGTCGCGGTGGGCCTCATTGTCATATCGATCATCTTCTCAGCCCTCAATCCGGTCTTTCTTGCTCCCAACAACCTGGTGAACCTGCTCTTCGATTGCGCCACTGTGGGCGTGATCTCGCTGGGGATCATCTGCGTGCTGGTGCTGGGCGAAATCGACCTTTCGGTGGGCTCCATGAGCGGCCTCGCCTCGGCGATGGTCGGGGTGCTGTGGGTGAATTCCGGCTGGCCGATCGCCGCAGCGATCTTCGCGGCGCTTCTGGTCGGGGCCGCAGTCGGACTGATCTACGCGACCCTCTACAACCGGCTCGGGATGCCGAGCTTCATCGCCACGCTCGCTGGTCTTCTCGCGCTGCTGGGCATGCAGCTCTATATCCTGGGGCCGACCGGTTCGATCAACCTGCCATACGCTTCCTCGCTCGTCCGCTTCGGGCAGATATTGATCATGCCGGACTGGCTCTCCCACACGCTGGCGCTGGTGCCGGGTCTGGTGATGATCGGCAAGGGCATGCGCACGATGCGCCAGAGGCAGGCGGCGAACCTCTCCGCCCAGCCGCTTGGCGCGCTGATCATCAAGGCGGTCGTGCTTACGGTCGCGCTTGAAGCGGCAGTCTTCTACCTCAATCTTGGCCGCGGCGTGCCGTGGATGTTCGGCCTGTTCGTCGCTCTCGCCGTGATCCTCAACTACGCGCTGACGCGCACGAAGTGGGGCCGCTCGATGTTCGCGGTCGGCGGCAACCGGGAGGCCGCGCGCCGGTCGGGTATCAACGTGCGCCGAATCTACATGAGCGCCTTCGTTCTCTGTTCCACGCTAGCCACTCTGGGCGGCATCCTGTCGGCATCACGTCTTGCCTCATCAAGCCAGCAGGCCGGCACGGGTGATGTCAACCTCAATGCAATCGCGGCGGCCGTCATCGGCGGCACCAGCCTCTTCGGCGGCCGTGGCAGCGCCTATTCGGCTCTGCTTGGCATCATCGTCATCCAGGCGATCTCGAACGGTCTGACGCTGCTCAATCTGAGTTCGTCGCTCCGCTACATGATCACCGGCGGCGTTCTGGCAATCGCTGTCATCGTCGACTCATTGGCCCGTCGTTCCCGTGTCAGCCACGGACGCGCGTGATCCAATCTATTGGAATGGAGTTCTAAAATGGCTGACCTCATGAAAGGCAAAGTCGCCGCCATCACCGGCGCAGCATCGGGCATCGGTCTGGAATGCGCCCGCACGCTGCTTTCGGAAGGCGCGAAGGTCGTTCTCGTCGATCGCGCTCAGGACAAGCTGGAGCAGCTCTGTGCCGAGCTCGGCGAAAACGCCCTGCCGCTGGTCGTCGATCTTCTCAAGCCCGCCGAAGTCTCAGGGATGCTTCCGAGGATCCTGGATATCGCCGGAAAGCTCGATGTCTTCCACGCGAATGCCGGTGCCTATATCGGCGGGCCGGTGGCCGAAGGTGACCCGGACGCCTGGGACCGGATGCTCAACCTTAACATCAATGCGGCGTTCCGCTCAGTGCACGCCGTGCTGCCCCATATGATCGAACAGAAGTCGGGTGACATCCTCTTTACAAGCTCGATTGCGGGCGTTGTCCCCGTCGTCTGGGAGCCGATCTACACGGCATCGAAATTTGCCGTGCAGGCCTTCGTGCACAGCACGCGGCGACAGGTGGCGCCACATGGCGTACGCGTCGGAGCCGTATTGCCCGGGCCCGTGGTGACGGCACTGCTCGACGACTGGCCCAAGGCGAAGATGGAAGAAGCGCTTGCCAACGGCAGCCTCATGCAGCCGAAGGAAGTGGCGGATGCGGTGCTCTTCATGCTGACGCGTCCGCGCAACGTCACGATCCGTGATCTGGTGATCCTGCCCAACAGCGTCGATCTCTAGATCACGATGATTTAGGTCGGCTCGACCTAAATCATAAACGTGATCGATTCTAATAGGTTAGAGCGGGATGCGGGCGGAAAACCGCACGCACTTTTCCTCATCCCGCTCTGATTATCACCGGCGAGGCTCCGGCCTCCGCCGATCCACGTTCCTGATTGCAGGCGGTAGACCATGACCAACACTTCTCCCGCACGCCCCACGGGCGGCGAACGATATCTCATCGGCGTTGATGTCGGCACCGGAAGCGCAAGAGCGGGCCTTTTCGACCTGACCGGCCGGCTGCTGGCGTCGGGCAAGCGCGATATCACGCTCTTTCGCGAGGCCGGTTCCATCGTGGAGCAGTCGAGCACGGAGATCTGGTCCGCGGTCTGCGGGGCGGTGCGCGAGGCGGTTTCGTCGGCGGGTGTCGATCCTGCAAAAGTCGCAAGCATCGGCTTCGATGCGACCTGTTCGCTCGTCGTCCTTGGCGATGACGGGCGGTCCCTTCCGGTCGGACCGTCGGAGGACGCTCAGCGCGATATCATCGTCTGGATGGACCACCGTGCCCTCGACCAGGCGGAGCGCATCAACGCCAAGAGTCACGACGTGCTGCGCTATGTCGGCGGGCGCATATCGCCCGAGATGGAGACGCCGAAGCTTCTCTGGCTGCGCGAAAATCGTCCTCACGTCTTCGATGCCGCCTGGCAATTCTTCGACCTTGCGGATTTCCTGACCTGGCGGGCAACGGGCGACCTTGCCCGTTCGACCTGCACGGTGACGTGCAAGTGGACCTATCTCGCGCACGAGAAGCGCTGGGATCCGGATTATTTTCGCGCGATCGGCCTTGGCCAGCTCGCGGATGAAGACTTCGTGCGCATAGGTCAGCGTGTCGTGGAGCCGGGCACGCCGGTTGGAAACGGGCTGACGGACCGTGCCGCCGAGGAGTTGGGTCTCCCAGCCGGCACACCGGTCGGAGCCGGCATGATCGACGCCCACGCCGGCGGCATCGGAACGGTCGGCGTTGACGGCCCCCCGGAGAGCAACCTTGGCTATGTCTTCGGAACTTCCTCCTGCACGATGACGTCTACGTCGGAGCCGGTCTTCGTGCCAGGCGTGTGGGGACCTTACTATTCGGCAATGGTGCCGGGGATGTGGCTGAACGAGGGCGGCCAGTCCGCCGCGGGCGCTGCGATCGAGCAGCTTCTGTCTTTCCACCCGGCTGCCGGCGAGGCGCTGGAGCTCGCAGGACGACGCGGCCTCTCGCTGCCGGTCCTGCTGGCGGACCTTGCCGCGCAGAAGGTCCAGGCGCTGTCGGACTCGGTGGAACTGGCGGGCGGATTCCACGTCGTTCCGGAATTCCTCGGCAATCGTGCGCCGTTTGCCGATCCGCATGCTCGCGCGGTCGTCGCAGGGCTCGGCATGGAGAGGGATCTCGACAATCTCGTGTCGCTCTACGTGGCCGGACTATGTGGCATCGGTTACGGGCTGCGTCAGATCATCGATACGCAGGCTTCGTCCGGCGCCCTCATTGACAAGATCGTCATCAGCGGGGGTGCGGGCCAGCTTGATCTCGTCCGCCAGTTGCTCGCCGACGCGACCGGGAAGCCGGTTCTGGCGACGCGCTCCGAAGAGCCTGTGCTTCTCGGAGCGGCCATCCTCGGAAGCGTGGCGGCAGGCGAGTTCCCGGACGTTCGCTCGGCGATGGCAAGGCTTTCCGGCACGGATCGCACCTACGCGCCTGCCGGCGGTGAAATCGCTGCGCGTCATGCGCTGAGATACGATGCCTTCAGAAAGCTGCAGTCGCTTGCGCGGGAGATCCGGTAGGCTCGTCGCAAGCCCACTGCGGTTTGGTGAAGCGACCGCAGATGGTTGCGTCCACCGTCCGTACGTCTTTGGCTCCCGCGGTGGCGTGCCTCAGCGCCACCCAAGAGCGGGAGCGACATGGGTCAGGATCGCCTCGATAACATGCGCGTTATAGTCGACGCCGAGCTGGTTGGGGACGGTCAGGAGCAACGTGTCGGCTTCCGCGATCGCCTCGTCCTTCGCCAGCTCTTCGACGAGGACGTCGGGCTCGGCGGCATAGCTCCGGCCGAAAATCGCCCGGGTCTTCTCGTTGATGAAGCCGATCTTGTCCTCACCCGCACCGCCTCGTCCGAAGTAGGCGCGGTCGCGGTCGTCCACCAGTGCGAAGATGCTGCGGCTGACCGACACCCGTGGCTCGCGCTCGTGGCCTGCCGCCTTCCACGCCTCGCGGAACGCGCGGATCTGGTCGGCCTGCTGCACATGGAAGGGGAGGCCCGTCTCGTCATCCTTGAGTGTGGAGCTCTGCAGATTCATGCCCAGCTTGGCCGCCCAAACGGCGGTGGCATTCGAGCTGGCGCCCCACCAGATCCGCTCGCGCAGCCCCTCCGAGTGCGGCTCAATGCGCAGCAAGCCGGGAGGATTGGGAAACATCGGGCGCGGGTTAGGCTGAGCGAAGCCTTCGCCGCGCAGCACATCGAGCAGGACCTCTGCATGACGCCGCGCCATGTCGGCGTCGGTGCTGCCCTCGGGCGGCTGGTAGCCGAAGTAACGCCATCCGTCGATGACCTGCTCGGGCGAACCGCGACTGATGCCGAGCTGCAGGCGCCCGCCGGCGATGATGTCGGCCGCGCCCGCATCCTCGGCCATGTACATCGGGTTTTCGTAGCGCATGTCGATGACCGCTGTGCCGATCTCGATGCGGCTGGTCTTCGCGCCGATCGCCGAAAGCAGCGGGAATGGCGAGGCCAATTGGCGCGCGAAGTGATGCACGCGAAAATAGGCCCCGTCCGCGCCCAACTCCTCGGCAGCGACCGCGAGGTCGATGGACTGCAACAGCGCGTCTGCGGCCGATCGCGTCTGCGAGTGCGGCGAGGGCGTCCAGTGCCCGAACGAGAGAAAGCCGATCTTCTTCATGGTTGTGCAGCCTACTGCATGATTCCTTAGCTTGGAATCGGTTCAAGGACAAAGTCATCCAGCAATTCAAAGTGCTACAGCGACCCTAGCGCGTTGGACGCGCGGCACTGCAGAGGTTCGATGTTGCAACCATCGCTTCATGGCACAAATCCCGTGCGGGATACAGGCATACCATTCGTTGCCGCATGTTTGCCCGATGCTGCGTGCGGGGATCTCGCCAAGACGAACCGAACCGACCATGTGCCGCTGACAGCCGCTCAAGTATCCGCCAGGGTAAATACGGCGCAGGGCGTCGCGATGCCACGCAACACGTGTTCGCCGAGCGGTACCAGCGGCGTGGTGGCTTCCGCGGCGACCGCGCCCGAGATCAGCACCGAGCGGCCAAGCGGCCGGCACAGCCCCTCCAGCCGGCTGACCAGGTTGACCGCCGGGCCGATGGCGGTGAAGTCCAGCCGGTCGGCCGCGCCGATATTGCCCCACAATATCTCGCCGAGATGCAGCGCCACCCCGAAGGGTAGCGGCGGCAGCCCCTGTGTCTCGCGCGTGGCATCGAGATGGGCCATGCCGGCGCGCGCGGCGACGACAGCGCGCAATGCCGCCGCGCAGGCCTCGGCCGGTGTGCCGGAGACCGGAAAGATCGCCAGCAGGCCATCGCCCATGAACTTCAGCACTTCACCCCCGAAGACGTGAATTGCCCCGGCGACCCGGTCGAACCAGGCATCGAGGGTGGCGATCATCGCCTGGGGGTCCGTCGCCTCGGACAGGGCGGTGAAGTTACGCAGGTCGGTACAAAGCAGCACGGCACGGATGGTCTCTCCAGTGCCCCGACCGAGCGCGCCGGCCTGAACCCGGGCGGCGCTACGGCGGCCGAGATAGGCTTCGAGCAGCGTTGCAAGTGCCGCCCGTTCGGCCAAGGCAGCCAAGGGAGCGGCCGCGAAGCGCGCGGCCTGGCGCAGACGGTCGATCCCGGCAGGATCGAATGACCGGGTGCCGGCCCAGCCAAGCACTAGCCTATCCGGCACCGGGCCGACCGTGTCCTCCAACACCGGCCCCAGCGCCGCGAGCCAGTCGTGTCCTGCCTGGTTGGATGGGCTGCCGGCAAAAGCCAGCGCCTCGGTCACCGTCCCGGTCTCCGCTCGCCACAGCCAGGTGCGGCGGGCGACGATCGGATGCGGCACTGCCATCGTTAGCGCACCGCCGGCCAACGGAAGACCGTCGGCCAGCAGCCGGCGGCCGAGCTCGGCCAAAAAACGATCCGGGCCGGGCGATGCGCCGGCCTCGTCGACCAGCCAAGCAAGGGGTGCGGGTAGATCCATGCCAGGATCATAGCGTCACGTTCGCTCACCTGTCATCCGCGCTACAGCGGCGTTCGCTGCGCAGGAGCCGACGCATCGGAAGAACGTTCAGCAAATTCAAAGATCTAAAGCGAACCTTGCCTGTCCCGAGAAACGCGCGAGGCCGTAAGTGGTGGCGCAGGCAACCGCGGGGGGCTATCATCGATCCCTGTCCGACGTTTCTCCGTTTGACCACAGTCGGGCAGATCATCGCAACCATTGGGGGAGACCGATGCCTGAGACCCTCGTCGTCCGTCGCGAAACACACATTTCTGCGCCACCCGCTGCGGTGTTCGCCCTGCTGACCGATCCTGAAAAGATCCTGCGCTGGATGGGAACGGAGGCTGACGTCGAGCCGGAGCCCGGCGGGCTCTATCTCGTCAATGTCACCGGGTCCCGCTTCGCTCGCGGCTCCTTCCGGGAGGTCGTGCCGGTCCATCGCCTGGTGTACAGCTTCGGCTGGGACGACAGCGAGATCGTGCCGCCGGCGTCGAGCCTTGTCGAGATAGACCTCATCGAACAGCCGGATGGAACGCTGCTCAGGCTGACCCACAGCGGCCTGCCCAATGCCGAACAGTGCGCCGGCCATGCGGAAGGTTGGGCCCATTATCTCGACCGGCTGGGCGAGGCCGCGGCCGGGCGCGATCCGGGACCGGACCCCTGGCACGGCCGCACCGGCTGACGTACCGAAACGCCGTCCGCTTGTTCCTCCTCCGATTGCATCGAGATCGACGAGTATCCGCATAAGGCGTCGGCGACCGTTGCACGGAGGTCGAAGTCGTGCTTCAAGATGGCACGTCACCGACATGTGTCAGCCCGGATGCATGTCTTCAATGAGGTCGGCGAGACCGCCAGCCGGCCTAAATTCCATATTGGCGGCGGTTCGCCGAGAGACTCTCCATGGCACTCAAAGTTGCGGTCCAGATGGACCATATTTCCTCAATCAACATCGCAGGCGATAGCGCCTTTGCCTTGATGCTGGAGGCGCAGGCGCGCGGACACGAGCTTTATCACTATACTCCCGACCGCCTGGCGATGATCGGCGACAATGTCTTTTGCGCGCTTGAACCGGTGGAAGTGCGCGACGAGAAAGGCAACCACTTCGTGCTCGGGGAGAAGCAGCGTGCGAACCTCGCTGACGTCGACGTGGTGCTCATGCGCCAGGACCCGCCATTCGACCTGTCCTACATCGCGGCGACCCATATCCTGGAAAAAATTCATCCCAAGACCCTGGTTGTCAACGATCCGGCTCAGGTGCGCAACGCTCCGGAGAAGCTCTTCGTCACCGAGTTCTCGGATCTGATGCCACCGACCCTCATTACACGCGACAAGGCGGAAATCGACCTGTTCCGCGCCGAATACGGCGACATCGTCATGAAACCGCTTTTCGGCCACGGCGGAGCGGCAGTGGTCCGCCTCACCAAGGACGATCTCAACTACGGTTCGCTCTACGATATCTTCGCGACGACCTTCCGTGAGCCTTGGGTTATTCAACAGTTCCTGCCGAACGTGAAGCACGGGGACAAGCGCATCCTTCTCGTTGACGGTGAATTTGCCGGAGCGGTCAACCGTGTGCCGGCGGCCGGCGATCTGCGCTCCAACATGGTGCGCGGCGGCGCGCCGACCGTCGCTGACCTGACGAAGAAGGAACGGGAAATCTGCGAGCGGTTAGGTCCGTCGCTTCGCGAGAAGGGGCTCATTCTCGTCGGCATCGATGTCATCGACGACAAGCTCACCGAAATAAACGTGACGGCGCCGACCGGCATCCGCGCGGTTAGGAAGCTTGGTGGTCCGGACGTAGCAGCGAAGGTGTGGGACGTGCTGGAGGCGAAACGGGCGGGGTGACTGTTTCTGTCTGGTGACATCGCTGCAGAGCCGTTGACGGACGACGATACCAGACGGCTCTGCGAAATCGAAGAAGACCGGCACGAAGGCGGAAAATCAATCAAAACTAATCATTTTTCGATCAAGTGACCGAATGGTAGCGTGAAGGTCCAGTTCGATTGGATCGCCTATGCTTGAATATTCGCTTGCTCATTGGATGGCATTTCTCACGGCTGCCATCCTGCTGAACGTGTCTCCTGGTCCAGATATGGCTCTTATCCTTGGCCACACGATCAAGACCGGGACAAGGGCGGGATTTTCAGCGCTCTTCGGCATTTGGACCGGCTCGCTCGTCCACGTCCTTCTGGCCGCGTTCGGCCTCTCGGCAGTTCTCGCCGCATCGGCAACCGCCTTCACGGCCGTCAAGTGGATCGGCGCGGTCTACCTCGTGTGGCTCGGTATCCAGGCGCTGCGCGCAGGCGGCGGAAGTGCTTTTGCGAAAACGCAGGACGAAGTCTTGAACTGGAGACAGATTTATCGCCAGGGTGTCCTGGTTGCCGCGCTCAACCCCAAAGTCGCCATCTTCTTCCTCGCGTTCCTGCCGCAGTTCGTCGTGGAGGGCGCTGGGCCGGCCTGGTTGCAGCTTGCCGTGCACGGCCTCCTGATCATCGTCGTTGCAGCGTTCATCGAACCACCGCTTATCCTTGCTGGTGCACGGTTCACCCGTTTTATCAAGCGGAATGGCCGGATCTCTCTCTGGCTCGATCGCGGGCTTGGCGCGCTCTTCATTGCACTCGGCATCCGCTTGGCGATGACGACTCGGTAGGCTAGGCGTCTAACTGGGGTTTCGCGATAAACTGGCTTCAAATCGACGTGAGTTCTGTCGGCCGCTTGGTGATTTCGTCGCGCATCCACCCTAGGGTGAGACGCGTGATCAAGCTGATAGCGGCCTTCCTGTCGTTCTTCGCGTTCCTGCCGGGCGCGATCGCGCAGGAGGCCTCTTCCGTCCCTTCGCTGCTCGAAGACCTTGCGGCCCGTCGGGATCTGACTTCGCTGAAGACCGTCATCATTGCCCGTAACGGCAAGGTCGTCGCGGAGCGCGGCTATCGCGGTCATGCGCCGGAGGATTCGACCAACATCAAATCGGCGTCGAAGTCCATCGTCTCGGCTCTTGTCGGCATTGCGATCGATAAGGGCCTGCTCGAAGGCCCGGACCAGAAAATTGCGCCGATTCTGAAAAGCGACCTGCCGGCATCGCCGGATCCCCGCATCAACGACATCACGATCG
This sequence comes from Sinorhizobium mexicanum, assembly GCF_013488225.1. Lineage (NCBI taxonomy): Bacteria > Pseudomonadati > Pseudomonadota > Alphaproteobacteria > Hyphomicrobiales > Rhizobiaceae > Sinorhizobium > Sinorhizobium mexicanum. Next base: position 3,406,478 of record NZ_CP041238.1, on the reverse strand, counting down.
GCAACCTGCTTTCAATGCAGGCAGGGCTAGGCCGAATGTCGGGGCCGAACTACGGGCGCTGGGTCTCCAGCCGCAATTGGGTCCGTTTTGCATTGGCTCAGCCTTTCGACGACGAGCCCGGAGGGCGGATGCTCTATTCCACGGCCTCCACTCATCTTCTTTCGGCGATCCTGACGAAAGTCAGCGGCAAATCGACCCTGGCACTGGCGCGCGAGTGGCTCGGTCCGGTCGAGGGCTTCCGGATCGGCGCCTGGGAACGCGATCCGCAGGGCATTTATCTCGGCGGCAACCAGATGGCGATGAGCGCCCGCTCGCTGCTTGCCTTCGGAGAGCTTTACCGCAACGGCGGCAAGACCGCCGAAGGCCGGCAGATCATTCCGCAAGACTGGATCGATCTCTCATGGCAGGCGCGCACCAACTCGCGTTTCTCTGGCGACGCCTATGGCTATGGCTGGTTCGCGCGGCAGATCGGCGGCGAGGATGTCCATTTCGCCTGGGGCTACGGCGGCCAGATGCTCTACATCGTGCCGTCCTTGCACCTGACCGTGGTGATGACCTCGGAGGAAAGCGGGCCTTCGGCGCGCAACGGCTATCGCGACGCGCTGCATGGCGTCATGGCCGAGATCGTGAAAGCAGTCCAAGCGTCCTAGCGCATCGGCCCGAAAATCGGAATCGATTTTCGGAAAGCACGATGCGTAGATTCAAAGACTTTGTGCGTCCTGAAGGACGCACGGCGCTGTAGATCATTTCATTGAAACAGTGAAAGGATCTAACTGGTTGAAACTACGCAAGTCCGGACGGAAAACCGTTACACACTTTTCCTGGAATTGCTCTAAATGCGGCATGCCGCGGTCGGAATGACCGCGCACTGCGTATGCTGTTCAGGGCGCCGCGCCGAAGAACAGGAGCCGCGTCAGGAGCACATAGGTCGACTCCGACACCATCATCCCGACGAAAACCAGGACGAGTAGGGGCGGCAGCAAAATCGCGTAGATCAGTGCGAGGCGCTCCCAGGCCATGTGCATGAACACGGCGACGATGAGGCCGGCCTTGAGCACCATGAAAATCAGGATCAGCGACCAGCGCAGATAACCCTGAAGGCCGACATAGTCGACCAGATAGGAAAAGGTGCTGAGGACGAACAGCAGGCCCCAGACCACAAGGTAGAGCTTGATCGGGTGATGCTGCTGCTGTGCGGCGTGCGCCTCAACCGGAGCCATGATGCCCTCCTCACCAAAGATAGAAGAATGCGAAGATGAAGACCCATACCAGATCGACGAAGTGCCAGTAGAGGCCGGTGATCTCGACGATCTCGTAGTGACCCTTGCGGCTTGTGAAGAAGCCGCGCCGCTCCGTGTCGAAATCGCCGCGCCAGACCTTGCGGGCGATGATCAGCAGGAAGATCACGCCGATCGTCACGTGGGTGCCGTGAAACCCGGTGATCATGAAGAAGGTCGAGCCGAACTGCGCCGCCCCCCAGGGATTGCCCCAGGGCCGCACGCCCTCAGCGATCAGCTTTGACCATTCGAAGGCCTGCATGCCGACGAAGGTGGCGCCGAACAGCGCGGTCAGGAGCATCAGCGCGGCGGTCTTCTTCCGGTCGCGGCGGTAGCCGTAGTTGACGGCCATCGCCATGGTGCCGCTGCTGGAGATCAGGACGAACGTCATGATGGCGATCAGGATCAGCGGCACCTGGACCCCGCCGATCTCCAGCGCGAAGACCTCGCTCGGGTTCGGCCAGGGTACGGTCGTCGCCATGCGCGCCGACATGTAGGCGATCAGGAAACAGCCGAAAATGAACGTGTCGCTCAGGAGGAAGATCCACATCATGGCCTTTCCCCAGGAGACATTCTTGAATGCCCGCTGGTCCGAAGCCCAGTCGGCGGCCAAGCCGGCGAGACCGGATGGGCGGGAGAGCGTTTCCAGGGAGGACGGCTTTAGTGGAGCGGACATGTCAGCGTTCCTATGTCAGCAATTGACGGCAGAGGTCGACGACGTCGTTGGCCCAACCGGAAAAGAGGGCAAAGAGAACCAGCCAGACGGCCAGCATGAAATGCCAGTAGGTGGCGCAGAGCCCTATGGAGAGGTGCGCCCGGCGGTCGATCGGTGCATCCCACGTACGCAGGATTACGCGCGCCAGCACCGCGATACCGCCGATGATGTGCAGGCCGTGCATGCCGGTGAGCATGTAGAAGAAGCTGTTGGCGGGGCTGCTGGTCAGAAAATATCCGGCGGAAGAGAGCGCGCGCCAGGCGAAAAGCTGTCCGACGAGGAAGGCGAGGCCAGCGGCGAGCGCAACGAGGAGGCTCGTTCGGGCAGCCTCGTCGTTCCGCCGCTCGGCTTCGAGCTTTGCCCAATGCAGGGTGCCGCTGCTCAAAGCAAGAATGCCGGTATTGATCCAGAGAAAGCGCGGCAGCGGCAGCGGCGACCAGTCCGAAGACGCCATGCGCATGAAATAGGCACTGATGAAAAGCGTGAAGAGCGCGCCAACCACGGCGAGAAAGACACCGAGACCGACCTTTGCAGCGGGCACCGGCTCGATGCCGCGATGGTCGTGCGCATGACCCACTTCCAGCCAAGGTTTCGAGGCCAGTCGCTGTTGTGCCAGCCACCAGGCGATGATGACGGCGATGACCGCCAGGAAGACCAGCACGACCGTCATGAGGCGGCCTCGTGGGTCACGCGTCCCGGCCCAGGCTGGTTCTGCGGAATGAAGTCCTCGGGCGCGCCGGGGACACTGTAGTCGTATGCCCAGCGGTAGACGACAGGCAGTTCCTTGCCCCAGTTGCCATGCGGAGGGGGTGTCTCGGGCGTCTGCCACTCGAGCGTCGTCGCGCGCCAGGGATTGCCGCCGGCATCCCTGCCGTGGCGCAGGCTCCAGACGAGGTTGAAAAGAAAGACGATCTGGGCTGCACCGACGACGAACGCCGCGATGGTGATGAAGGCATTGAGGGTATGCACCGATTCCGGCACGAACGCCGTTTCGCCGATTTCGTAGTAGCGGCGCGGAACGCCGACGAGGCCGACATAGTGCATCGGGAAGAAGATCGCGTAGGAGCCGAGGAAGGTGACCCAGAAATGCACCTGGCCGAGCGCCTCGTTAAGCAGGCGCCCGGTGATCTTCGGATACCAGTGATAGATCGCCCCGAAGATGACCAGAATCGGCGCAACGCCCATCACCATGTGGAAATGCGCGACGACGAACATGGTGTCGGAGAGTGGCACGTCCACCACGACATTGCCGAGGAAAAGCCCGGTCAGTCCGCCGTTGACGAAGGTGACGATGAAGGCGAGTGCGAAGAGCATCGGCAGGGTCAGGTGGATGTTGCCCCGCCAAAGCGTCAGCACCCAGTTGTAGACCTTGATTGCCGTCGGCACGGCGATGATCAGCGTCGTGGTGGCGAAGAAGAAGCCGAAATACGGGTTCATGCCGCTGACGTACATGTGGTGCGCCCAGACGACCATGGACAGCGCGCCGATGATGACGATCGCCCAAACCATCATGCGATAGCCGAAGATGTTCTTGCGCGCATGCGTGCTGATGAGGTCCGAAACGATGCCGAAGGCTGGCAGGGCGACGATGTAGACCTCCGGATGACCGAAGAACCAGAAGAGATGCTGGAACAGGATCGGGCTGCCGCCGCCATATTGCAGTTGCTCGCCCATCTCGGAGATTGCCGGCATGAAGAAGCTCGTACCGAGCAGCCGATCAAAAAGCATCATGACGCAGGCGACGAACAGTGCCGGGAAGGCGAGCAGGGCCATGACTGTGGCGGTGACGATGCCCCAGACGGTCAGCGGCATGCGCATCAGCGTCATGCCACGCGCCCGGCCCTGCAGAACAGTGACGACGTAGTTGAGGCCACCCATCGTGAAGCCGATGATGAAGATGATCAGCGAAGAGAGCATCAGGATGATGCCCCAATCCTTTCCGCCGGGCGTATTGGACAGAATTGCCTGGGGTGGGTAAAGCGTCCAGCCGGCCCCGGTCGGGCCGCCGGGAGCGAAGAAGCTTGCGACCAGCACCAGGACCGCGAGCAGATAGATCCAGTAGCTCAGCATGTTCGCGTAGGGAAAGACCATGTCGCGGGCGCCGACCATCAGCGGAATGAGGTAGTTGCCGAAGCCGCCAAGGAAGAGCGCGGTCAAGAGATAGATCACCATGATCATCCCGTGCATGGTGATGAACTGGTAATAGCGATCTGCATCGATCCACGCGAAGGCACCGGGGAAGCCGAGCTGCAGGCGCATCAGCCATGAAAGCACCAGTGCGACCATGCCGATGGCCATCGCCGTCGTCGCGTATTGGATGGCGATGACTTTCGCGTCCTGGCTGAAAACGTATCGCGTCCACCAGCTGTGCGGATGATAAAGTTCAACATCCTCCACCTCGGCGGGCGGGACCGCATCGCCAATACCGGACCGGACGTCGACCATCATATTCCTCCCAGGTTCCCAGTTTCTACCCTGACGCCCCTTCTGTCTGGCGCCTCCTATTGCGCCGACGAGGCGTCGGCCGTGACCGCCTTCGGGCCATCAGCGGACGATGCCGTCAATTGCGAAAAAGTCTGCTGCTCGGCGAGCCACGTCTGGTAATCGGCCTCGCTGTCGACCACGACGGTGCCACGCATCTGCGGATGGCCGACGCCGCAGAGTTCGGCACAGAGGATCTCGAAGGTGCCCGTCCGCGTCGGCGTGAACCAGAAATAGGTCACCATGCCGGGCACCATATCCATCTTGGCGCGAAACTCCGGCACATAGAAATCATGCAGGACATCGACCGAACGCAGGAGAACCTTGACGGGCTTGCCGACCGGCAGGTGCAACTCGCCGCCTTCGATGATCACATCGTCGAGGGTCGCTGCGTCATTGCGGTTGAGCCCGAGCGTGTTCTCGGGCGCGACGTCACGGGTTTCCGACGTCCCGAGCTTTCCGTCCTTGCCCGGCAGCCGGAAACTCCACAGCCATTGCTGGCCGACGACTTCGACTTCGGTTGCTGCCGCCGGAACGGTGATGAACTGGTTCCAGACGAAAAGGCCCGGCGCCAGCATCGCGATGACGCCAACCGTCGTGCTTACGGCGAGCCAGCCTTCGAGGCGCTTGTTTTCGGGTTCATAGGCGGCCTGGTTGCCCGGCCGATGGCGGAAGCGGAAAACGCAATAAGCAGTGAACAGGACAACCGCGACGAAGACGAAGCCGGTGATCCAGAAAGTTATGATGAGAGTATTGTCTATGTAATTCCAGTTGGAGGCGATTGGTGTCCACCACCAGGGACTCAACAAATGGAACAACACTGATCCGGCGGCCAACAAAACCAGAATCACCACCACGGCCATTTCTTGTCCCTCCTACCGTAATCGGCTGTGGGCATGAATACGCAATCCGTAGAGTTCCGATCACGATTATTGCACGAACGGAAAACAGTCGCAAATCGCCCGAAAGGGTTGTTGTTCGGTTCCCCTTTCGCGCGACAGTACGCCTATTGCGAATATTGCTTGAGGTAGGCGAGCAGGTTGGAGATGTCGGTGTCGTCCTTCAGCCCGGGAAAGGCCATTTTGGTTCCCTTCACCTTTGCTTTCGGGTCGTGGAGGTAATCGCGCAACGTCGCCTCATCCCACTTGAGGCCTCCCTTGCCGGCCTCGACCATCGCCGGCGAGTAATGGAAATTGGGATGTGTGCCGGCTGTCCTGCCCAGCACGTGATTGAGCGATGGACCGACCTTGTTGGTGTCCTTGTCGACGACGTGACAGGTCTGGCATTTCTTGAAGACGGTCGCGCCAGCCTCGGCGTCGCCCTCTTGGGCGAGGGCCGTCAGCGGACAGAGTACGAGTGCCGAGAAGGAGAGGGCAACAACAGGAATTCGCATGATACTTCCTCAATTTCGCCGGGCGCGGGGCAAGGAGGACTATCGTCAAATTGTTGTATTGGCGGTGCTTGCTTCTCTCAATGGTAGCGCGCCGAAGGCGGTTGATATTTTGCGACAAGAACAAACTAAGGCCCGCCTGGCAGAAGTCAATTGCCATGTCGGGGCGGTTCCGGCGCTGCGGCGCGCGGATCAGACGCGAGTGCCCTCGGCGTCGAAGAAATGCAGGTAGTGTGCGGGAAAGCGGACCGGGACGGTACCGGAAGCTGTGAGGAAGGACCGGTCGTTGGTGAAGGCCTTGAAGCTTCTGCGGCCGAGCGACAAATGCAGGATGATGCCGAATCCGGTCGGCTCGACGAGGTCCACGGTCGCGAGCAGACTGTCCGGCCCGTGACCCGCAAGAATGACATGTTCCGGGCGGATGCCGAGCGTCGCCGGGGTATTCTCCGCGATCGACGCGGACGCATCGAGCGGAACGCTGACGCCTCCTTCCGTCTCGAAACTCGGCCGTTCGCCGGCACGATAGGTGCCCTTGAAGAAATTCATGCCGGGGGAGCCGATGAAACCCGCCACGAAGAGGTTGGCGGGACGGTCGTAGAGCTCCAGCGGGCTTCCCACCTGCTGAACCACGCCGCCGTTCATCGCGACGATGCGGTCTGCCAGCGTCATCGCTTCGATCTGGTCGTGCGTCACGTAGATCGACGTCGCGCCGAGATCCTTGTGCAGTTTCTTGATTTCGGCACGCATCTGTTCGCGCAGGCGCGCATCGAGGTTTGAAAGCGGTTCGTCGAAAAGAAAGGCCTTCGGTTGGCGGACGATCGCCCGCCCCATCGCGACGCGCTGGCGCTGGCCGCCGGAGAGCGCACGCGGGCGGCGCTCCAGCAGGGGTTCGAGACCAAGCTTGGTGGCGGCGCCGGAAACGACGGTGGTGATCCTGTCCTTGGCCGTCTTGCGCAGTCGTAGGCTGTAGCTCATGTTCTTCTCGACCGACATGTGCGGATAGAGCGCATAGGACTGGAACACCATGGCGATGTCGCGGTCCTTCGGCGCGAGCTCGTTGACGCGCTTGCCGGCGATGCGGATCTCGCCGGCCGTCACGCTTTCAAGCCCGGCGATCATGCGCAAAAGCGTGGACTTACCGCAGCCGGACGGACCGACGAGGACGACGAACTCGCCATCCTTGATCTTGAGATCGACGTCGTGCAGCACTGGGTGAATGCCGTAGGATTTCTGGATATTGGCGATATCGATGGAAGCCATGGCTAGACCAATCCTCAGCCTTTGACCGCGCCGGCCGTGAGGCCCTGGACGAGATAGCGTTGAATGAACAGGAAGAAGAGACAGGCCGGGATCAAAGCCAGCACGCCGGCGGCCATCATCTGCCCGAAATCGACCGAAAACTTCGACACGAAGGACAGGAGCCCGACCGGGAACGTCGCCTGCTCGTTGCCCGAGATCAGCATCAGCGAAAAGAGCAGTTCGCTCCAGGCCGCGGTGAAGACGAAACCGAGCGTTGCGGCAATGCCGGGCAGCGTCAGCGGCAGGATGATCTGACGGAAGGCGACGAACTGCGTGGCGCCGTCGATCATCGCCGCTTCTTCCAGATCCTTCGGAATGCCGTCGAAGAAGGACTGCATCAGAAAGGTGGCGAAGGGCACGTTGAACGCCGTGTAGACGATGACGAGGCCGGTCAAACTGTTGGTGAGCCCCAGCGGCGAGAGGATCTTGAAGATCGGCGCGACCAGCATCACCAGCGGGAACATCTGGGTGAGCAGCATCAAGGTCACCAGCCAATACTTGGCCCGGAAGCTGAAACGCGAGAGCGCGTAGCCGGAGAGTGAGGAAAGGATCGTCACGATCACCGCGGTCGAGCCCGAAACGATCAGGCTATTGCGGAAGAAAACCGGAAAAGAACTGTGCCTGAGCACGAAGTCGAAATGCTCGAAGCTGGCGCGCGACGGCCAGAGCCGCACACCCTCGGTGTAGAGCAGATCGTTCGGCGTGACCGCGACCTTGAGGAGCCAGAACAGGGGGAAGAGCGCAAAGGCGATGTAGGCGAGGATCGCCAGGCGGTGGGCAACGGTGAGGAAGGCTGATTTGGCGCGCATTGGTGTCAATCCTTGCTCAGGAGCCACTGTCTCAGGATGACGAGCAGCAGCGAATAGGCGAGGAGCAGCGCCAGAAGCACCAGCGCGATCGCCGAGGCATAGCCGAAATCGAGCCGTTTGAAGGCCTGGGTGAAGATGTAGCTCGCGACGATCTGTGTCCGGTCGGCCGGGCCGCCATTGGTCATGACGATGATGAGGTCGGCGAAATTCGAGATCCAGACCGTGCGGAGCAGAATGGTGATCGCGATCGTCGGAGCAAGGAAGGGAAGGGTGATCGAAAGGAAGCGCTGGACCGGCCCCGCCCCGTCGATGCTCGCAGCCTCGTAGAGATCGCGCGGGATCGCCTGCAGCGCGGCAAGCAGCGTGATCGCGAAGAAGGGTATACCCCACCAGATATTGGCGACGATCGGCCCCCACATGGCAAGCTGCGGATCGGACAGGATATTGGCCGGCTGGCTCATGAGCCCGAGGCCGTAGAGCCAATGCGGCAGCGGGCCGACGACTGGATTGAAGAGCCATGCCCAGTTGAGACCGGCGAGGAAACTCGGGACGGCCCAGGGCAGGAAGACCAGCGCCTGGGCGATCGCACGGCCGGGAAACGGTTTGTCGAGCAGGAGGGCGAGGATCAGCCCGAAGGTGAACTGCAGCAGCACGGAAGCGCCGGTCCACCAGAGCGTGTTGCGGAGCGCGCGGAAAAACGCCTGGTCCTCAGACAATGCCCTGAAGTGATCGAGGCCGACGAAGGCACCGGAGAAGGGGTTGAGCAGTTGTATGTCCCGGAAGGCATAGGAGACGCCGAGCACCAGTGGCACGAGCATGACCGCGACGATCAGGATCAGCGCTGGCGCACTGTAAAGATAGGGTGCGGAGGCATCGGCGATGCGTTTCATCAGCGGTGGACGAATTGCAGGCAGGCCGTTGTGGCGTGCGGCATAGGCCATCGTTCGAAATTTCCCCTTTTGACCGCCGTTACGATCGGCGCCTTCTTGTCGTTTGGTTTGAAGACCGGCGGCGGCCGGGAGCCGCCGCCGGTGCCGATCTTACTTCTTGTTCGCCAGGTACTTCTGCTGCGCCTTGGTCAGATAGTCGGCCCACTGGTTGGCGAGGTCTTCCGGCGTGATGTCGCCGAGCAGCGCTTCCTGGGTGGTCTTGATCGCCAGCGAATCCTTGAAGAAGGCGAATTCTTCGAGATAGGTCGGCATAACGGTCAGCACGACATCCTTGTCGGCGAGCTCATCGAACCAGCCCTTGAATTGCGGGCTGGCATAGAAGGGGTCCTTCTCGGCGGACTTGTGCACCGGCAGCGCCCCGGTACGCTTGTTCCACTCGATGTTGCCTTCCGGCCCTTCGAGCGTTTCGATGAGCTTCCAGGAGAGATCCTTGTTCTGGCTCGCGGTAAGCATCGACCAGCCGGCAAAGCCGATGGTGGTGAAGGCCTTGCCGCTCGGACCCTTCGGCATGGTGGTGACACCGAAATCGTCAGGCTTCATGCGCTGGGCAATCGCAATCAGCGCATCGGGGTCCTGGTCGAGGAAGGCGCAGGTGCCGCTATAGAAGCCGGCGACGATTTCGTTGAAGCCCCAGTTGACGCTGTCCTTTGGCGCGAGCCCCTTCTTGTAGAGGTCGATGACCCAGGTGAGACCCTTGACCCATCCCTCGCTGTTCATCGTCGAGGTGCCGTCTTCGTTGAAGAACTTGTTGTCGCCGGCCATGGTCGCGCCGAACATCACCCAGCCGTTGAGGCCACCCGGACCGCCGCGCAGGCAGTAGCCGGATTTTCCCGGCAGCTTGGAAACCGCCTCGGACGCCTTGACGAAATCGTCCATCGTCTTCGGCGGTTCGGCAACGCCGGCCTCGGAGAGCAGCTTCTTGTTGTAGAACATCGCGCGGAGATAGAAGCCGTAGGGCAGCATGTAGGCAGTGTCGTTGACATCGCGGCCGAGCTCGAGCGCGCGCTCCGTCAGGCCGGGGGTGTGCTCCCACTTTTCGAGATAGGGCTCGAGGCTTTCGAGCATGCCGTTGTTGGCGTAAAGCGAGAGCCAGGTGTCCGGCATTTCCATGACGTCCGGCACTTCGCCGGCCGACACCATGGTCGCGAATTTCTGGAAGGCTTCGCCCCAGGGCAGCGAGATGATCTCGACGGTGGTGCCGGGGTTTGCCGCCTCGAACTTGGCGACGATCGACTTCAGCGTCTCGGTGCGCTCGGGGCTGGTGATGACCTCGACGAGTTTCAACTTGGTGTCGGCGAGCGCGCTGCCGGCCATCAGCGTCGCAAGCAGCGTAGCGGTGATCAGTTTCCTCATTTTCAGTTCCCCTTTTCTTAGGTGTTCGGGTGTTACTGTGTCGTCAGCCTAGCGAAGCGACGGCGATCGCCGCTTCGAGATCGCTCCAGAGGGCCTCCGTTCCCTCCAGGCCGACATGGAGCCGTACCGACCGCGGTGATATGCCGAAGGCGGCCGCGGAATTGGGCTGGGCTTTCTGCGCCAGAACGACTTCGCCCGGCACGATGAGGCTTTCGTGGCCGCCCCAGGAAACGCCGAGCTTGAACAGTTCGAGGTGATCGGCGAAACGGCGCACATCGACGCCCTCGCGGAAGATGAACGAGAACAGGCCGGACGTGCCGGAAAGGCCCGGCGGCAGGTGATTGCCGAGACCGGGATGGCAAACCGTTTCGACCAGCGGATGGCTCTGCAGGCGCTGCGCGACGGCGAGTGCCGAGCGTTCGTGCGCCTTCATCCGGATCGGCAGCGTGCGAAGCCCGCGGATCAAGAGCCAGGCGTCGAACGGTGAAAGCTTGCCGCCGAGATAGGGATAGGCTTCCGAGCGGATTCGGCCGATCAGGTCCTTCGAGCCGGCAACGACGCCGGCTACGACGTCGCTATGGCCGCCGAGATATTTCGAGGCAGAGTGGATGACGAGATCGACGCCAAGCGCGATCGGCTGCTGGAACACCGGGCTCGCCCAACTGTTGTCGATCGCGGTGATCACGCCCTCAGCCTTTGCGAGCGCCGCAAGGGCGGCAACGTCGTGCGTGTCCATGACCCAGCTCGTCGGACTTTCCATGTAAAAGAGCTTGGCGCCGGGGAGCGCCTTTGCCACCGCCTCCTCGTCGCGTCCGTCGACATAGGTCACCTCGACGCGCATGCGCTTCAGGTGCGTGCCGAACAGCCGGAAGGCGTCGGGATAGACATGCTTGACCGCGACGATACGGTCGCCCGGCTCGACGAAGGAAAGAACGGTCGATGAGATCGCCGACATGCCGCTCGCGAATCCGATCGCATCCTCGGCGCCTTCGAGCTTCGCCAGCATCTCCTCGAACATCCGGACGGTCGGATTGAGGCCGCGGGTATAGATCGGCCGCACGCGCTCGCCCCGGTAGGAGGCCACCATGTCGTCATAGTCCTTGAAGGTGAACAGCGACGTCTGGACGATCGGTGGCACGACGGCATCGAAGGCATTGCCTTCGTCATGCGCGACGATGAGGGATGCTGCATCGAACGGATCGAAGCCGGTGGTCATTTGGACATTTCCTTGATGTCTTCCTCGACGATGGCGAGAATCTTCAGTGTTTCTTCGCGCGCGGCGTTGGCGTCCTGCGCTGCGATGGCGTTGAAAAGCGTGCGGTGGAACGGAAAGGAGCGCCGGGCAAAATCCGGCCGGTCGAACGGCTTCTCCCAGAATTGTTCGAACGCCTCGCGCATCTGCTCGAGAAGCTGGCGGAAGAGCGGGTTGTGGGTGGCGTCATAGATCGCGAGATGGAAGGCCAGGTCTTCCGGCCCGGACGTGCCCTTGGCGAGATGCACGCGTTCCATTTCGTCAAGCTTTGTCTGGATGTTGACGAGGTCCAAATCGGTGCGGCGGTGTGCGGCGACCATGCCGGCCTCGACCTCGATGCCGCGCCGCACTTCGAGCGTCTGCAGAAGCGCGTCGCGCAGGTGTTCTGTATCGAGCGCCAGCGGCATGTGGATCGTCGCGCCGGAAATGGCGCGCAGCAGATAGGTGCCGCTGCCTTTGCGCGCCTCCATGACGCCGAGCGCCTGGAAATGGCTGAGGACCTCGCGGACCGTGGAACGCCCGACGGCGAGCGCGGCCATCAGTTCGCGCTCGGCCGGCAGCCGATCGCCCGGCTTCAGGCCGGCATGCTGGATGTAGTCGGCAAGTGCGGCAATGACCTGTTGCACCCGGTCGACGGGGGGCAGTGGAACAAGCGTTGCCTTTTCTTGCTGAGGCATCCTCTCTCCCGCGGTGCCAAATTGGTCTGACATCTGAGCAATATGCAGGCGCTACACCCGGCGGTCAAGCGGCAAACTCGGGTCTTCGGTCAGTGACGCGGAAGCCGGCCGTGGTAGCGGCCTTGTCGGAGCGCACGAGGGGAGTCCTCGGCCCCACGGCGGCAGCGATCCCTTGACCGTTGCCGTGACTGGGCGCGATATCAGAGCGAGGAGTTCAACGATGAGATATCGAGTTTTTGCGGCTCTCGCCCTTGCCGTGGCAGTGACCGTATCTGGCTTGTCGGCGGCCGATGCGAATGCGCAGATGCGAACGGGGAAGGGGGAGTATTACAGCGGCATCCAGCGCAAGCATTGGCCGGGCTATCTCTTTTTCTGGATCACCGGCCGCGATCGCGAGACTGCCCTTGGTGCGCCCGAAAGGAATGCAGCCGGAGCCAAGCAGCCGCCGAAGAGCGGCAGGAACTATCCGGCCCAATAGCTGCTGCATGCTTCCCTATCTCGGAGTCGATTTAAGGATAAAATCGTGCAGCCATTCAAAGTGCTACAGCTACCGTTGCCCGTCCGATTGGACGCGGCGCTGTAGGCGAAGGACGCCGGTGCGAGATGCCGGCGGCCCCTTCATGGCTTACAGAAAACGCTCGCCGTCAGACCTTGGCGACATGGACCTCGCGCGGCAGCGAGGAGAGGACCTCCGGACCATCGGCGCGCAGGATCACGATATCCTCGAGCCGAATGCCGAAATGGCCGGGCAGGTAGATGCCGGGCTCGATGGAAAACACCATGCCTTCCTCAAGAATCGTTTCCGAGGTCGCGGTGATGTAGGGCGGCTCGTGACCGTCGATGCCCATGCCGTGGCCGGTGCGATGCACGAAATATTCGCCATAGCCGGCATCGGTAATCACCTTGCGCGCGGCCGCATCAACCTCCTTCGCCGCCACGCCGGGACGGGCGACCTTCATTGCGGCCTGCACCGCTTTTTCAACGATCGTGTGGATCTGGCCATAGCCCTCCGGCGCGCGGCCCACGACCGCCATCCGGGTAATATCGCTTGGAAAACCCAGCTTGCGGCCGCCGATATCGATCACCACCGCGTCGCCCTCTTCGATAACGCGGTCGCTGGCGGAATGGTGCGGAAAAGCGCCGTTGCCGCCGGAGCCGACGATCCAGAACGCCGGCGCTGCGCCTTCCGAGGAAAAGTGGGCGCGGATCTCGGCCGCGAGTTCCTTCTCCGTCATGCCGGGGCAAACCTTCGAAAAGGCGGCCTGCATCGCCCGGTCGGCGATCGCTGCGTTCATCTTGAGGAGTTCGTATTCGCTACGGTCCTTGCGCATGCGCAGTGCGCCAAGCGTGCCAGGGGTAAAATCACGCGCGGTGTCGTCCGGCAGGTTGTCGAGAAGCAGCAGCGCAAAATCCGCACGCATCGTCTCGTCGAGAACGACGCGGCCTGGCCGCTCGGCACCGAGTCCGGCAAGCGCCGCCTTTAGCGCCAGAACGGGTCCTTCCGCATCCGACCAGCTGTAGAAGTCAATGTCGGTATGCTCGCGCGTGCCTTCGGCATTGAGCCCCGGCATCAGGAAGGCTTCCCGCTCCGGCGCAATCAGGAGCAGGCAGGGACGCTCGTCCGGATGCGGATGGAAGCCCAACACCCAGTCCATGTGCGATCCCGGCGCGATAGCGATAAGCCCCGTGCCGGTTTCCTTCATTCGCTCGCGCAGCGCGGTGAGCCGCATCGTCGTCTGTTCGTTCATGTGGTTGCGTCCTGTGTTGATGGTGGGTGAAAATGCTGCTTGCGGGACGTGCGTCAGATGTGCGGTCCCCGGCATCAGCGTGGCTTGTGTTTTTTCGCGACACCGCGGCGGCTTGCGGCACGCGTCACCGCCAGGCTGTTGTCCGGGTCGCCGGAAGGCTCGCCATCGCCGAAGACGTCCATTGTACAGGTATGCAGGATGGTCGTCGGCTTGCTCGTGTGGTTCCAGGTGGCGTGGGTGCGCGTGGATGGGAAATGGGCAGAGTCGCCGGACTCCAGAACGATGCGCTCGCCGTCGATCTCCAGGGTCAGCGAGCCCTCGAGGATGAAGTAGATCTCCTCGCCTTCATGCGACATCGGTTCGCTTCGGCGCCCGGGCGGCTCATGAATGATCGTGCTTCGAAGGACATTGCCGGGGAAGGCGGCGGAAAGGCGTTCGTAGGAGACGTTGCCATCGCCGTCGCCAAGCGCATAGATCGGACGATGCGCGCGGCGGGTGACGGGCGAGGCAAGCTTCGGCGGCGTGAACACGGTGCCGACTTCGACTTTCAACGTGCGGCAGACGGCGATCAGCGATGTGAGCGAAGGCACAGTAATGCCGCGCTCGATCTGTGAAATGAAGCCGACCGAAAAGCCCGAGCGGTCGGCGACGGTCTGGAGCGTCAGCTTCAGTTCCTTCCGGCGCCGGCGCAGCCGCTCGCCGAGCGGCGGATCGCCCACGCCAACGTGCGCTTCCTGAGCGTTCTCCGTCTTCAACGGACGCCTCCCGCATTTTTAGTATTTCTTCAAAGTTGGAGCACTCGCGAGTCGCTGTCAACGGCTTTTTTAGCCCCACTAAAAATCCATTTTGCGCATGAGCTCGGGCGGGTTTGCGGCTCCTTCGGGAGGGGGTTCAGCCGGCGAGGCTGAGCAGCTTGGCAATCGCCTGCTGGTCAAAACCGCCGATGCCCTCGCGGATATCGGCCCCGATTGCGTCGGCCACGGCGTCCTCGTCGCGCCGTCTCAGCGCCTCGATCGCCTCGCGATGACGATCGACGACGTAGAGTTCGGCGACATGTTCCATGGCGATGCCGAGAATGGGCCCGAGTTGCAGCCACACGCTTTCGATTAGCGGCATGGCGATCTGGTCGGGATTGGCCATGTAGATCTGCCGATGGAAATCCTGGTTGGCGATCAGCGCCGCAGCCTTCTGGCCAGCGAGGATCGCGGCCTCGATGGCCTCGTCGATGGCGACGATGCGATCGATCTGCCGCTCCGAAAGATGGGCGACCGCCCTGCGGGCGGCGTGGCTTTCGAGCACGATCCGTAGCGATATCAGTTCCTCGAAGCGCGCAGGGGTGATGCGCGGCACGACGATGCGGCGGTTTTCGAGGAAGTGCAGGGCGCCGATCGACGTCAACTGCCGCAGCGCCTCGCGGACCGGCGTCGGGCTGCTCTCCAGCGCTTCGGCCAAACCGCGGATCGTCACCGACGTTCCGGGACGAAAGGCGCCGACCATGATCGCCTGCCTGAGGCGTGCAAACGCATAGTCATGCGTGGTCATGCCTTCCGGCCGTTCCAACGCCGGCAAAACAAGGGCCTTCAAGATTGCGATTCCTCCTGCCGCATTGGTTCGCGGGGGCTGATAGCACCGGCCAAGCTTGACTTCAAATCGTGAATTATGTCAACTTTCGACAAATGTGATCACAAATAAGAATTGAGATATGTCTCTAGAGGCGGAAGATCCAAGTGCATTCAAGCTCTGGCTGGAACAGAACGGTCCGATCGAAAGCATCCAGGCGGTTATCTGTGACCTGAACGGCATCATGCGCGGCAAGCGCGTGCCGGTCGAACAGGCCTCCAAGGTGCTTGGCGGCGGCATCCGCATGCCGCTCTCGATCGTCGGCGTCGATGTCTGGGGAGAGGACATCATCGGCAGCGAACAGGTCTTCGCGACCGGCGACCGCGACGGAATCTGCGGGGTCACCGGGCGCGGAGCACTGCCGGTCAACTGGACGTCCCGGCCGAGCGCGCTGGTGCCGCTCTGGCTCTTCATCGAGGATGGCAAGCCGTTTCTTGCCGATCCGCGTCAAGCACTTGCGGCAATCGTCGGGGAATACCGCGAACTTGGCCTGCGCCCCGTCGTCGCGACGGAGCTGGAATTCTACCTGATCGACCCGGAGCCTGACAGCGCCGTGCCGCCGATCTCGCCCTATACCGGCAAGCGGCTGGATTCCGACGCGATCCTGTCGATCGACGAGCTTGATGATTTCGGCGAGTTCTTCTCCGACGTCTACAAGGAATGCGCCAGGCAGAACGTGCCGGCCGATGCAGCGATCGCCGAGAACGGCATCGGCCAGTTCGAGATCAACCTCTTGCACACCGACGATCCGCTGAAGGCGGCGGACGACGCGATCTTCTTCAAGCGCATCGTCAAGGGCGTTGCGCGCAAGCACGGGCTCGCTGCGACCTTCATGGCCAAGCCCTACGGTACGCGCTCCGGCAACGGCATGCACATCCATTTCAGCCTGCTCGACGAGGAGGGCAACAACGTCTTCAACGATGGCAGCGACGAGGGATCGCCGATCCTGAGGCACGCGGTCGCCGGACTACTGCGCGGCATGGCGGAGACCACGCTCATGTTTGCGCCGCATTTCAATTCCTACAGGCGGCTTCGGCCCGACACCCATGCGCCGACCTCGATTTCCTGGGGCTATGAGAACCGCACCTCGGCCATTCGCATCCCGGGCGGCAACCCGGCGGCGCGACGCATCGAACATCGGGTGGCCGGTGCCGATGCGAACCCTTACCTCGTCATCGCGGCGATCCTCGGTGCCGCCCTCGTCGGTATACGCAACAAATGGAAGCCCGCGGCGCCTGTCGAGGGGCGGGCCTACGACGCGGAGAAACTGCCCAAGATCCCCGCCGAGTGGGGGCAGGCGGTCGATGCCTTCGAGGCCGGACCGATTGCCGCCGAGATTTTCGACCCCGTGCTTCGCTCCATGATGATCGCCTGCAAGCGCCAGGAGATCGCCGGCTTTGCTGAGCAGGTTACGGACTATGAATTCAGCGCCTATCTGGAAATCGTATGATGGCAAACGCGAAGAAATCCTATGCTGGCGACGGCAGCTATCCGACGAGCTACTACGCTGCCTCGCGCAACATCGTCCGCACCCCGATCAAGCTTCAGGGCCGCATCGAAACTGATATCTGCGTTGTCGGCGCCGGCTATTCCGGCCTGTCGACAGCAATCCACCTGGCCGAAAAGGGCTACAAGGTCACGGTGATCGAAGGCGCGCAGGTAGGGTGGGGTGCCTCCGGGCGCAATGGCGGTCAGGTCGTCAACGGCCTCAATGCCGGCCTTTCGACCATCCAGCGCCGTTACGGCGAGGATGCGGCACGCTTCATCGGTGGGCTGGTGCAGGAGGGCGCGCGAATCATCCGCCGGCTCGTCAGCCAATACCACATCGACTGTGACCTGAAGCCCGGCAACATCTATGCCGCCTATACCGCCGCGCACATGAAGGAGCTGGAAGCCAAGCAGGCGTTGTGGCGCCAATACGGAATGGACGACCACCAGCTTCTCGACCGCGAGGCGCTCAGGAAGCTGGTCAATTCCGATGCCTATTGCGGCGGCATGCTCGACACGACGGGCGGGCACATGCATCCGCTCAATCTGGTGCTCGGCGAGGCTCGCGCTCTCGAAAGCCTTGGCGGCACGATTTACGAAATGTCGCCGGTCACCCGCGTGGACCACGAGGCGGCGCGGCCGACCGTCTACACGCAAGAGGGTGAGGTCTCCGCTCGCATCGTCGTGCTTTGCGGCAACGCCTATCTCGGCGACGCGGTGCCGAAGCTCGTTTCGCGTGTCATGCCGGTCTCGACGCAGATGATCACCACGGCGCCGCTTGGCGAGGAACTCGCCCATTCGCTGATCCCGAGCGACATGTGCGTGGAGGACGTGCGCTATATTCTCGACTATTTCCGGCTCTCTGCCGATAAGCGGATGATTTTCGGTGGCGGCACTGTCTATGGCGGCACGGATCCGGCGGATGTCGTCGCGAAACTCAGGCCCAATCTCGAAAAGGTTTTCCCGCGCCTAAAGGGCGTGAAGATCGACTATGCCTGGAGCGGGAATTTCGCGCTCTCCTTCACGCGCGTGCCGCAGATGGGACGGATCGGAGCCAACACCTATTTCGCCCATGGCTATAGCGGGCATGGCGTCACCGGTTCCCATCTCTTCGGTCGCACGCTTGCCGAGGCGATCGACGGCGACACGTCGCGCTTCGACGTCTTCGAGAGGCTGCCGTGGTATCCGTTTCCGGGTGGGCGGATGTTCCGCGCGCAATATTCGACGATCGGCTCCTGGTGGTATTCCTTCAAGGATGCCGTCGGCTGGTAATGGTCGACTTTCCGGAGTTTCGCGTCCAAATCGATTCCTCTAGGGCCAATGATGCGCTAGAATTTTCTCGGCTGGACCGTCTGACCGGCGCGTCCGGATCGGGCGCGATATCCGGCGTGCTGCAATGGCGCGCCACGGGACTTTTCCTCGGTCCGATCTCAACAGTCGAGATCGCGGCAAACGCGACGCGTGAACATGTACCGCAGGGCATTCATGCCCTAATCGCGGGCCAGGCCATGACGGAGTGGCCGCGGTTGATCAGGGAGGTCAGAGATGTTCATACGCTTCGGTTACGAGATCGGCGTTCGGTGCACGCAGCCGACGCCGATGATGACCTATCTTTCGGTTGTACCCGAACGGCGTGGCAACATCCTCCGTGAACGCGGCCCCGTCGCATCTCCGATCCTGGCGATGGAGGAAATCACTGACCCCCACGGCAACGCCTGCCTGCGGATGGTCTTGCACGCGGGCGAAACCAAGCTCAGCTATGACGCTGTGATCAAGGACGACGGCAGGCCCGATGCCTCGGATCCACTGGCAGAAGCCGTGCCAGTGGAGCGGCTTCCAGCGGCCTGGCTGCCTTACCTTTCCGCCAGCCGCTATTGCGAGATCGACCGGCTCGGTGCGCTGGCGTGGAAGCTTTTCGGTGACGTTCCCGCCGGATGGCAGCGCGTCCAGGCGATCTGTGACTATGTCCATGATCGGTTGGTTTTCAGCTATGGCTATGCGCAGGCAATGCGCACGGCGCTGGAGGCGCACGAGGATCGCCTGGGGGTCAGCCGCGATTATGCTCATCTCGCGATTGCTTTTTGCCGCTGCATGAACATGCCGGCGCGCTACGTCAACGGCTACATGACCAATGTCGGCGTGCCCGAGAGCCCGGCACCCATGGATTTCAATGCCTGGTTCGAGGTCTATCTCGGCGATGGCTGGTATACGTTCGACGCCAAGAACAATGCGCGGCGCATCGGCCGCATTCCTGTCGCGCGCGGCCGCGACGCGGCGGACATCCCGTTGATCCAGACCTTCGGAAAGCATGAGCTCACCGCCTTTACGGTGTGGACCTCGGTCGAAACCGATGTCTCGCTCGCCCGGTCGCACCGCGCGGCCGACGTTTCGCTGCTGACGCCCTGGTTCAGCGAAACCTGGTCGCGACATCTGCAAGAGCGCGACCGCAACCGGCACTGAACATGGCAATGTCGCCGTAAACGGATTTTTCATTTCCGGCGCGATCGACAGAAAATAATATCTATAAACTCAATGGATAATATAGGAGAACATAGCTATCGTGAAGTTGCGAAACAGCGGAGAGCAAGATGCACGCGATCAAGGCGACAGCCCAATCCCGCTACACGATCTACGCTGCACAACCGGCGCGGCGCGCGCGGGGCAATCTGATTCCTCACACCATTGCGATTGCGGCGGCTTTCAGTTTTGTCACGGCGCTCATCATCGGCGCGATCTGAAGCGCCAGTAGGGCTAATCTGACCGCGACAAATGCTCGTCCAGGGGCGAGCCGCTGGCCGCCCGGCTTAGTCTCGCGCACGATCATTCCCCTTTGCTCCAGTTTGAGACGCCGCGTACAGCGACAGACCGGACGCTTGTGGCGTATCGGCCGTTATCGCCGAAGACGATCGTTCCGCTTGCCGTCGGGACTGTCAACGTCGTAGCCTTGCCCGCGGCAAGCGGGAATGTGTGACTTATGCGACGAATTGCTCCGGAAGACCCGTATGCGGTGAAGCGTCTCGTCACTTCGCTTTCGGAGCCGCACGGGAGGAGGAGCGAATGCTCGACAAGAGAAAGTTCTATATCAACGGCGAATGGGTCGATCCGATCGAGGCGAAGGATCTGGAGGTCCTGAATCCGGCGACCGAGCAACCGATTGCCGTGATTTCCATGGGTACCGCCGCCGATATCGATCGCGCCGTCGCCGCGGCGAAGAAGGCGTTCGCAACCTACAGCCAGACCAGCGTCGAGGAGCGTCTGGCGCTGCTCGAAAAGCTGCTTTCGATCTACAAGCGCCGTTATGACGAGATGGCCACAACGATCACCATGGAATTGGGCGCGCCGGCGACGATGGCGCGCGAGCAACAAGCCGATGTCGGCGTCGGCCACCTGCAGGGTTTCATCGACGCGCTGAAGCGCTTGAAGACGCGCGACCGGCTTCCGAACGGCGATATCATGCTGCGTGAGCCGGTCGGTGTTTGCGGCCTGATCACGCCCTGGAACTGGCCGATCAACCAGATCGCGCTAAAAGTCGTGCCGGCGCTTGCCACCGGCTGCACCTGCGTGCTGAAGCCCAGCGAATTCACGCCGCTCAACGCCATGCTTTACGCGGAGATGGTCCACGAGGCCGGCTTCCCGGCAGGTGTCTTCAATCTCGTCAACGGCGACGGGATCAACGTCGGTGCCGTGCTCTCGAGGCACAGGGACATCGACATGATGTCGTTCACCGGTTCGACCCGGGCTGGTATCGCCGTCAGCAAGGATGCGGCCGAAACGGTCAAGCGCGTCACGCTGGAACTTGGGGGCAAGTCGCCGAACATCGTCTTCGCCGACGCTGACCTTGAGGAACGCGTTGCCGGCAGCATCCTCGAATGCTTCAACAATTCCGGCCAGTCGTGCGACGCGCCGACGCGCATGCTGGTGGAGCGCGGCGTCTACGACAAGGTGGTGCAGATTGCGAGGCGTGTCGGTGCCGAGGCCAGGGTCGGCGATCCGGCGAAGGAGGGCTCACACATCGGGCCGCTTGTCAGCCACATCCAGTTTGGCCGCGTGCAGGCGCTGATCGAGGCGGGTATTGCCGAGGGCGGCAAACTGCTCGTCGGCGGTGTGGGCAAGCCGGAGGGCTTCGAGACCGGTTATTTCGTCAAGCCGACGATCTTCGCCGACGTCGACAACACGATGCGCATCGCACGCGAAGAAGTATTCGGTCCGGTGCTGGCGATCATTCCCTTCGATACGGAAGAGGAAGCGATCCGGATCGCCAACGACACCAATTATGGACTTGCGGCCTACGTCCAGACAGGGGATCCCAAACGGGCCGAACGCGTCGCCGCAAGGTTGCGCGCAGGCATGGTGCATATCAACGGCGGACCGCACCGCTATGGCAGCCCCTTCGGCGGCTACAAGCAGTCCGGCAATGGCCGCGAAGGCGGCCTGTTCGGCCTTGAGGATTTCCTCGAAGTGAAGACCGTGCACGTCCCCGACGCGGCTTGATCCTCTGCGATGACGAGATTCAGCCGGTGCCCGTCCACCGGCTGAATTTTTGTAGCTAAATTAGCGGCTGGCGGCTGTTGTCGGCGGCCGGGTTCTGGTAGCTGGCTCGCGGGTGCCGTGCGGCATCCGTCATCAGTTGACCCTCTGGACATCGCCGTGACTCAAGCCGCCGCTTCCGTTTCCTCCCGCAACTCGCTTGCGATGACAGCACTGCTGCTCGGCGGTGCTGCTATCGGGGGATCGCCGATCTTCGTGAGGCTCTCCGAGGTGGGGCCGATGGCGACCGCCTTCTGGCGCGTCGCCCTGGCGCTGATCCCGCTTGTCGCCTGGTCGTGGTTTCGGAACGCGCCAGCAGGCGACAGGCGGCCGCAGCAACTTTCCGACTATGCGATGCTTATCCTGCCCGGCGTCTTTCTCGCGATCGACCTCGCCGCCTGGCATCTTTCCCTGACCATGACATCCGTTGCGAATGCGACGCTGCTCGCAAATCTTGCGCCGGTCTTCGTCACGCTCGCAAGCTGGGCGCTGTTTCGCGCCCAGGTCAGCGGTGTCTTCGTCGCGGGGCTCGCGACGGCGATCGCCGGCGTCGTGATCTTGAAGGGCGGGCCAGCCGGGCTCGCCGCGGGCAACCTCCTCGGCGATGGCATCGCGGTCGTCGCCGCGATGTTCTATGCCGGTTATATCCTTGCGATCGGCAAATTGCGGAGCCGCTTCGACACCAACCGGATCATGATCTGGAGCACGGCCTCGGCGGCCGTCTGCATGCTGCCGATGACGCTCGTCGCCGAACCCACGCTTTTCCCGGCCAGTGCCTTCGGATGGGCGATGCTGTTCGGTCTCGCCTTTGTCAGTCATGCGGGCGGACAGGTGGCGATCACCTATGCGCTCGCCTACCTGCCGGCCGCCTTCTCGTCGTTGACCCTGCTGTTGCAGCCGGTTGTGGCGGCGATCCTCGCCTGGGTGCTGCTCAGTGAACCCGTGGGCCTCGCCCAGGCCATCGGCGGCGCGATCGTGCTCGTCGGGATCCTGATCGCCCGCCGCGGATAATCTCCTACGCTCAGATGCCGGGCAACTCGAAGCTCGCGAGCCGTTCTTCGAGCTTGCGGATCGTCGCCACATCGGCATTGGCGAAGGCAAAGCGCAGGTAGTTTTCCTGGCCCTCGCCGAAATAGTCGCCGGGCAGGCAGACCACACCGGCGAGCTTCGCCAGCTTCTCGGCAACGAATTGCGAATCGATATCGGGGAAGGGGTGGCGGATATAGGCGAAATAGGCCCCGACCGCCTGCAGCTTCCACTTCGGCAGGCGGCTCATGACCTCCTTGAGGGCGTCGGCGCGCGCGCCGATTTCAACACGGTTCGCAAGCCGCCAATCGGCAAGCGCCGGAATCGCTTTAGCGACGGCGGCCTGTGCTGCGCGCGGGGCACAGATCTGCAGGTTATCCATGATCTTTGTGATCTGTTCGACGAGCGCCGGACCGGCGGTGATCGCGCCGAGGCGGTGGCCGGGAATGCAGAAGGATTTCGAGAAGCTGTAGAGGCCGATGAAGCTGTCCTGCCAGCCCTTCGCCTGAAGCAGACCGTGGGGCGCAAGGTCGGCTGATGGCAGGAAGTCACGGTAGGTCTCGTCGAGGATCAGCCAGGTGCCGTTCTTGCGGCAGGCGCCGTGGATACGCTCGAGCAACTCCGGCGGATAGACGGCGCCGGTCGGGTTGTTTGGCGAGACGAGGGCAAGCGCGCGAATGCCAGGCCGAAGCGCCGAGGCGATCGCGTCCACCTCCGGCAGGAACCCGGCGCCGGCGTCACAGGGCACCAGTTCGACATTGATGCCCAGCATCGCCAGCGTCGTCTCCTGATTGAAGTAATAGGGGTTGGTCATCAGGACCGTGTCGCCCGCCCCGGCGATCGCCATGACGGCACACATGAAAGCCTGGTTGCAGCCGGAGGTGATGTGAATGTTTTCGGCCGTAACCGCCGCACCATAGAGGCTGGCGACATGGGCGGCATAGGCCGCACGCAATTCCGTCTCCCCCTCGATCGCGCCGTAACGGGTGTAGGCGGTCGAGGCGGAAGCCTCGCCGAGCCATTTCAGCATGTCCGGATGCGCGGGATAGCCCGGCACCGCCTGCGAAAGATCGATCAACGGGCCTCTTGCCCCGTCATAGGCCTTCGCCCAGGCGAGCACCGAGGGAACCGGCGGCGGCGCGAGCTTTTCGACGAGGGGATTGAAATGCGGCATTTGAACCTTCCTGTTGTTGCTGGCAAGCGGGGACAAAGGGCTGGCGGAGAGTTGCGCCGAGCTCTCGGTCCCGTTCTATGATTTGGCCTTGCGTTTCTGGGGGCGTTCCGGGCGACGGTTCCGAGCCGGCGACGAGACGGGCTGAAAACCGTCCGCGGCCGTCTTTCGCGCGGCTTCCGGCTTCGGAATGCGGCTTCGAATGATCGTGCGGGCGGAAACCTGTAGCTCCGGCATCGGGTCGCTCTCAAGCGCGGCGAACAACCAGTCGATGAAGACGCGGACGATCGGTGCGGCGCGGATCTCGTTGCGGCAGGCGACGAAGAAGGCATCGTTGGCCGGCACCGTCAGATCGAAGGGGGCGATCAGTTCGCCGCGCGCGATCAGGCTTCCCGCGGTGATCGTGTCGCCGAGCGCGACGCCCTGATTGTGCAATGCGGCTTCGGTCGAAAGCCGCGCGTCGCTCATGAAATGCTGGCGGCCACGCTGCAGATCGATCGCATCGGCGGCGGCTAGCCAGGTGTTCCACTCGCGACCGTCGTCGCCGTGGAGCATCACGTGGTCGCGCAGATCCCGCACGGAGCGCAGCGGCCGCATATTGAGGAGTGTCGGGCTGACGACCGGGAAGAGCTCGAGTCGGCTCCAGAGCTTCGCCCAGCAGTCGTTCCAGTTGCCATCGCCGTAGAGCAGGCAGACATCGACGTCGGGGGAATGCAGATGCGCCGCATCGTTGGAGGCGATCAGCGTCAGCCTGACGTCCGGGAACTGTTCGGTGAACTGGTGCAGGCGCGGGATCATCCAGAAGGAGAGCAGCGCCGGGACGCAGGTGATCCTGAGTTCTCCGCTTGTCGCCGGGCGTGTCATGGCGGCGGTGGCGGCGGCGATCTCCGCGAAGGCATGGGTGACGGCCGGCAGCAGCAGGGCACCTTGCGGGGTCAGCCTCAGCCGTTTGCCGCCACGCTCGAAAAGCGTGGCGTTGAAGGAGAGTTCGAGTGCCCGGATCTGATGGCTGATGGCGCCGTGCGTAACGTTGAGCTCGCGCGCCGCAGCCGAAACGGAGCCGCGCCGGGCGGTCGCCTCGAAAGCACGCAGCGGATTGAGAGGAGGTAGGCGGCTCGACAAAAAAGGCGCTCCGGAAGACGGGCAGGAATGTGAATTTTTCTCACACGAAACGCTATAACAATGTCAATTGATTTTCCAGCGGAATTGTCTCCTAATATACGCCAACAAAGGCAAAAGCCTGGGGAACATGACGGCGCCAGTCCAACCGGCGAAATCCGCAAATCACGATTTGCGGCGCGTCCCGCGCATCCCCGGCGGCAAAACATGGAGGTTCGGGCGCATGGCCTGGGATGAACAGAAGCTCAGCGAATTGAAGGCGAAATATGGCGAAAGTCACGGCGGCGAGCTCTTCGATCCGACGTTTCGCAAGGTCGCGGATAAGATCTTCACCAAGAGCGGGACGCGGCTGGCGCCCTATTCCGGCATCCCGACCTTCCTGACCGCGCCGTATATGCCGGTCGACGCCGAAAATCCGGATTTCGGCAACTTGCAGGTGGCGATCGTCGGCATACCGATGGATCTTGGTGTCACCAACCGCCCGGGCTCCCGTTTCGGACCGCGGGCGCTCCGTGCGATCGAACGCATTGGTCCCTACAACCATGTGCTCGGCTGCGCGCCCGTCCAGGATCTCCGCGTGGC
This sequence comes from Sinorhizobium mexicanum, assembly GCF_013488225.1. NCBI lineage: Bacteria > Pseudomonadati > Pseudomonadota > Alphaproteobacteria > Hyphomicrobiales > Rhizobiaceae > Sinorhizobium > Sinorhizobium mexicanum. The sequence continues at coordinate 3,380,994 of NZ_CP041238.1, read as the reverse complement.
CGATATCGGCGATGTTGCCTTCCAGAGCCGCTATCGGCTGGAACTCAGCCATGACGATATCGAAAAGCGCATCAACCAGATCGTCGATGCCGGCGTCGTGCCGCTTTCGGTCGGCGGCGACCATTCGATCACGCATCCGATCCTGAAGGCAGTCGGCAAGAAGCGCCCGGTCGGCATGATTCATATCGATGCGCACTGCGACACCGGCGGCGCCTATGACCTCACCAAGTTCCATCATGGCGGTCCGTTCCGCAACGCGGTCCTCGACGGCGTGCTCGACCCGACCCGCGTCGTCCAGATCGGCATCCGCGGCTCGGCCGAATATCTCTGGGAGTTCTCCTACGAGTCCGGCATGACCGTGATCCACGCCGAAGAAGTCACCGGCCTTGGCATTCCGGCTATCATCGAAAAGGCGAGGAAGATCGTCGGGGACGGTCCGACTTACCTCTCCTTCGATATCGACAGCCTCGACCCGAGTTTCGCTCCCGGGACCGGCACGCCGGAAGTCGGCGGCCTGACGACGCGCGAGGTGCTCGAACTCATCCGCGGCTTGAAGGGTGTCAATCTTGTCGGCGGCGATGTCGTCGAGGTTGCCCCGCAATATGACGCGACGACCAATACGGCCCATGCCGGTGCGCAGGTACTCTTCGAGATCCTGAGCCTGATGGTCTTCAGTCCGGCGATCACCGGCAAGGCCGGCTGACACTTTCGAGATCGCCCGGCCGCCGAACTGGAAGCGACGGCCAGGGGCATCCTGACCCGACAAACAAACTTCCAGACTGGGGAACGAAAATGACAATCCAAATCAAGCTGAAAGCATTGTTTGCCGCCGCACTGATGGTCGGTGCCGCGGCTGGAATGGCTCATGCCGATGCTCTCGACGATATCAAGGCCGCCGGCCAGATCAATGTCGGCATCTTCTCTGATTTCCCGCCGTTCTCGTCGGCCAGTGCTGACATGAGCATCAAGGGATATGATATCGATGTCGCGCAGCACATCGCCGATGCGCTCGGCGTGAAGCTCAACCTCGTCAGCATTACCGGCCAGAACCGCATTCCCTATCTCAACGACAAGCGCGTCGACATCCTGATGAGCGTCGGTTACTCGAAGGAGCGTGCCGAGGTCATCGATTTCGCGGCCGCCTATGCTCCCTACTACATCGCCGTCATCGGCCCGGCCGAGCTCAAGGTCGCCGGCAAGGACGATCTCGGCGACAAGACGATCGCAGTCAATCGCGGGACGCTCGAGGACACTTCCCTCACCGAAGCCGCACCTGCCTCGGCGGACATCCAGCGGTTCGATAACTACAATGCCGTGATCCAGGCCTTCATTTCAGGCCAGACGCAGTTGATGGTGGTCGGTAACGACGTCGGCGCGCAGGTCCTTGCGCGGCAGGAGGCATTGAAGCCGGAACAGAAGTTCCAGTTGCTGACGTCACCGTCGCATATCGGCCTCAACAAGAATGAGGAGCGCCTGAAGCAATCGGTCAACGACACGGTCGCCAAAATGCTGTCTGACGGCAAGTTGAATGAAAGCTCCGAGGCGTGGCTGAAGACGCCGCTCAACCCCGACAACCTCAAGGACTAAGCCGCTCCGGCGAACGGCGCGCGGCCTGCGGCTTCCGCAGGCCCGTCCGGGAAGGGTTGCGACGATGGGCTACAGCCTCGACTTTGGATGGCTTCACCACGCCGCGGGCGCAATCGCCCACGGTGCGGCCATGACTTTGCTGTTGATCGCCTGCACCACGGTGCTCGGCATCCTCATCAGCATTCTCGGCGCTGCCGCGCGCCGCAGTCGCTATGGCGTGCTCCGCAAGGCAGTAGCAAGCTACGTCGAAGTGATCCGCAATACCCCGTTTCTGGTGCAGCTCTTTTTCATTTTCTTCGGTCTGCCGACCATAGGGATCCGCCTCGATTCAATCGTCGCGGCGATCCTGGCGATGACCCTCAACATGGCCGCCTACACGACCGAGATCGTCGGCGCCGGTCTCGATGCAGTTCCAAGGGGGCAGAGCGAGGCCGCTCTCGCGCTCGGCCTGAGGCCGCGTCAGGTTTTCGTCAAGATCATCCTGCCGCAGGCCCTCAAGGTAATCTTCCCGGCACTGACCAGCCAAGTTGTGATCATGATGTTGGAGTCGGCGGTCGTATCGCAGATTGCAGTGCGCGAGCTCGCGCATGAGGCCGACCTGCTGCAGGCACGGACATTCCGGTCCTTCGAAACCTACCTCGTCGTCACGATGATCTATCTCGGCCTGTCGATGGCGATCAGGCGATGCCTTGTCGCCAGTGGCCGGCGTGTGTTGGGGGCGGGCGTGTCGTGATCGAATTCACTTTCTGGGATATTCTGCGCAATCTGCTTTTCGCGACGCGCTGGACGCTTCTGCTTTCGATCGTTGCCTTCGCCGGCGGGACTGCGGTCGGCCTGCTGATCCTGTTTGCCCGCATATCGAAGCACCCGTGGTTGCGCCGCCTCGGCTCAGGCTACATCGCGCTTTTCCAGGGAACACCGTTGCTCATGCAGCTCTTCCTGATGTTCTTCGGCCTGCCGATGCTGGGTTTCCGCATCGAGCCGTGGACGGCCGCGGCGCTCGGGCTCACCTTCTACGCCAGCGCCTATCTCGCCGAAATCTGGCGGGGCGGCGTGGAAGCGCTGCCGCGCGGTCAATGGGATGCTGGCGCCAGCCTCGGTCTGCACTATCTTCAGGAACTGCGCCTGGTCATCCTGCCGCAGGCCTTTGCGATCACGCGTCCGCCGGCTGTCGGCTTTCTCGTCCAGCTCATCAAGAGCACGGCGCTGACCTCGATCATCGGCTTCGAGGAGCTTCTCAGGACGGCCAATGCGATCAATAATGCAACTTTCGAACCTTTCACTGTCTATGGTCTGGTCGCCGTGATTTTCTTCGTGATTTGTTATCCCTTGACGCAATATGCGCGGATGCTCGAGCGGCGAATGCCAGCACATTGACACCGAAAAGATGCAGGGAATCAACTACAACAGGGAACGCGGCAGCTGCCGCCAAAACAAAGGAGACATGCAATGAAAATCAATTCCATCAAGCGGCGCACGCTGCTGGGGGCGGGGCTTGCCGGCGCATCGATGCTGGCGATGCCGGCGGTGCTGAGGGCGCAGGACAGGTCGTTGAAGGTCGGCGTCTACGGCGGCTACTTCAAGGACTCGTTCGACAAGAACATCTTCCCCGAATTCACCAAGGCCACGGGCATCGCGATCGAGTCGGTCGCAGAGCCGACCGGTGAAGCCTGGCTCGTGCAGTTGGAACAGGCCGCTCGTGCCGGCCAGGCTCCGGCGGACGTCTCGATGATGTCGCAGGTCGCAATGCTCAAGGGCCAGGCGACCGAGCTCTGGGCGCCGCTCGATATGGCGAAGATCAAGAACGCCTCGCATCTGCTCGACCGGTTCATCAACAAGTATCCGGATGGCCGCGTCGCTGGCATCGGAGCCGTTTCCTGGTACATCACGCTCGTCACCAACACCGACGTCTTCAAGGAAGCGCCGACGTCGTGGACCGCCTTCTGGGATCCGGCAAATGCCGACAAGCTCGGGCTGCTCGCGCTCGTCTCCAATTCTTTCCTGCTCGAGGTGACCGCGAAGACCTTCATGGGCGGCACCAATGCGCTCGACACGGAGGAGGGCATCCTCAAGGCATTCGAGAAACTCGCCGAAGTGAAACCGAATGTCCGGCTCTGGTATCGCGACGAGGCGCAGTTCGAACAGGCGCTGAAGTCGGGTGAAATTCCGATGGGCCAGTATTATCACGACGTGACCGGTCTTGCGGCCGCAGACGGCCATCCGGTACGCTCTACCTTCCCCAAGGAAGGCGGCATCCAGGATTCCGGTTGCTGGGCGCTGTCGCGCGCTTCGCAGAAAGCGGAGGAAGCGCACATCTTCATCGACTATATGTCCCAGCCGTCGATTCAGGCGACGCTGTCGCGTAAGGTTGGCACCTCGCCGACGGTCAAGCGCGAATCGACTGATCTTACGGACAAGGAGTTTGCAGCCGTTTCGTCGGACATCGAGCCGATCATCCCGCGCTACGATCTCTACCAGACCAAGTCGGATTGGCTGAACCAGAAGTGGACGGAGCTGATCGTCGGCTGATCGCCAATGGGCGTCGACTTCCCGCCTGCGGGCGGGGGGTCGATGTTGAAAGACCGAGCGGAATGCGGGCGGAAAAACCGTTCCCCTGTTCGCGCTCCATGAACCACATGCGCATCAGGCGCTACTGCATGGTTCCTAGGGAACCGCTTTGAGGCCAAGGCCATGCAGCAACTCACAGCGATGCAGCGACCTTTGCGTCTGAACGGACGCACGGCGCCGCAGGACGGGAAATATATGTCGGGACTTGCCCTTCAGAACGTCGTCAAGGAATTCGGGTCCTTCAGGGCCGTCAACAATGTCGAGCTCGCGGTGCCGCATGGCACCTTCGTTTGCATGCTCGGCCCCTCAGGCTGCGGCAAGACGACGTTGCTGCGCATGATCGCCGGCCTCGATCTTCCGACGGGAGGTGCGATCCGCCTGGACGGCGAAGACATCACCCACGTGCCGACCCATAAGCGCAATCTCGGCATGGTGTTCCAGTCGCTGGCGCTCTTCCCACACCTGACCGTCGGCGAAAACATCGCCTATCCCTTGCGAATCCGCAAGGCGCCGAAGGAGGACCAGAAGCGGCGGGTCGAGGAACTGCTGTCGATGATCCACCTTTCCGGCTATGCCGACCGGCCAGTCTCGAAGCTTTCCGGCGGTCAGCGTCAGCGTGTTGCAATCGCCCGCGCGCTGGCAATCTCACCGAAGCTTTTCCTTCTCGATGAGCCGCTTTCGGCACTCGACGCGAAGCTCAGGGAGGCGATGCAGGTGGAACTGCGCCAGTTGCAGCAGCAGCTCGGGATTACGACGATCGTCGTCACGCACGACCAGCGCGAAGCAATGACGATGGCCGATACGGTGGTCGTCATGAATGGCGGGGAAATCCGCCAGGCGGCATCGCCGATCGAAATCTATCGCCGACCGGCGGACAGTTTCGTTGCCGACTTCATCGGCCAGACCAACCTGATCGAAGCCGAAGCGGACACGCGGGGCTATGTTTCCGTTCTCGGCCAGCCAGTGCAGGGCCTTGCCCTGCCTGACGGCGCCGCAAAGGCCATGCTTTCAATTCGTCCCGAGGACGTGCACCTGACGGCGCCGGGTGCCGGTGCGATTTCCGGCACGGTCACTTTCGTGCGCGATCTCGGCGGCACGATCGAAACGTTTGTCGATGTAGCCGGCCGCCAGATCGTCGCCGTTTCCACGCCGCGCGAGCGGCCGGACGTCACCGTCGGCCAGCAAGTCGGCGTCGCGCTCACTCCGGACGTTTGCGTGGTGCTCAGGAAATGAGACGCGAACCGCCCCAGACCATCGGCGACTACGCGCCGCTCCTTTTCCCCGCGGCGATGCTCACCATCTTCTTCGTGGTGCCCTTTGGTACGATGATCGCCGTGAGCTTCTTCCAGCGCCAGCAGGGCGGCTTCTATACGCCGGCCTTCGTCTTCGACAATTATGCCCGCTTTCTTACGGCGTTCTTCGGCGGCGTGCTCGGCTTCTCGCTCATGATGGCGATCGCAGTCGCCATCTGCTGCGTCGTGCTGGCGCTACCCTTCACCTACATGCTGACGCGGATGGCGCGCAGCGTGCAGGTCGTCTGGCTTGTCGCGCTGCTCTCGGTGCTCTCGCTCTCCGAGGTCATCATCGGTTTCGCCTGGTCGACGCTTTTTTCGCGCACGGCCGGCATCACGAACATTCTTGTTGCGCTCGGCCTCATGGGCGAGGCCAAGGCGCTGACGCCGAGTTTCGCCGCAGTGCTGACGGGCATGGTCTATCAGGCCTTCCCCTATACGGTGCTCGTATTGTTCCCGGCGCTTGTCCGACTTGATCCGACTCTGACCGAGGCCGCGCGAACGCTCGGGGCGTCGCCACTCAAGGCCTTCTTCACCGTCGTCGTTCCGGCGCTGAGGAACACGATCGTCGCGACGCTGATCATGGTCTTCATCTTCGCGCTCGGTTCCTATCTACTGCCGCAGCTTCTCGGCCGTCCACAGCACTGGACGCTGTCGGTGCTGATTACCGACCAGGCGATCTACCAGTCGAACATGCCTTTCGCGGCGGCGATGGCGGTGTTCCTCGTCCTGGTGACGCTTGGCCTTGTCGCCTTGACGGTTATTGCGGGACGAAAGGGAGAGGCGGCATGACGTCCATTTTCCGCAAGTTCTATTTCTTCCTGATCGCGCTCTTCCTTGCGCTGCCGCTGATCGTGGTTGCCGGCGTTTCGGTCAATCAAAAACAGACGCTCGCCTTTCCGCCGCAGGGCTTCTCGACATCCTGGTATGGCGAGATCTTCCTGAATCCCGAATGGCGAAACGCACTGATGGCCTCGGTTACGCTTGCGGTGCTTTCGGCAGCGCTTGCCGTCACCATCGCCTTGCCGCTTGCCTGGTTCCTGTGGCGGCGGATAGCGCCCTGGGCGAACATCTTCCAGCTTCTGGGCGTCGCGCCCTTCACGCTGCCGCCGGTGATCACCGCGTTGGGCCTTCTCACCTTCTGGGCGACTGTCGGCTTCTACGGCCAGCCCTGGACTGCGGTCGTCAGCCACGCGATCTTCTTCGTGACGCTGCCGCTCGTCACGCTTTCGCTCGGCTTCACGTCGATCGATCGATCGCTGGTCGAGGCAGCATCGACCATGGGCGCGGACGAGCGCACGGTGTTCCGCACCGTGGTGTTGCCGCTGATCCTGCCCTACATCGTCTCGGGCTATGCCTTTGCGTTCGTGCTGTCGCTCAATGAATATATCGTCGCCTATATGACCGTCGGCTTCACCATGGAGACGCTGCCGATCAAGATCTTCAACGCGCTACGCTACGGCTACACGCCGACCATGGCCTCGGTGACGATCCTCTTCGTCACGACGGCCGCGATCATCTTCGGCCTCGTCGCCCGGTTCGGAGACCTGCCGAAGCTGCTCGGCGCCATGTCATCGGATGGCAAATGATGAAGCTTGCCGCTCTGCAGATGAAATCCGTTGGCGGTGATATCGCCGCCAATCTCGCCCGGATCGGGGCAGCGGCGGTCGAGGCGTCCCGCCAGGGCGCGACGCTGCTTGTCACGCCCGAGCTCGGCGTCACCGGCTACGGTGCCGGTGACGTGATCCGTGACATCGCCGAGGCCGCCGACGGCCCGATCGTGCAGCGGTTGCAGCAGATTTCGGCCGAAGCCGGCATCGCGATCATTGCCGGCTTCGCCGAGCGTGAGGGCGATGCCGTCTACAACAGCGCCGTCCATGTCGACGGTGACGCCGCCCCGACGGTCTATCGCAAGTCGCACCTCTATGGCGACTACGAACGCTCGCTGTTCACGCCGGCGGAGCCGTCGACGCGCCTGTTCGAACACCAAGGCGTCAGGTGCGGCATGCTGATCTGCTACGACGTCGAGTTTCCGGAAAATGTCCGCCGACTCGCGCTTGCCGGCGCCGACGCCGTGCTGGTGCCGACGGCGCTTCCGGCCGGTTGGTCCGGAACCTTCATTGCTGACCACATGATTCAGACGAGGGCGTTCGAAAACCAGCTCTTCGTCGCCTACATCAATCATTGCGGTTCCGACGCGATGTTTTCCTTCGCCGGTTCGTCGCGCATCGCTTCGCCGGACGGGCAGCTCCTGGCGAAAGCCAATTCCGCAGACGAAACGCTGATCTTCGCGGAAATCGACCCGGGGCTGTTTGCCATTTCGCGGTTGGAGAATACCTATCTCCGGGATCTGCAGCGTCCGCGCGGTTAGAGCATCCCGCTTTCATTGGAATCACTGAAGGCGGATAAGATGCTCTAGAATCAGAGTGCTAGAGCGCCCTTTGTGCGTTCGTTGAACGCATGGCGCTCTAGATCGTTCGCCTTTAGAGAACAATCTGTTCGCGTCGCTTTCTCTTTTTGAAGCGACCGAGCCGACCGATATTGGGGCTCAACGAAATGCCCGCGTTACGGCGCCGTTCGTCCTATGAGACGCCCAAACGCCACCGTAACGCATTGAACTGGAGGCAATCATGAGCTTGCAACTGACAGGCATCCACCACCTCACCGCGATCACTGCCAACGCGCCGGAAAACCTGCGCTTCTACACCAAGACGCTCGGGCTGAGGCTGGTCAAGAAAACCGTCAATCAGGACGACACCACCGCCTATCATCTTTTCTATGCCGACGGAAAGGCAACGCCCGGTAGCGACCTGACGTTCTTCGACTGGCCGGTCGGCCCGGAGGGACGCGGCACGCACAGCATTTCGCGTACCGGCCTCCGGGTTGCCAGCGCCGAAAGCGTCAGATGGTGGAAGCGCCGGTTTGCCGAACTGAACGTCTCGGCCGGTGAGGTCACGGAAATCGACGGCCGGACGTCGGTCGACTTCGAGGACGGCGAGGGCCAGCGCTTCCGGCTTCTGGATGACGGCGGACCTGCGCCGTCGCATCCCTGGGACAAGAGCCCGGTTCCCGCCGAGCATCAGATCAAGGGCCTTGGCCCGATCACGATCAGCGTGCCGGATATCACCAACACGGCGCTCGTGCTCACGCATGTCATGAACATGATCGATGTGCGCACCTACGCCACGCCGGACGGCGTCGGCGAGGTGCATGTCTTCTCGATGGGCGAGGGCGGTCCCGCGGCCGAGTTGCATGTCGCGGTCCAACCGGGCCTGCCGATCGCCCGCCAAGGCGCCGGCGGGGTGCACCATGTCGCCTTCCGCACGGCGGACGTGGATGCGTTGCATCAGTGGACGGAACGGCTGAACGGCTTCCGCTTGCCGTCGAGCGGCGAGGTCGAGCGCTTCTATTTTCGCTCGCTCTATTTCCGCGAGCCGAACGGCATCCTGTTCGAGATTGCGACCGACGGTCCTGGCTTTGCCGTCGACGAACCGATGGAAACGCTCGGCGAAAGTCTTTCGCTGCCGCCGTTCCTTGAGCCGAAGCGTGCTCAGATCGAGGCAGGGCTGAAGCCCTTGGAGTAGCCAAAAGAAGCCGGGACATTGTTCTCGGCTTTCTTTTTGTCTTTTGACCTCTAGTTCTACTGCATGTTTCCTTAAATCGTAGCCGATTTAAGGAAAGAAACATGCGGCAATTCAAAGTGCTACAGCGTCCTTTGCGCGTCTAATAAGATGCGGGCGCTGTAGTGAGGAGGGCGGCTTTGGGCCGCCGATGCGCGGACAAGAGGAAACCCATCATTCATGAGGAAGATTCTCGGCATATCGGGCAGTCTGCGAAAGGCTTCCTTCAATACGGCTTTACTGAAGGCAGCAAAATCCCTCGCGCCGGACAACATTGAATTCGAGACCGCGACGCTGCACGGCATCCCGCTTTACGATGGCGATGTGGAGACCGAAAGCGGCATCCCGGCAGCGGTGACCGATCTCAAACAGAAGATCGTGGCGGCGGACGGCGTGATCCTCTTCACTCCGGAATACAACAACTCGATGCCCGGTGTTTTCAAGAACGCCATCGACTGGCTCAGTCGTCCGCCGGCCGACACCAAAAAGGTGTTCGGTTGTCGACCCTTTGCGTTGGCCGGTGCGTCGCCTGGGAATTTCGGCACCATTCTCAGCCAGAATGCCTGGCTCTCCGTGATGCGGACGCTCGGGGCCGACCTGTGGTCGGGGAAGCGGTTGATATTGCCGAAGGCCGCTGCGTTGTTCGATAGCGAGGGGCAATTGACCGACGAGCAGACCAGGGAGCGGGTCCGCGACTTTGTTACCGCCTTCGCCGAGTATGTCGCGACGACGAAAGCGTCGTAACGCATCACAGCGCCGCGTCTTATTAGAGCATTTCATTGTTTCATTGAAACAGTGAAATGCTCTAACTCTTTGAAACTACGCAATTCCGGACGGAAAACCGTTTCACACTTTTCCTCGAATTGCTCTAGAAGCGCAAAGGACGCTGTGGCATTTGAAGTGCTGCATGTTTTTATCCTTAAATCGACTGCGATTTAAGAAAACTTGCAGTAGGGCACGGCATCAGAGACCGTTTTCCACCAGCCAGCCGCGAATGGCTTCCGCATCGTCGTCACCGATGCCGTGGTGGGTGTCGATGTCCAGCGCCTTGAGGTTTGCGCCAGTATCGGCGAGGACCCTTATGAGGGTCGGTGCGTATTTGCCGTAGGGATCTTCCTTGCCCGTCAGCACCAGAAGATTTGCTCCGGCAAGGTCGGGTGTCGGCGCGTCTTCGAGCGCGGCCATTGCCCGCATCATCACCACGTTCCTGATTAGGCCCGGGTAAAGCAGCATGACGGCAGCCAGCATATTTGCGCCGTTCGAGTAGCCGATGAAGATCGTCTTGTCAGGCGTGAGGCCGTAGCCATCGCGCGCGCCTTCGATAAAGGCGACGAAGGCCTCTGCCTCCGAGCGGATATCCTGCTGGTCGAACGTCGTCATCGACAGGCGGCGGAACCAGCGCGGGAAACCCTCCTCGGTGCTTCGGCCACGCATTCCGAGCAGGGTGGCGCGCGGATCGATCTGATGACCGAAGGGGAGCATGTCCGTTTCGTTGCCGCCGCTGCCGTGTAAGAGCACGAAGGTGCGATGGTTGGGTTCATCCGGATGATAGAAGCGGTGGATGAAAGGCAGGTCGCGCGGCGTCAGCCGCGGCTCGCCGGGCAGGGCGAATTGCGGAAGCTTCACCAAGGTCCCGGCTGCATCGGCTTCAAGGTGCGTCGGCAGGAACAACTTGGATCCGAGCGTGTCCGGCAGCTCGTCGACCGCGAAACCGGGACCGTCGGTGGCAAGCTCGTAGAGCGAGCCGCCCGGTTCACGCACATAGAGCGAGAAGAAATATTTGCGGTCGTGCGCGTTGGTCGCACCGGCGTGCTCCTGCTCGAGATCGGCCCGCACGGCAAGCACCGTCGCCTCATCCGGCGCGCGAAAGGCGATATGGTCGATCGTGCCGGTGCCGGGCGCCGATGTCCAGAAGCCGGTGGCGTCGCGCACGTCGATGACGTCTCCGGACTTCGACGTGAAGCGCCGGATCGTGGCTGTCGCTCCGGTCTCCGAATAGCCGAAATGATTTTGCAGGAAGTGGGCGGTCTCCTTCGGCTTCTCGGTGAGGATGGTCGCGCCGCGCAGCCGCCGGATCGCGTCGGTCTCCGGAATATCCGGGCTCGCCCATGGAGCGGGTTCGGCAAGCGCGTTGGTTCCGACCAGTTTCACGATCACACCGTCCGGATCCTTGAGACGCAGCACCGGCTCGCCGAACTCCTGCGCCGGGCCGGTCGCCTGAATGTTGAACTGCAATGCGCGCGTCAGCCAGAAGCCTATGCTCTGCGGCGGGATGGCAAAGGCGATTTCGCTCGGCTGACCGTGGCCGACGCGTCCGGGCGAGCCGTCTTCCCACATCAGGAAGGTGACGAGCGAGCCCGGCGACCCCGCCGCATCCCCGTAAAAGAGATGCAACTGGTTGGGGTCCTCGTAGCCGCCGGTTCGCTTGACGAGGCGCAGGCCGAGAAAGCCGACATAGAAATCGACATTTGCCTGCACCTTGCGGGCGATCAGGGTGATGTGGTGGATGCCGCTGGTCACCGTCTTGTCCTTCTGCACGTCAAGGCCGCCTCAGGGGCCTGCGCACGTCCGTGGATCCCTCAGCCTTTTTTGCCGGCGAGGAAGGCCTTGAAGGCTTCGCCATGGTCCGGATGCCAGCGCGAAAGCGGCGGCCGGTTCTCGACGATGTCGCCTGCGGCCCACAGGATGCGCTTCTCGTCCGTCGCGCGGTCGACCTCGTTGTCCGGGCAGAGGATGTAAAAGTCGCCGCGCTCGAGGGTTTCCATCATGAAGTCCACGGTCTCATCCGGGGTCCATGCGCCCGCCGGCTTTTCCGTTCGTCCGTGGGCGGTCAGCGACGTGTAGACGAAGCCGGGGATCAAGAGATGCGCGGCGACCTTGCAGCCTTCGGTATTGCGCAATTCATGCTGCAGCGCCTCGGTGAAGGCCTTCACCCCGGCCTTCGAGACATTGTACGCCGGATCGCCGGGCGGGGTGGTGATACCTTGTTTCGATCCGGTATTGATGATGAGCCCCGGCTCGCCATGGGCGATCATGGCGGGCGCGAAAATCCGCGAGCCGTTGATCACGCCCCAGAGATTGACTGCAATCACGGCTTCCCAGTTCTCCAGTGGGCCAAACATCGAGCTGCCCGGCTGGATGCCGGCATTGTTCATCAGCACATGCACGTGGCCGAACCGCTCGCTCGCCGAACGCGCCAGCGCCACGAGATCATTGGGGCGGGAGACGTCCGTGGCGATTGCGGCGACATCGCTCGCGCCGTCCGTGGCAATCCTTGCCACCTCGGCCGCAGCCGCCTGCAAGCGTTCGCCGGGCAGGTCGGCAAGGACAACCTTCAGCCCGAGGCCGGCGAAGCGCTTGGCCGCGGCAAGCCCGATGCCGGAGGCAGCTCCGGTGATGACAGCAACGTTATTTTTTGCGATGGCGGCGTAGGACATGGTGTGGATCCCCGTTGACGGCGGAAAGTTCCGAAAGAGATAGAGCGGCGGCGGCGCCAAGTCCATCGCAATCACCGGCGACCGGTTTGCGAAACGTCTGAAATGTCATTGCTTTCCGACAACCTTGCCCAGGAGCGCGCGAGCGCTAGTTCTATGTACGGGGTTTTATGGGCAGGTTCCTCCGCACGCCCCGGCCACGAGATGGTTCATGGCAAGCCAAACGAGCAAGAACAGCAAACGCACGCCGTGCGAAAATTGTCCCCTTCGCCAACTCGCGGTCTTTCGCGATTTCGCAGCCGAGGAACTGGCTTTCGTTTCGGATTTCAAGACGGGCGAGTTGGCAGTCGATAGCGGCGCGACGATAATCCTTGAAGGTATGCACAGCGCTCACCTCTTCACCGTGCTTGCCGGTTGGGGTTTTCGATACAAGATGCTCGACGACGGCCGGCGTCAGATCCTGAACTACGTAATGCCTGGAGATATTGTCGGACTTCAAGGCAGCCTGATGGGAGAAATGCAGCATTCGATCGAGGCGCTTTCTCCGGTTACTCTCTGCGTCTTCGAACGGGACAGGCTCAATCAGCTTTATACCAGACACCCCGACCTTGCTTATGATCTGACCTGGATTGCCGCCCGGGAGGAACGCATGCTTGACGAGCATCTCCTGAGCATTGGCCGGCGTTCGGCGCTTGAGAGGGCCGCCTATCTACTTGCGTTTCTTTACCAGCGGGCAAAAGCATTAGAGCTGTTTCGCGGCAATCGCGTCGCGATCCCGATCCGCCAGCAGCATGTCGCCGACACGCTTGGCCTTTCGGTTGTCCACACCAACAAGACCCTGAAGAAGCTTGCCGACCGCGGGCTCATTCGGTGGGTGGACGGGGGATGCAACGTGCGCGATGTCGATGGGCTGCTTGCGATTGCCGAGTGGGGCGGCATCAGCGAGAACAAGCGGCCATTCATCTGATGTGCCGTCACATGTCAATTTTAAATGCCAGGACACTCTTTACGACCTAGTTTGGATGTTCGAGGATCAAGCCTCGGTTTGCGGGGCAGGGTTCTGAAAGGGCATCGGGAGTGCAAAGCAACGAAATTCCGCCGACAATCAAGACGGTTCTCGTTTTGGACGACAATTTCATCATTGCGATGGACGCCGAGGAAATCCTTACATCTCTGGGAGTGGCAGAAGTTCACGTCGCCACGAATGCCGAGCAGGCTATGGAAATCGTCGCCGCTCACGCCATCGATTTTGCTCTCATCGACGTCAATCTCGATAGCGATACGAGCTTCATCATTGCCGATGCCATGATCGCGCGCGGCATCATGGTCGGGTTTACCAGCGGATACGGCGAATCTTTTCCTTCGCCGGAGCATCTGCGCGATGTTCCGAGGATCGACAAACCCTTCAACGAGATGACGATCGGCAGCCTTATTGCCGCCGCACACGGTCAGCGCGATCGTTGACCACGACGTCAGGGCTTGCCGCGGGCGACGAACCAGGGATTGGCAAAATCGCTGTCGTGGCGCTGGTTGCGCTTGCCGTAAGTGAGAGGCGTTCCTTCCATGGTCAGCGTCTCGCCGCCGGCCGCGCGCAGGATAGCGTCGCCGGCTGCCGTGTCCCATTCCATGGTACGGCTGAAGCGCGGGTAGATGTCGGCAAGCCCTTCGGCCAGCAGGCAAAATTTCAACGACGAACCGACCGCCTCATAGTCGGTAATGCCGTGATCCGCGAGATAGGCGACCGTTTCGGCGCTGTTGTGCCAACGACTGGTCAAGGCCACCGGCCGGTCGCCGCAGATGCGGCAGCCGATGGTCACGTGATCACCGGCAACGCGATCGTCCTCGATCAGGGCCTTCCTCGCCTTGCCGGCACTTGCCGAATAGAGGATGCCGAGCGCGGGGGCATAGACCACGCCGGCGACCGGCGCGCCGTCCTCGATCAACGCGATGTTGACGGTGAAATCGCTGCTGCGGCCGACGAATTCCTTGGTGCCGTCGAGGGGATCGACGAGGAAGAACGATTTTCCGGAAATATCGGGGACGTGCCCGGCGGCCGCGGCTTCCTCGGCGATCACCGGAATGTCGGGAAAGCTCGCCGCGAGATCGGCGAGGATTATCCGTTCGGCGCTGTGGTCGGCGTCGGTAACGGGTGAAGTATCGGCTTTGTAGCTGACGGCCGGGCCGGCGTTGTAAATGTCCAGGATCGCCCTTCCGGCTGCGACCGCCGATCTTTCCAGTGTTTCCAGCATTGTCACTCTTCTTTTTCGCGCCAGCGCGCCGATTCGCACGAGACGGCGGAATGCCGATAGCCTTCCTTCATACTCAAATCTGCCTCTTTGCCGCAATTGCCGAAGCTCCCGGAGTTGCCGCGGAAAGATATGTCATCGCGGCATTTTGCAGCCGCAAGGCGCCTTGCATCTTTGCGTTGCGCTTTGCTTATGCAAAGGTGGCCGCGCAAATGAACTGGATGCCTTCATGCGCTATTCCGCATTCTCGATCGTCAAGAACGCCCTCTCCGGAAATCTGAAATGGAAGCCGCAATGGCGACAGGCCGAGCCGAAGTCGCATTATGACGTGATCATCGTCGGCGGCGGCGGTCATGGTCTCGCTACAGCCTACTATCTCACCAAGGAATTCGGCGTCAAAAACGTCGCCGTGCTGGAGAAGGGCTATCTTGGCTCTGGGAATGTCGGGCGCAACACGACGATCGTGCGTTCCAACTACATGCTGCCGGGCAACGAGCCGTTCTACGAATTTTCGATGAAGCTCTGGGAGGGGCTGGAGCGGGAGCTGAACTATAATGTGATGCTGTCGCAGCGCGGCGTGATCATGCTCTACCACAGCGACGGCCAACGCGACGCTTACATCCGGCGCGGCAATGCCATGTGGATGGAAGGCGTGGCGGCAGAGCTGATCGAGCGCGACCAGCTGAAGAAGATGATCCCCTTCCTCAATTATGACCACGCCCGCTATCCGATCCTCGGCGGGCTCCTGCAGCGCCGCGCCGGCACCGCCCGGCACGACGCGGTCGCCTGGGGTTATGCGCGCGGCGCCGACCGCCACGGGGTCGACATCATCGAACATTGCGAGGTAACCGCCATCCGCCGCGAGAACGGCGTCGTCACCGGAGTCGAGACGACCAAGGGCTTCATCGGCTGCAACAAGCTCGCACTGGCGGCTGCGGGCAACACGTCTCGCGTTGGTGAGATGGCGGATCTGAAGCTGCCGATCGAGAGCCATGTGCTTCAGGCCTTCGTGACCGAAGGGCTGAAACCTTGCATCGACCATGTGATCGTCTATGGCGGCGGACATTTCTATATCTCGCAATCCGACAAGGGCGGCCTTGTTTTCGGGGCGGAGATCGACGGCTACACCTCCTACGCCCAGCGCGGAAACCTCGCGACTGCCGAGCATGTGATGGAGGAGGGGGTGACGATGATCCCCGGTCTCTCGCGCGTCCGGGTGCTGCGCTCCTGGGCCGGGGTCATGGACATGAGCATGGATGGATCGCCGATCATCGACCGCACGCCGATCGACAATCTCTATCTGAACTGCGGCTGGTGCTACGGCGGTTTCAAGGCCACGCCCGCATCGGGCTACTGCTTCGCTCACCTGATTGCCAAGAACGACACGCACCCGGTCGCGCGCGCCCTGAGGCTCGACCGCTTTGCCCGTGGCTATGCGGTAGACGAGGCTGGTGCCGGTCCTCAACCCAATCTTCACTGATAGAAGCGACGAACCGCCCATTCCACGCGGTCGCATTTTCGAACCAAATGGACCCGCCCGGGTCCAAGGACAAGACGATGGCAAGCCTGATCACCTGTCCCCATTGCGGGGTCCGCCCGAAGGAAGAGTTTACAATTCGCGGCGACGCGTCCCTCATTCGCCCGGCGCCAACCGCATCGGACGAGGCCTGGCACGATTATGTCTACGTGCGCGCCAATCCGCGGGGGCGCACGCTCGAACACTGGCAGCACGTGGCGGGCTGCCGCCGTTTCCTGGTGATCGAACGCGACACGTTTACCCATGAGGTCCATTCCGTGACTGATGGCGCTGCCTTCGCCAGGGAGAACGGCCGATGACCGCCTATCGCCTGACGGCCGGAGGACTGGTCGATCGCAGCCGTTCGCTGAGTTTCAGTTTCGACGGCCGCCCCTTGCGCGGTTTTGCCGGCGACACGCTGGCCTCGGCGCTCCTTGCCAACGACCAGCTGCTCGTCGGCCGCAGCTTCAAGTATCACCGGCCGCGCGGCATCGTGAGCGCGGGAACGTCGGAACCGAATGCGCTTGTCACGATCGGTTCCGGCGCGCGCAGTGATCCGAACACGAAGGCGACTGTTGCGGAGCTTTATGCCGGACTGACGGCACGCAGCCAGAACCGCTGGCCGTCGCTCGGCTTCGATATCGGCGCGATCACCGATCTTTTCTCGCGGTTTCTGGGTGCGGGCTTCTACTACAAGACCTTCATGTGGCCGGCGCAATTCTGGGAAAAGCTCTACGAACCGCTGATCCGCCGTGCTGCCGGCCTCGGACGCACCGTGCTCGAACGGGATCCGGAAACCTATGAGAAATCCTGGGCGCACTGTGATCTGCTCGTCGTCGGTGGCGGCCCGACCGGACTGACGGCGGCGCTGACGGCGGCACGCTCCGGGCTTCGTGTCATTCTCGCCGACGAGGATTTCCGCCTGGGCGGGTCGCTTCTTTCGGAAACGCAGCCGATCGATGGAGCGCCCGCCTATGTCTTCGCCGATCGTGTCGTCGCGGAGTTACAGGCGCTGCCGAATGTCACTTTGTTGCCGCGGACGACGGTCTTCGGCTGGTACGACGACAATGTCTTCGGCGCCGTCGAACGGGTTCAGAAGCATGTGGCGGAGCCTCTGGCCAAGCTGCCGGCGGAGCGGGTCTGGCGCATCGTCGCGCGGCGGGCGCTTCTTGCGACCGGTGCCGAGGAGCGTCCGCTGGTCTTCGGCGGCAATGATCGGCCGGGCTTGATGATGGCCGGGGCGCTCAGGACCTATGCGAACCGCTACGGCGTGGCAGCCGGCAGATCGGTTGCGATCTTTACCAACGGCAGCGCCGGGTATCAGGCTGCCCGCGACCTCCACGCCAAGGGTATCGCCATAGCGGCAATCATCGACAGTCGTGCAGCGGCAGAAGACGCCGCGCCGGAAGGCACGCGCGTGATCCGCTCGGCCTCCGTCGTCGATACCAGAGGACGCCGGCGGGTTTCCGGGCTCGTGGTCGAGCGGTCGGGTTTCGAGGAACTTGTTGCGTGTGACGCGGTCGGCATGTCCGGCGGCTGGAGCCCGATCATTCACCTGGCGAGCCAGCGTGGGGCGAAGCCGGTGTGGTCCGATCAACTGAGCGCGTTCGTTGCGCCGGATGTCGGCGGCGGGTTGCGTATCGCCGGGTCAGCGGACGGCGTCTACACGCTTGCGGGCTGCATCGGCGATGGCGCCGCCAAGGCGTCGGCGATCGCATCCGACCTGGGGTTCAAGCCCGCTCAGGACGTTCTGCCGCAAACGGGCGAGGAAGCTGATCCGTCCTTCACCGCGCTTTGGTATGTGCCCGGGGCAAAGTCCAAGGCCTTTGTCGATTTCCAGAACGACGTGCACGCGAAGGATCTGGGGCTTGCGCTGCGCGAAGGGTTCGGCCATGTCGAACACGCCAAGCGCTATACGACCAGCGGCATGGCGACCGACCAGGGCAAGCTCTCGAACATCAACGCCGTTGGTATTCTTGCCGGCATGCGCGGGGTAAGCCCCGCGGATGTCGGGGTGACGACATTTCGCCCGTTCTACACGCCCGTTTCTTTCGGCGCGCTTGCCGGGACGGCGCGCGACAAACACGCCCAGCCCGTCCGGAAATCGCCTCTGCACGAATGGGCGCGGAAACATGGGGCGACGTTTGTCGAGGCCGGACAATGGTATCGGTCCGCCTGGTTTCCCCGCGCGGGCGAAAAGACCTGGCGCGAGAGCGTCGATCGCGAGGTGCTGAACGTGCGCACGAACGTCGGCATTTGCGACGTCTCGACACTGGGCAAGATCGAGCTTTTCGGCCCGGACGCGGCTGAATTTCTCAATCGGCTCTATTGCAACGCCTTGCTGAAGCTACCGGTCGGCAAGGCCCGATATGGCCTGATGCTGCGCGAGGACGGTTTCGTCTATGATGATGGCACGGCGAGCCGGCTCGCAGAGGAGCATTTCCTCGTGACCACGACGACCGCGATGGCGGGCGGCGTGATGTCCCACATGGAATATTGCTCGCAGGTGCTTTGGCCCGAACTGAAGGTTCGTTTCTGCTCCGTGTCCGACCAGTGGGCGCAGATGGCCATCGCCGGGCCGAAGGCGCGCGGCGTATTGCAGCAGCTTGTCGAGGATGACATCTCCGACGCGGCATTCCCGTTCCTCGCCGCCGCAACGGTAACGCTCAAGGGCGGGCTGAAAGCCCGGCTCTTCCGCATTTCCTTCTCCGGCGAGCTGGCCTTTGAATTGGCCGTTCCGGCGGGATTTGGCGTGGCGGTTGCCGATCAGCTGATGGACGTTGGCCGCGCCTTCGATATCTGCGCCTATGGAGTGGAGGCCCTCAACGTGCTGCGGCTGGAAAAGGGCCTGCCCACGCATGCTGAATTCGATGGCCGGGTGACCCCGGACGATGCCGGGCTGGGCCGCATGGTTTCAGCCCACAAGGCGGACTTCGTCGGCAAGCATCTCTCGTCGCGATATGGGCTGACGGCCGCAGACCGGATGCAACTCGTGGGACTGAAACCGGTGGACAGGGAGAAGGACATTCGCGCCGGTGCGCATCTGCTGCGTGAAGGCATGAAGCCGTCGAGCCTTAACGACCAGGGCTGGGTCAGTTCCGCCTGCTTCTCGCCGGTTCTCGGTCATCATATCGCCCTTGCCTTCCTGAAGTCGGGCCGCGAGCGTTACGGCGAACGGATTGTCGTCTGGGACAAGCTGCGCGATCAGGAGGTCATCGCCGAGGTCTGCGATCCGGTCTTCGTCGACCCTGAGAATGCCAGAATGAAAGCCTGAGGAAACCGCCGATGATCCGCGATTACTACAACCGTCATGCGCTTGATGAGAAGCTGCGCGGCGCGCCGCGGCCGCCGGGCGCCAATCATCTCGCCATCGGCCATAGGCAGGCAATCGCGATGGTACTTGCCAGCGCCGGCGAGGAGGACGCGGTCGAAAGGCTGTTATCGTCCGTAACTGAATTCGCCGTGCGGTTCAGCGCGCCGGGCGAATGGCTGGCCGTCTCCGAAAACGATACGCCGGAGGGGCTGCAACGTCGCCTCGACACTCTTTGCAGCGGCCGGGCCCACATCGTCGACCAAAGCGAGGCGCACGTCCTTTTCCGGCTTTCCGGCCCGTCAACGCGCCGGATTCTTGCGAAGGGCATCGGCGTCGACCTGCATCCTACGGCTTTTGTGGCCGGCGCCAGTGCGAATGCGCTTTGCGGCCACATCTCCGTCAATCTGGCGCGGACCGGGGAAGATGTGTTCGAACTGCTCGCTCCGCGCTCCTTTGCCGAATCCCTCTTCGACGACCTCATGACAATGGGGCGCGAACACGACCTGACGGCCGCGTTCGCCGCGTGACGAGCCGAGCGGTTGCGGCGGCCGTTCGGATGTTGTCCATGTGCAGCATCGGCGCACTACTGCATGTTGGACGCGCGCCGCTGCTGCTGCCGATTTCCAGCGGCTTTGCGGTCAAACGTGCTCATTTCACGTGCGCACGCTGCCAAAATTTTGATTTTTCTGGCTTCGAAAGCGTCAAATCTCCGCTATCGCCGAAGAATCTGGAGGAGAACCATTTTTTAGCTTTCATTTTCGTTTGAAAGAGGTATGAAATCGGGGCAAAGAGCACGCTCACCAATGAGCTCTAATAACAAGAGATCGGACCGCTAGGATCTGGTCCAGGGGAAGATTGATGGAGTATTTCGTCCAGCAGCTCGTCAACGGGCTGACGCTTGGGTCTATTTATGGTATGATCGCAATCGGTTATACCATGGTCTACGGCATCATCGGCATGATCAACTTCGCCCATGGCGATATCTTCATGCTGGGCGGCTTTGCCGCGTTGATTGTCTTTCTTATTCTCACATCGTTCATGGCGGGCGTGCCGGTTGTATTGGCGCTGTTGCTCATGATGATCGTCGGTATGCTTACGGCGGCGATTTGGAACTGGACCATTGAGCGGGTGGCTTACCGTCCGCTGCGCGGATCCTTCCGTCTGGCGCCGCTGATCACCGCCATCGGTATGTCGATCGTACTGTCGAACTTCATTCAGGTGACCCAGGGTCCGCGCAACAAGCCGATCCCGCCGCTTGTCTCGTCGGTCTATGATATATTCGGTATCGCCATTTCGCTGAAGCAGATCATCATCGTTATCATTACGGCCATTCTGCTTTCGGTGTTCTGGTACATCGTCAACAAGACGCCGCTCGGTCGTGCGCAACGCGCCACCGAACAGGACCGCAAGATGGCGGCGCTGCTCGGTGTTGATGTCGATCGCACGATCTCGGTGACGTTCGTCATGGGCGCGGCGCTTGCTGCTGTCGCCGGGACGATGTTCTTGATGTATTACGGTGTCGTCGTTTTCACTGACGGCTTTGCTCCGGGCGTCAAGGCATTTACAGCTGCCGTTCTCGGAGGCATCGGTTCGTTGCCGGGCGCAGTTCTCGGCGGCCTTATGATTGGCCTGATCGAGTCATTGTGGTCGGCCTATTTCACCATCGACTACAAGGATGTCGCGACCTTCTCGATTCTCGCGATCGTCCTGATCTTCAAGCCGTCGGGTATTCTCGGACGACCGGAAGTCGAGAAGGTATAATTCCATGGCAAACATTGCATCTACTACTGCAAGCGCCGGCACTGAGGTGACGGCGCGGGCCCTGCGCGAGGCTGTCTTCGCGGGCCTCGTCACCCTCGGCCTGTTCGTGCTCTTCGTCGGCCTCAAGACCGACCAGAACATCCGCAACGAGCTGATCCTCACCCAGCGCTGGGGTCTGCTGGCGACTTTCGTGATCATCGCCATGGTTGGTCGCTTCGTTATGGTCGCCTACGCCCAGCCCTGGCTTGCGCAGAGAAAGGCGGCGAAGGCGGCTGCCCCCGAGGTCGTGAAGGAGGAGGGCTTTTTCAGCCGCAACTTCTCCAAGATCGCGATCGTGGCACTCATCCTCTATCCGCCGGTCATCTTGGCGCTTACCGGTGTCCAGGGGTCGCTGAAATGGGTGGACAATTTCGGCGTCCAGATCCTGATCTACGTGATGCTCGCCTGGGGCCTTAACATCGTCGTCGGCCTCGCCGGACTGCTCGACCTCGGCTACGTCGCCTTCTACGCGGTCGGTGCCTATTCCTATGCGCTGCTTTCCAGCTATTTCGGCTTGTCCTTCTGGGTGCTCTTGCCGGTTGCCGGTCTTCTCGCCGCCTGCTGGGGCGTGATCCTCGGGTTTCCGGTCCTGCGCCTTCGCGGTGATTACCTGGCGATCGTGACGCTCGCCTTCGGCGAAATCATCCGTCTCGTGCTGATCAACTGGACCGAGGTGACCAAGGGTACTTTCGGCGTCTCCGGCATCGCCAAGGCAACCTTGTTCGGCATCAAGTTCGATGCTTCCAAGGACGGCTTCGCTGCGTTGATGGGGCTGCCGATCTCTTCGGCCTATTACAAGATCTTCCTGTTCTATCTGATCCTCGGCCTCGCCTTGCTGACGGCCTTCGTCACGATCCGGTTGCGCCGGATGCCGATCGGCCGCGCCTGGGAGGCACTTCGCGAGGACGAGATCGCCTGCCGCTCGCTTGGCATCAACACGACCACGACGAAGCTTACGGCCTTCGCGACGGGTGCCATGTTCGGTGGCTTCGCTGGCTCATTCTTCGCGGTTCGTCAGGGCTTCGTGTCGCCGGAATCCTTCGTGTTCCTCGAATCGGCGGTCATTCTTGCAATCGTGGTTCTTGGTGGCATGGGATCGCTGACCGGCATTGCAGTCGCTGCGATTGTCATGATCGGCGGTACCGAAATCCTGCGTGAGCTCACTTTCCTGAAGATAATCTTCGGACCGAACTTCACGCCCGAGCTTTACCGCATGCTGATCTTTGGCCTGGCCATGGTCGTCGTCATGGTGCTGAAGCCGCGCGGCTTCGTTGGATCCCGTGAACCGACCGCGTTCCTGCGCGAACGCAAGGCTGTCTCCGGCAGCTTCACCAAGGAAGGGCACGGCTGATGGCCATCGAGACAATGACGAATACGATGACAAAAGACCCCATTCTCAAGGTCGAGCACCTCTCGATGCGCTTCGGCGGTCTCATGGCCATCAACGACTTCTCCTTCGAGGCGTATCGCGGCGACATCACCGCGCTGATCGGCCCGAACGGGGCGGGCAAGACGACGGTGTTCAACTGCATCACCGGCTTCTACAAGCCGACGATGGGCATGATCACGATGAGGCAGAAGGCCGGGCAGGAGTATCTGCTCGAGCGTCTGCCCGATTTCGAGATCACCAAGCACGCCAAGGTCGCGCGCACGTTCCAGAACATCCGGATGTTCTCCGGCCTCACGGTTCTGGAAAACCTGCTCGTGGCCCAACACAACAAGCTGATGCTGGCTTCCGGCTATACCATTCTCGGCCTGCTCGGATTCCCGGCCTATCGTCAGGCTTCCAGGGAAGCGATCGACATTGCGAGGCATTGGCTCGAGAGAGCGTCGCTGATCGACCGCGCCGACGATCCGGCCGGGGACCTGCCTTACGGTGCGCAGCGGCGGCTTGAGATCGCTCGCGCCATGTGCACCGGGCCGGAACTTCTCTGCCTCGACGAGCCAGCGGCGGGCCTCAACCCACGCGAGTCGCTGGCGCTCAATGAACTGTTGCAGAACATCCGCCGCGATACCGGCACGTCCATCCTCTTGATCGAGCATGACATGTCGGTGGTCATGGAGATTTCCGACCATGTGGTGGTGCTGGAATACGGCCAGAAGATTTCCGACGGCAACCCGGAATTCGTGAGGAACGATCCGAAGGTCATTGCGGCCTATCTGGGTGTCGAGGACGAAGAGGTTGAAGAGGTGATCGAACAAATCGAGGAGATCGAAGGCGGGCAGGGAGGCACCAAGCAATGAGTGCTCCGCTGCTGCATGTGAGAGCCGTCGAGACCTATTACGGCAATATCCGGGCGCTGAACGGCGTCGACGTGGAGGTTCATCGCGGAGAGATCGTCAGCCTGATCGGCGCCAACGGCGCCGGGAAGTCGACGCTGATGATGACGATCTGCGGCAGCCCGCAGGCGCGCACCGGCTCCGTCTTCTTCGACGGTCAGGAGATCACGCGCCTGCCGACGCATGAGATCGCCCGTCTCCGGATCGCGCAATCGCCGGAAGGGCGACGCATCTTCCCGCGCATGACGGTTCTCGAGAACCTGCAGATGGGGGCAAGCCTGGACAACCTGAAGTATTTCAACGAGGACGTCGAAAAGATCTTCACGCTCTTCCCACGCCTGAAGGAGAGGCAGGCGCAACGCGGCGGCACGCTGTCGGGCGGCGAACAACAGATGCTGTCGATCGGGCGCGCCCTGATGGCCCGGCCGAAGCTGCTTTTGCTCGACGAACCTTCGCTCGGCCTCGCGCCGCTGATCGTGAAGGGCATCTTCGAGGCGATCAAGAAACTCAACAAGCAAGAAGGCCTGACGGTGTTCCTCGTCGAACAGAACGCCTTCGGTGCACTCAAGCTGTCGGACCGCGCTTATGTCATGGTCAACGGCAGGGTGACCATGAGCGGGACAGGCAAGGATCTTCTCGCCAATCCGGAAGTCCGTTCAGCCTATCTCGAAGGCGGCCGTCATTGATGCGCCGCGCCTGGAGTATGTAAACATGCAGGGAATTCTCTACGAAGAAACGTCAATCTGGCAGTTTCTCTTCATTACCTGTGTGCTGGGTGGCTGGACCGCCTGGCGGACGGGCAAGAGCGTCGCCGATACGTGGCATAACTTTCCGCGGCTGCTGCTCTATGTAGCGTTGCTGGGTTGGGCTATCCGCTTCATTCATCACGCTCTTTTCGGCGCCACGATGTTCAGCCTGCAGTACTATATCGTGGACACGATCGTGCTTTTGTTGTTTGCTACTGCCGGCTTCCGATACTACCGGACCAAGCAAATGACCAACAACTACTACTGGCTCTATGAAAAGGCTTCACCCTTCTCCTGGAAGACCAAATAAGGGAACAGCGCGTGCCGGTCGATTGCGGCCGGTGCGAAAGAACACCGGCGCGATTAAGGTGGGCATTGCGCAGGCGTAGAAACGAGACCCGCTCGATTATTGGGAGTAACAAGATGAAAAAGTCTCTTTTGTCGGCCGTTGCGCTGACGGCAATGGTCGCCTTTAGCGGCTCTGCGTGGGCTGACATTGTGGTCGGCGTTGCCGGCCCGCTGACGGGCCCGAATGCTGCGTTCGGTGCACAGCTTCAGAAGGGTGCTGAACAGGCGGCTGCCGATATCAACGCTGCAGGCGGCATCAACGGTGAACAGATCAAGGTTGTGCTCGGCGACGACGTGTCGGATGCCAAGCAGGGCGTTTCGGTCGCCAACAAGTTCGTTGCTGACGGCGTGAAGTTCGTGGTCGGCCACTTCAACTCGGGCGTGTCCATCCCGGCTTCGGAAATCTACGCCGAAAACGGCATCCTGCAGGTCACTCCGGCCTCTACCAACCCGCAGTTCACTGAGCGCGGCCTGTGGAACACCTTCCGTACCTGCGGTCGCGACGACCAGCAGGGTGCGGTTGCCGGTGCCTACCTCGCCGCCAACTTCAAGGACGCGAAGATCGCTGTTGTTCACGACAAGACTCCCTATGGTCAGGGCCTTGCCGATGAAACCAAGAAGGCAATGAACGAGGCCGGCCTCACCGAAGCGCTCTACGAAGGTATCAACACGGGTGACAAGGACTTCTCCGCGCTGATCGCGAAGATGAAGCAAGCCGGTGTCTCCATCGTCTATTACGGCGGTCTGCACACGGAAGCTGGCCTGATCATGCGCCAGATGAAGGACCAGGGCCTGAAGGCAACGATGATGTCGGGTGACGGTATCGTCTCGAACGAACTGGCCTCGATCGCCGGTGACGCCGTTGACGGCACGCTGATGACCTTCTCGCCGGATCCGCGCAAGAACCCGAATGCCAAGGACCTCGTCGAGAAGTTCCGCACCGCAGGCTTCGAACCGGAAGCCTACACGCTCTATGCCTATGCCGCTCTCCAGGTAATCGCTGAAGGCGCGAAGGCTGCCGGCGGCAACGATCCGCAGGCCGTTGCCGAGGCCATCAAGGCCAAGGGTCCCTTCAAGACCGCAATCGGCGAACTCGGCTACGACGAAAAGGGTGACATCACCCGCCCGGACTACGTTATGTACACCTGGAAGAAGGGTGACGACGGCAAGTACAGCTACTTCCAGAACGAATAGTCGTCATTTCGTTCCGCTTTTAGAGGACCCGGCGTGGAAGCGCCGGGTCTTTTTGTTCCTGCGGCAGCGGTGCATACGCAGCCCGTCTGATCAGATATGCAAGGGACTTTGTCCTTGAGCGGCTTTTAGGGCGCATGCAGGGGCGATGCGCATGCTGCCATCGCCATAGAGCGCACCTTATCGCAGCAGCGACGTACGCAGCGTCGCGATCTCCTGCTTGAGCCGGACGAGTTCCGCGGGTTCCATCCCTGTGGCGTTGGCAATGCCATGGGGAACATTCTCGGCCTTTTCCCGCAAGGCGCGGCCGCTTTCGGTCAATTTCACGCGCACTTGTCGCTCATCGGTCCTGTCCCGGAGCCGCGATATGTAGCCCATGGCTTCGAGGCGCTTCAGCATGGGTGTGAGCGTGCTTGACTCCAGAAAGAGCCTTTCGCCCAAACTGCCAACGGTCTGGTCGTCCTTTTCCCAAAGGACGACCATCACGAGATATTGCGGATAGGTGAGGTCCAACTCGTCGAGCAGCGGCTTGTAGACGCGCGTGAAGGCGTGGTTCGTCGAATAGATCGCGAAACACAGAAAATTGTCGAGTTTCATAAGGTCTTCGTGAGAGGGGCTGTCTGTTTTGGTCATTGTCCCAACCCAGATTTGATCATGGGATAAAATAAATCGTTCGCGATCTAATCGCAAGGTATTGACACGTCAAATTCAGCGCGATAAATATCGTGCACGATTTAATCGTGAGATAATTAGAAAATGATCGGGGCGGGAAGTTCGGTAGTTATTTGTATCGTGCGCGATTTAACCGCGAGACTTTCAGCGATCTATGCAGCGGAACAAGGAGCATTCCATGACAAGGATAAGCGCAAACGCAAGGACGAACGGCATCTCGCGAAGAGACATACTGGCTGCCACTCTCGGCGCCGCCGCTGCAGTATCTGCTGTCCGCCCGGCCTCGGCGGCGGCAGGTGCCGCGAATGCAACCAACACAACCAGCGAAGGAGCAAGGACCATGGGCAGCAGGATCGTCACCCGCGACGGCGTCGAAATCTATTACAAGGACTGGGGTCCAAAGGACGGGCCGGTGGTCGTGCTCAGCCACGGCTGGCCGCTGTCTTCCGACAGCTGGGAGGCCCAGGCCTTCCACCTCGCCAACAACGGCTTCCGCGTCATCACCCATGACCGCCGCGGTCATGGCCGCTCCAGCCAGCCCTGGGACGGCAACGACATGGACCACTATGCCGACGATCTCGCCGAGCTGATCGAACAACTCGATCTCACCGGCATCTTCCTCGCCGGCTTTTCGACCGGTGGCGGCGAAATCTCCCGCTATATCGGCCGTCACGGCACCAAGCGCGTCGCCAAGGCCGGGCTGATCTCGGCGGTGCCGCCGCTGATGGTCAAGACCGACGCCAACCCCGGCGGGCTGCCGAAGGAGGTGTTCGACAATCTCCAGGCGGCAAGCGTCGTCGACCGCTCGCAACTCTACAAGGACATCGCCTCCGGCCCGTTCTTCGGCTTCAACCGGCCGGGCGCCAAGGTTTCCCAAGGCATGATCGACAGCTTCTGGCTGCAGGGCATGATGGGCGGCCACAAGAACACCTACGACTCGATCGTCGCCTTCTCGCAGACCGATTTCACCGAGGACCTGAAGAAGTTCGACGTGCCGACCCTGATCATCCATGGCGACGACGACCAGATCGTGCCGATCGACGCGGCGGCGCGGGCCTCGAAGAAACTCGTCCCGCATGCGACGCTGAAGGTCTATCCCGGCGCCCCGCACGGTATCACGGACACCCACAAGGACCAGCTCAACCAGGACCTGCTCGAATTCGCGAGGTCGTAATCTTCGAACAAAAGAGTAGAGGGCGCCCGAGCGGCGCCCTCTTGCGTTCAGGGGAAGCGGGCTGGCCGCGACGGAGAAACCCGAACGGCAATGGACATGAAGGTCGGCGACAACGTCACTGCCCCTGTTCGCCGGTCGCCGGAGATGGTGGCCCAAAGCAGTCGACGTCTCGCAGGGGCGTCTTCGTGAATTCGCCTTGCGAAACAATGCCTTGACTTTGGAGACCGGCTCGCGGACGATGCCGCCATCGATGCATGCAATGTGTCGCAAAGATAGCCAACGGCCTTTCATGAATAATGCAGCAATCGTCGCTCCGCAGCGGGCGTGGGGAAAAGGGCGGCTCGTTGCCAAGTCCCGAGACGGCCGCACGGCTATCGCTGAACTCTATCAGGAGGGCTGCGCCAAGATCCGACTGCCAAAGACCTTTGATGCGTCGCTTGAAGCGGTGCTGATCAATTCGTCGGGGGGAATCACCGGCGGCGACCGGATGGCCTGGGCGTTCGAGGCGGGCGAAGGCACCACGCTGACATTGACGACGCAGGCCTGCGAGAAAATCTACAAGGCGAGCGCTGGAACGGCCGATATCTCGACGCGGATCCTTGTTGCTGGCGGAAGCCGGGTCGATTGGCTGCCGCAGGAAACCATCCTCTTCGACCGCGCATCCTTGGCGCGGTCCCTGGAGGTCGAGCTTGCCGGAGACGCAACCTTTCTGGCGGTCGAGGCGGTTCTTCTCGGCCGCAAGGCGATGGGCGAGGTCGTGCAGGCTGGTCTCTTTCGTGACCGCTGGCGGGTGACAAGCGGCGGCCGGCTTCTGCATGCGGAGAACCTGACCCTTGCCAATGATATTGCCGCACTCGCGGGACGTTCCGCGGTACTCGGCGGCGCGGCAGCCTTTGCGACACTGCTTTATGTGGGGACGGATTGCGAAGCGATGCTGCCCAGGCTGCGAGGCACCCTCGGCGGCTATGCGAGCGCCGGGGTCAGCCATTCTCAGGTTGCCGGTCGTGACAAACTGGTCGCGCGGATTGTTGCGACAGACGGCTTCGCACTTAGAAAAATTCTTGTCCCGGTTATTTCGCACTTGCGTAACGATGCATCTGTGCCGAAAGTCTGGACGATCTGATCCCACAATTTATTGGACGGCCGACGCATGAATCTCACCCCGCGCGAAAAGGACAAGCTGTTGATTTCCATGGCGGCGATGATCGCGCGCCGGAGGCTGGAGCGTGGCGTGAAGCTCAACCATCCGGAAGCGATCGCCCTCATCACCGATTTTGTCGTCGAAGGTGCGCGGGACGGGCGCTCCGTGGCCGAATTGATGGAAGCCGGCGCGCATGTGCTGACCCGCGACCAGGTCATGGAAGGGATCCCCGAAATGATCCATGACATTCAGATCGAGGCGACCTTTCCGGATGGGACGAAGCTCGTCACCGTCCACGAACCGATCCGCTAGGGCATGACGGAAGAGTGTGGAGCGAATTCTGACCGGATCCGCCGTCAACCTTGAGGGGCAACCATGCTGAGCCTGCGCCCGAACTGCGAATGCTGTGATCGCGACCTGCCGCCGGAGAGCCGGGAGGCCATGATCTGCACGTTCGAATGCACCTTCTGTGCCGACTGTGCCGACAAGAAGCTTGACGGCATCTGCCCGAATTGCAGCGGTGAACTGGTGCGCCGGCCGGTCCGCCCGGTTGCGATGCTCGCGAAATATCCGGCGTCGACGGAGCGCGTGTTGAAGCCGCAAGGCTGTGCGGACGGTCAAGCCACTTGAAGAGGAGAGGACATGATTCCTGGCGAAATCATCGCAGCTGAAGGCGAGATCGAACTGAACGTCGGTCTCCAAACCGTCACGATCGAGGTTTCCAATTCCGGCGACCGGCCCGTGCAGGTTGGGAGCCACTATCATTTCGCCGAGACGAACCCGGGACTGATCTTCGATCGTGACGCCGCCCGCGGCAAGCGGCTCGACATTCCGGCCGGTACGGCCGTCCGCTTCGAGCCCGGCCAGACGAGGCAGGTCACGTTGATCCCGCTTTCAGGCAAACGCGAGGTGTTTGGCTTCCGCCAGGCGATCATGGGCAAGCTATGAGGGTGTTCGCGTCTCTATCCGGCTTGCTTCTGCTGTCAGCGGTTTCGGCCGCCGCGCAAGAACAGCCAAGGGTCGATTGCCAGAACGCTGTGACGCAGATGGACATGAACATCTGCGCCGGCCAGGACTATGACCGAGCCGATGCGGACCTGAACAACATCTACAAACAAGCCGTCGCTGCCATGAAGGCGATGGACAAGGAACTCGGCGAAATCGACGCCGCCTATCCCGGCGCGGAACAGGCATTGAAGAAGGCGCAACGGGCCTGGATCGGCTACCGTGACGGGCAGTGCGAACTGGCCGGGTTCGAGGCGCGTGGCGGTTCGATGGAGCCGATGCTCGTTTCCGGCTGCCTGGCGGAACTGACCCGCAAGCGAACAAGCGAATTGAAGCAACTCCTCGAACCGAGCGGAAACTGACCGTTGAGCGGCCGCACCATCACGATTGTTGGCAATGGCGACGTGCCGCAAGGCGCGGCAGCCGTGATTGACTCCGCCGATCTCGTCATCCGCTTCAACGATTGCCGCTCGGTCGGCAACGGCGGGACAAGAACCGACATCGTCGCGGTCTGCAATACTGGTCGCCCAGCGCTGTCGATG
The DNA here is from genome assembly GCF_013488225.1 of Sinorhizobium mexicanum. Taxonomy (NCBI): domain Bacteria; kingdom Pseudomonadati; phylum Pseudomonadota; class Alphaproteobacteria; order Hyphomicrobiales; family Rhizobiaceae; genus Sinorhizobium; species Sinorhizobium mexicanum. Next base: position 3,350,519 of record NZ_CP041238.1, on the reverse strand, counting down.
CTCGGTGGAGGTCGATGGAAGAACAGCGGGCCAGTGCGGCGCGCGAGCGAGATATGGAGCGTCCGTACTGGCGCGAAGTTTGCCGCCATGCGGGCGGATCTTATGAAGACGCACCCGGATCTCGACGATTTCTGCGACGATTACACGGCGGGCTTCGAAGCGTTCGCACGGGCGACTGGCCGGCGTCATCGAGTGATCCCGGTAGAAACGCACGAGCGGCTTGAGCGCGATCTCGCCCGGTTCGCGCCGGCGCCCTATGTCGTGCCGTCGAGCGGCCTGGTGGTGATCGCCGAGATCCTGGCCGCTTTCGCCCAGCCCCGAGACGACGTCGTGCTTGCCGGATTCGGCCATATCGGCTGGGAATGGCATCCCTTTGCCGCCGAACGCCGCTACGTAGATGCGCTTGTCGCCGAAGGCCGCCTTCGCCGTCTCGACCAATCCCAATCTTCAGACTTTTCCGACGGAGCCTGATCCATGCCCCACAAGATGTCGCGCGCCACCTATGCCAACATGTTCGGTCCGACGGTGGGCGACAAGGTGCGCCTTGCCGATACCGAACTTTTCATCGAGGTCGAGAAGGATTTCACCACCTATGGCGAAGAGGTGAAGTTCGGCGGCGGCAAGGTTATCCGCGACGGCATGGGGCAAAGCCAGGTCACGCGCGAGGGCGGCGCGGTCGATACCGTGATCACCAACGCGCTGATCGTCGATCATTGGGGGATCGTGAAGGCGGATATCGGCCTCAAGGACGGGCGAATTGCGGCGATCGGCAAGGCCGGCAATCCGGACACGCAGCCGGGCGTCACCATCATCGTCGGGCCGGGCACGGAAGTCATCGCCGGCGAGGGCAAGATCATCACGGCCGGCGGCATGGACAGCCATATCCACTTCATCTGCCCGCAGCAGATCGAGGAAGCGTTGATGAGCGGCCTCACCTGCATGCTCGGCGGCGGCACCGGCCCGGCGCACGGCACGCTCGCAACGACCTGCACGCCTGGCCCATGGCACATCGCCCGGATGATCGAGGCGGCTGATGCATTCCCCATGAATCTGGCCTTTGCCGGCAAGGGCAATGCGTCGCTCCCCGGTGCCCTTGTGGAAATGGTGCTCGGCGGCGCCACTTCGCTGAAGCTGCACGAGGATTGGGGCACGACGCCAGCGGCGATCGACTGCTGCCTGTCGGTTGCGGACGAATATGATGTCCAGGTGATGATCCACACCGATACGCTTAACGAGAGCGGTTTCGTCGAGGATACGATCGCCGCGATCAAGGGCCGGACGATCCATGCCTTTCATACGGAAGGGGCGGGAGGCGGCCATGCGCCGGATATCATCAAGATCTGCGGCCAGCCGAATGTCATTCCGTCCTCGACCAATCCGACGAGGCCCTACACGCTCAACACGCTGGCTGAGCATCTCGACATGCTGATGGTTTGCCACCATCTGTCACCCTCGATTCCGGAAGATATTGCCTTCGCCGAAAGCCGCATCCGCAAGGAAACGATTGCCGCCGAGGATATCCTGCACGATATCGGCGCCTTTTCGATCATCTCGTCCGACAGCCAGGCCATGGGCCGCGTCGGCGAAGTGGCGATCCGCACCTGGCAGACGGCCGACAAGATGAAGCGCCAGCGCGGGCGGCTCAAGGAAGAGTCCGGTGACAACGACAACTTCCGGGTCAAGCGCTACATCGCCAAATACACGATCAACCCCGCGATCGCGCATGGTCTCAGCCACGAGATCGGTTCGCTGGAAGTGGGCAAGCGCGCCGACCTCGTCATCTGGAACCCGGCCTTTTTCGGCGTGAAGCCCGACATGGTGTTGCTTGGCGGCTCGATTGCGGCAGCACCGATGGGCGATCCGAACGCCTCGATCCCGACGCCGCAGCCCGTTCACTACCGGCCGATGTTCGGAGCCTATGGCCGGAACCGGACCAACTCCTCGGTCACCTTCGTCTCACAGGCGTCGCTCGATGCGGGGCTTGCGGGACGGCTGGGGGTCGCCAAGGAGCTTGTCGCCGTCCAGAACACCCGCGGCGGCATCGGCAAGGCGTCGATGATCCACAACAGCCTGACGCCGCATATCGAGGTCGATCCGGAGACTTACGAGGTCCGTGCCGACGGCGAACTACTGACCTGCGAGCCGGCGACGGTTCTGCCGATGGCGCAGCGCTACTTTCTGTTCTAGGCGGCCGCCCGGAGCGAGCAGAAATCCATGCATCATCCGCATGGCAGCCATGCGGGTCCACCCAAAACGCCGCTTTGATGCTGCACCGCAGCGGAATCTCCGATAGGAAAGGGTTCTCACTTTCCGGCCGGCTGCGCTTCCTCCCAAGACTGATCGCGGCCGGCAGGCTGTCATGAAGGAGATGATGATGCTCGGCAGAAAAGTTCCCTCTGTAACCTTCCGTACCCGCGTCCGCGACGAAGCCGTCGGCGGTTCCAATCCGTTCCGCTGGCAGGATGTTTCGTCGGAGGAGTATTTCGCCGGCAAGCGCGTCGTGCTGTTTTCGCTCCCGGGCGCCTTCACCCCGACCTGCTCGACCTACCAGCTTCCGGATTTCGAGAAGCTCGCCGCTGACTTCCGCGCCGAAGGCATCGACGAGATCTACTGCATCTCGGTCAACGACGCCTTCGTGATGAACGCCTGGGGCAAGTCGCAGAGCCTCGAAAACGTCAAGCTGATCCCGGACGGCTCGGGCGAGTTCACCCGCAAGATGGGCATGTTGGTTGCCAAGGACAATCTCGGCTTCGGCATGCGCTCCTGGCGTTATGGCGCCGTCATCAACAACGGCGTCGTCGAGCAGTGGTTCGAAGAAGAAGGCTACTCCGACAATTGCGATAGCGACCCCTACGGCGTTTCCTCGCCGCAGAACATTCTCGACGCGCTGAAGTCGCAGAAGATCGCCGCCTGATCCGGTTATGAATGCCTGCGCTTCTTAGGAGGTGCAGGGCCGAACACGACTGAAGGCCCCGGTTTGCCCAGGCAGGGTGTGGAAACCATTTCGCCTCCGCCTTCCTGCTGGCGCCGGGGCCTTTTCTTGTTACATTGGTTGCGGAAAGGCGCGGCGAGGATCAGTGGTTTACGTTATCGCATATCTGAAGGCACATGCGGGCAAGGGCGATGACGTCGTCGCCTTGGCGGCACCGCTGATCGAGGCCACGCGCAAGGAAGCGGGCTGCATTGGCTACGATCTCTATCGCAAGCCCGCGGAACCGGACACGCTGGTCTTCGTCGAGAACTGGAAAGACCGGGCGGCGGTGGACGCCCATTTTGGCGAGCCGCATCTCAAGGCCTTTCAGGCGGCGATGGCGGATCTGCTGGCAGACGCTCGCATCGAGGTCGTGCACCCGGAAAGGACAGAGGTGATCTGACGTGCCTTATCGCTCGACCGAAGTGCTGTCGCCGGGCCCCGCGGACAAGGCGGCGCTTCACAGCGTGACGCTCGCCCATGACGAGCGCCATCTGCGGCGAAAGCTGCTGCATCTCGAAAACGAGGATGTGGTGATGCTCGACCTCAAGCAGCCGGTCACGCTCGCCGACGGCGACCTCCTCGTGCTGGAAGGAGGCGGCTACATCCGGATCAAGGCCGCCGACGAGGCGCTTTACGAGGTCCGCGCGCGGGATGACGTGCACCTCATCGAGCTTGCCTGGCATCTCGGCAATCGACATCTTACGGCGGCGATCGAAGCAGGGCGCATCCTGATCGCCCGCGATCCCGTCATCTGTGCAATGCTTGAAGGCTTGGGTGCCACCGTCGGCGAAGTGACCGAACCCTTCCAACCATTGCGTGGCGCTTATCACGGCGGTGGGCATGGCCACGGCAGTCACGGCCACGGCGGTCACCACCACGACCATGGCTGACCAGCCCGACACGCTGGCGCTCTTGCGCCTCGTTACCTGGCTATCACCCGCCTTTCCGGCCGGTTCCTTCGCCTATTCCGGAGGACTGGAACAGGCGGTTCACGATGGTCTCGTGACCAATGCCGAAGAGCTGCGGCTGTGGCTGGAGACGCTGCTGACGCGCGGTGGCATGTGGAACGACGCCCTTCTTCTGGCCGAAAGCTATGAGGGGCGTGACGATCCGCGACGATTGAAGGCGGCGAGCGAACTGGCGGAAGCGATGGCGGGTTCGTCGGAGCGTCATATGGAAACCGTGCTGCAGGGCGAGGCGTTTCTTGCTGCTGCGCGCAACTGGTCGAGCGTCGTATTCGACTTGCTTGGACCGGTGGCGGCTTATCCGGTGGCTGTTGGTGCCGTGGCCGGTGCGCATCGCACGGGATTGCGGCCCTCGATCGCGGCCTACCTCGGCGCCGCCACTTCCAACGCGGTTTCGGCTGCCATTCGCTGCGGAGTCATCGGTCAGCGCGATGGCGTCGGCGTGTTGGCCGGCCTCGAGAACACGATCGCCGCTGTTGCCGACCGCGCCGCGCAAGCCTCGCTGGACGAGCTTGGCTCGGCGACGATCATGGCCGATATTTCGTCGCTGAGACACGAAACGCTGCATACCCGCCTGTTCCGCTCCTAGATCACGATGATTTTGGTTCGAATCGAACCAAAATCATCGTGATCGATTCTAATAAGTAGGGCGGGATGCGGGCGGAAAACCGCGGACACTTTTCCTCATCCCGCTCTAACGGGCGGCCGTATCCTGAAAGGAAACGCAGATGCCATCGAAAAACGGTCCCCTTCGCGTCGGCATCGGCGGCCCGGTCGGTTCCGGCAAGACGGCGCTGACCGGCAAGCTGTGCAAGGCGATGCGAGAGAAATATTCCGTCGCGGTCGTCACCAACGACATCTACACCAAGGAAGACGCCGAAGCGCTTGTACGGATGCAGGCGCTGCCCTCGGAACGGATCGTTGGCGTCGAAACCGGCGGCTGCCCGCATACGGCAATCCGAGAGGACGCGTCGATCAATCTGCAGGCGATCGCCGATCTCAACCGTCGGATTCCCGATCTCGACGTGGTCTTCATCGAATCCGGCGGCGACAACCTGGCGGCCACCTTTTCTCCCGATCTCGCCGACCTGACGATCTACGTGATCTCCGTCTGCCAAGGCGAAGAGATCCCGCGCAAGGGCGGGCCGGGGATCACCAAGTCCGATCTCCTTGTGATCAACAAGAAGGACCTCGCGCCATATGTGGGGGCCGACCTCGACGTGATGGAACGGGATGCGGAGCGGATGCGCGCGGCAAAGCCGTTCCTGTTTTCGGACATGAAGCGCGGCGACGGCATAGACCGGATCGTCGAATTCCTGACTGTGGAAGGCGGGCTCTGACGCAGTAGATAAACCGGTCAGAAACGTTCCAGCGCTTGCCGGTCGCGGATTTCGATCATGCGGCCTTTGACGGTGACGCCCGACTGGCGGAGTGTCGAGAAGGCGCGCGACAAGGCCTCCGGCGCGAGACCGAGCTTGCCCGCAAGCACGTTCTTCTGGAATGGCAGGCGGAACGAGAAGCTGCTCAGACCGTCCGGGCAATGGCTGAGGATATAGCTTGCGACCCGCTGAGGCGCGGTGAGCAACCGGTCCTCGGCAAGGCAGTCTTCCGTCATCTTGCCATGGCGGCAGAGAAGTTCGATCAGCGCCTGGGCGACATCGGTATTTTCTGCGGCAAGCTGACGAAGCTTGCCGCTTTCGAACCGCGCGACGATCAAGGCCTCCGCTGCCTGCGCATTGGCGGTCGCACGATGCTCCAGGAACATGGCGTTTGCGCCGAAGATCTCGCCCTTGGGCAATACGGCGATGTCGGCTTCGCGACCGTCCTTGCCCAAGCGGTAGAGACGGACGAGACCAGAGAGCACGAAGAAGACATGGTCGATCGGCTCGTCCTGACGAAACACGATATCGTGCTCCTCGTGCGTGGAAACGATTGCACCCTCAAGGATAGCCTCTGCCGTCGGTCGCGGCAGTCTCGCAAAGAAACGCGAATCGAGAAGAACAGTTCTGTCGGTCGAGGTCAGTCGCAAGGTCTTCATCCGTGCCATTCCCGAATTGGATCGAACAATGCTAATCGGTCATCGAAAGACGCGAATTGACCCCGATCAAATAACTTTCACAAAAAGGCCCGCGCATGACGGCGCGGGCTATAGCGCCGCGCGTCTTATCAGACGCGCAAAGGACGCTGTAGCACTTTGAAGTGCTGCATGTTTTTATCCTTAAATCGGCTATGATTTAAGGAAACATGCAGTAGTTAGCGCATCGGCCCGAAAATCGGAATCGATTTTCGGAGAGCACGATGCGTAGATTCAAAGACTTACAGCGTCCTTTGTGCGTCCTGATGGACGCACGGCGCTGTAGTGTGCGTTTTGCGGCGCGGGAGCGGTTTTACTCAGCGGCAAGCGCCGGATGATTGATGACCTTGCGGCCGGACTTGCCGTCACGCTCCTGCTCTTCCAGCGCCTTGATGCGTTCCTGCAGTTCCTCGATCGTGCCACCCTGCTCGGCGGCGAGCTTCGTCAGCGCCTCGCGGTCGAGCGGCAGATCCTCCTCGTCCTTCTTGCCGACGAAGCGGCCGAAGATCCAGGCGAGCAGCCGTGACAGGTCGTCCATGATCAGGAAGAAGGAGGGAACGACGACGAGGCTAAGAACCGTCGAGACGATGATGCCGCCGATGACGGCGATCGCCATCGGCGCGCGGAAGGAGCCGCCTTCGCCGACGCCGAGCGCCGAGGGCAGCATACCGGCGGACATGGCGATCGAGGTCATAACGATCGGACGTGCGCGCTTGCGGCCAGCTTCGATCATCGACAGCGTGCGGTCCATGCCGTGATGCATCATCTCTATACCGAAATCCACGAGCAGGATCGCGTTCTTGGTGACGATACCCATCAGCATGAGGATACCGATCAGCACCGGCATCGAGAGCGCATTCTGGGTCAGGATGAGGGCTCCAGCCACGCCGCCGATCGCGAGCGGCAGCGAGAACAGGATGGTGAAGGGTTGGATCACATCCTTGAACAGCAAGATGAGCACGACCAACACCATCATCAGGCCGAGCAACATGGCGTTGCCGAAGCTCTGCTGCATTTCCGCCTGCACCTCGGCATCGCCGCTTTCACGGAACTCGACAGTTCCCGGCAGCTTAACTTCGCCTGCGATCTGTTTGAAGCGACTGGACGCCGTGTCGAGCGCGACGCCAACCGGAAGGTCGGCACCCAGTGTCACCACGCGGTAACGGTCGTAGCGCTTGATCGAGCTCGGCCCTTCCGAATAGTTGATGTCAGCAACGCTCGAAAGCGGAACGGTCGCACCGGACGTAGTCTGGACCTTGAGGTTGCGAATCGCCGCGAGATCCGTGCGGAAATCCCGGTTGAGCTGGACGCGGATCGGGATCAGCCGGCCGTCGAGGGCGATTTTGGTGAGTTGCGCGTCGATGTCACCGATGGTGGCGACGCGGATCACCTCGGAAATCTGCTGCGTCGTGATGCCGAGACGGGACATCTGATCGACGCGCGGACGGATCTGCAGTTCCGGCCGCGGCAGCGCGCCATCGGGGCTGACGTTGGCGAGCAGCGGGTCACTGCGCAGCTTGACCTCAAGAGCGGCGACGGCGCTGTCCAGGTCTGCGTCGTTGTTGGAGAGCAGGTTGAACGACAGATCGCGCTCGCCACGGTCGTTGAGCTTGGTGACACGAACGTCGGGGATCGAGCGCAGCTCTGCGAAGATCTCCCTTTCGATCTCAGATTGCGGCTTGATGCGGCCCGCCGGCGGCAGCTTCGGCAGGTACTCACCGATCAGCGGCATGCGGCCGATGACGTCGTTGACGACCCTGTTGACGAGCGAGTGGTCGAGCTTCTTCAAAAGCACGGTGACTGCGGCACGCCGCAGTTCGAGATCGCCCTTGGGCGAGGCGCCGCCGAGCACGAAGACGTCCTCGACGCCGTCTATGTCCTTGATGCGGTCATAGATCTCGGTCGTCGTCCGGTCCGTGTCCTCGAGCATCGCATCCGGCGGCAATTCGATCGACAGGCTGACGCGCGAATTATCCTCCGGCGGCAGGAAGCTGCCTGGAACCTGGAACAGGAAGTAGAGGGAGAGGGCAAGGCAACCGATGGCGGCTAACAGCGTCGAATAGCGCCAGCGGGTCGTCACTCTGATGATGCCCGTATAGAGCTTCATGATGGCACTGTCGTCGCCCCCGTGGTGGCCACCACCGACATCACTAGGCTTCATCAGATAGGCCGCCATGACCGGTGTAATCAGGCGGGCGACGAGCAGCGAGAAGAAGACGGAGACGGCGACCGTCAGGCCGAACTGGATGAAGTATTGCCCCGGAATGCCCGGCATGAAGGAGACCGGGACAAAGACGGCGATGATGGTGAAGGTGGTGGCGATCACCGCAAGGCCGATCTCGTCCGCCGCCTCGATTGCGGCGCGGTAGGGCGACTTGCCCATGCGGATATGCCGCTCGATGTTCTCGATCTCCACGATCGCGTCATCGACGAGGATACCGGTCGCGAGCGTCATCGCCAGGAAGCTGACCAGGTTCAGCGAGAAGCCTAGGAGCTCCATCACCCAGAAGGTCGGGATCGCCGAGAGCGGCAGCGCGATCGCGGAAATCAGCGTTGCACGCCAGTTGCGCAGGAACAATAGCACGACGACGACGGCGAGCAGCGCTCCCTCGATCAACGTGTGGATCGCAGCCTCGTAGTTGCCGTAGGTAAAGTAGACCGAATCGTCGACCTTCTCGATGGTGACATCCGGATGCTTGGCGCGGATCTCGTCGAGCGTCTTGGCGACCGTTTCCGCAACGGTGACTTCGCTGGCGCCTTTTGCCCGGAAGACGGCGAAGGTGACGCCTGGATGGCCGTTGAACCGGGAGAAGGACTTCGGCTCCTCATAGGTATCGATCACCGTGCCAAGTTTCGAGAGCCGGACGAAACGGCCGTTTGGCAGCGAGATCATGGTATTGGCGAGTTCGGCCACGTCGCGCGTGTCGCCGAGCGTGCGGATCGCCTGTTCGCTGCCGCCGACCTGGCCCCGACCGGAGCCGAGATCCATGTTCATGCGGCGAAGCTGGCCGTTCACGTCGGCGGCGGTGATGCCGTAGGCGTTCAGGCGGTCTTCGTTAAGCTCGATGCGGACCTCTCGATCGGAGCCGCCGTAACGGTCGACACGGCCGATGCCGCTCTGGCCCTGGATCGCGCGCTTGATCGTGTCGTCGACGAACCAGGACAATTCCTCCAGCGTCATGCCGGGTGAGGAGACGGAGAACGTCTGGATCGCCTGGCCTTCGACGTCGACCTTGGAGACGATCGGCTCTTCAATCGAGGTCGGCAGGTCGCTGCGGATGCGGTCGATCGCGTCCTTGACGTCCTGCACCGCTTGGGTCGTCGGCACCTCCATGCGGAAGATGACAGCGGTGGTCGAACTGCCGTCGGTGATCGTCGACTGGATATGATCGACGCCAGAGACGCCGGCGACTGCATCCTCGATCTCCTTGGTGACCTGGGTCTCGAGTTCGGCAGGAGCGGCACCACTCTGCGTGACGCTGATCTGAACGATCGGTACGTCGATGTTCGGAAAACGGGTGATCGGCAGGGAATTGAACGACTGCCAGCCGAGCACGACCAGCACGAAGAAGGCCAGGATCGGCGCGACCGGATTGCGGATGGACCAGGCTGAGAAGTTCATGGTCTCTGTTCCCGTCAGTTGGTTGCCGGCTGCGCGGACTTGACCGGGTTGATGCGGTCGCCGTCGCGCACATAGGCGCCGGCCTTCGCCACTGCCTGTTCACCTGCCTTGAGGCCGGAAAGGATTTCGACGAACTGTCCGTCCTGGATACCGGTTACCACCGGCACCAGGCGCACCACGCCGTCTTCGACCTTGCGGACGATTGCCTTGCCGTCTTCGGCATTAACAGCCGTTTGCGGCAAAACAACTGTTTGTTTTTGTTCGACGGTGATGACCGCGCTCGCATACATGCCGGCGCGAGCCTTGGACGTGTCGCTGATGGTAATGTCGACGGAACCGAGCCGCGTCTGAGGGTCTACGGTCGGTGCGATCAACCGGATTTTGCCCTCGATCGTCGTGCTGCTGCCGGCGAGCCTGACCGTCGCCGACTGTCCGACGGCGAGTTTGACGATGTCTGCCTCGGCGACATCCGCCTTCATCTCGATCGCACCGTCGCGGATGATGGCGAAGAGCGGCTCGCCGCTGCCGCTCGCGATGGCGCCGATCTTGGCGTTCTTGGCGGAGATCACGCCGCTGACGGGAGCCTTCACGGCGGTGCGCGCAAGACGCAGGTCGATGTCGTCGATCTGTGCCTGCACCACCTTGATGTCTGCCGTGGCGACGCTCACCGATTGCTCTGCCGAGTGAACGCGGGCGCGAGCAGCGGCGGCGAGCGCCTTCAGGCGGTCGGACTCGGCAGTCGACACCGTGCCGTTCTCAGACAGCCGCACGGCACGGTCGGCAACGCGCGTCGCCTCTTCCGAATTTGCCGTCATTTCGACGAGCTGGGCGCGCAGTTGGGCGAGCGACGCCTCCGCTTTGGCGAGATTGGCTTCGAGCTGGCTCTTCTGCAAGAGCAGTGCATCGTCGTTGAGCACGACCAGGGTGCTGCCTTCTTCGACCCTGTCGCCGACATCGACGTTCAGCGATCGCACGGAGAGGCCGTCGACCAGCGGTGAAACGTAGGTTTCTTCGACCGCTTCGATGGAGCCGGTGGCGATGACGCGGTCACTGATCGATTGCTGTACGGCCTCGGTGACGACGATTGAGGGGAGCGTCTGCGACTGCTGCGGCTTGGCGGCCTCTTCGGCGAACGCGCTGGAAAATGCGCTGAGTGTCATTGCCGCGCAGGCGCCGAAAAGAGGTAGAAGTTTCTGAGCCATCGGCCTGTTTTCCTAAAAATGAAATGCCGGACATCGCGCCCCAGGCGGCGAAGGTCTGGCTCAAATCACCTTATTCTCTTGCGCTCCCTGCACCGCCGACAGATCGCCAGGTCCACGGACATGGTCGCAAGCTTAATTTCGCCCAATGCAGGCGGTTTCAAACCGAATACATCGAGTCCAGGAAAAAGTTCCCTAAAGGGCAAAGCTTAAGAAAACGATTTCCTCCCCGCGCCCGCTCCAGCCGAACGCTTTCGCCTATGTAATCGCCGTGCGAAATGCTTACAAGGTCGCTGAAGCGATGGTGCCTCACTATTTTTATTCTCGTATATCTCGCAGTGCAATATGGCGAGAATGCAGAGGACGCAACTCCAGCGCGACTTTTTGACCAGTGCATGTTCCTTACATCGTAGCCGATTTAAGGGCAAAAACATGCAGCAATTCAAAGTTCTACAGCGACCTTTGTGCGTCTGAAAGACGCACGGCGCCGTAATGCTTCGGCTGATCTTGGGTCGTCGCCGGCCTTAAGAAAAAGGAGCGCGCGGCGGGCGCCGCACGCTCCGGTTCCATCGGCTTCCGCGTGTATTACTTGAGCGCTTCGTCCGTTACTTCATGCGTCCAGGCGCCCTCCGGCTCCTTGGAGATGACCGGGTCGGAGCCCCCGGCGAGCAGCGACTGAACGGTGCGCTTGTAGTCGGCCTCGTCGAGCGCGCCGTTGGAGCCGGCGGTCAGCTTGGCGATTTCGCCCATCATGCGCTTCTGGTGCTTCTCCGTCTGGGCACCGGTGGAATCGTTCTCAAGAACGATATCGGCAGCCTCGTCCGGGTTCTCCTCTGCATATTTCCACCCCTTCATCGAGGCGCGGACGAACTTCACCATCCGTTCCTTGAAGGCCGGGTCCTTGAGCTTGTCCTCGAGCACATAGAGACCATCTTCGAGGGTGGCGACGCCCTGGTCTTCGTACTTGAAGGTAACGAGGTCTTCCGGCTTGATGCCGGCGTCGATCACCTGCCAATACTCGTTGTAGGTCATCGTGGAGATGCAGGCGGCCTGCTTCTGGATCAGGGGATCGACGTTGAAGCCCTGCTTCAAGACGGTCACACCTTCCGGGCCGCCGTCCGTCGGGATCTTCAGATGCGCCATCCAGGAGAGGAAGGGGTATTCGTTGCCGAAGAACCAGACACCGAGCGTCTTGCCCTTGAAGTTGTCGGGGCTCGTCACGCCGGATTCCTTGAGACAGGTCAGCATCATGCCGGACTTCTTGAACGGCTGGGCGATGTTGACGAGCGGCACGCCCTTTTCGCGCGTTGCGAGAGCGGAAGGCATCCAGTCGACGATGACGTCGGCGCCGCCGCCGGCAATCACCTGCGCCGGAGCGATATCCGGGCCGCCGGGCTTGATATCGACGTCGAGGCCTTCTTCGTCGTAGAAGCCCTTGTCCTTGGCGACGTAGTAGCCGGCAAACTGGGCCTGGGTGACCCACTTCAGCTGCAGCGCGACCTTGTCGGCGGCATTGGCGTGGAAGGCGGCAAGCGAAAAGACGCCTGCAGCAAGCAGAGACGCAAGTTTCTTGTTCATGTCTGTTCCCTCTTATTGTTGGTCATTCTCATTGTCGCTTCATTCCTAGATCATTTCATTGTTTCATTGAAACCCTGATATGATCTAACTGTTTGAAACTACGCAATTCCGTACGGAAAGCCGCTGCACACCTTTCCTGGAATTGCTCTAGGCCCGTCCACTGCGGATGGACGGGTGCCAGAAGGTGACGGCGCGCTCGGCGAGCACCACCACCCCGTAGAAGGCGGAGCCAGCCACCGCCGCGACGGCGATCTCGGCCCAAACCATGTCGACGTTCATGCGGCCCACTTCCGTGGAGATCCGGAAACCCATGCCGACAATGGGCGTCCCGAAAAATTCGGCCACGATGGCACCGATCAGCGCCAGCGTGGAGTTAATCTTGAGAGCGTTGAAAATGAAAGGCCAGGCGGCTGGCAGGCGAAGCTTCACGAGCGTCTGCCACCATGTCGCCGCGTAGGTACGCATCAGGTCGCGCTCCATATGGCTGGCAGCAGCCAGGCCGGAAACCGTGTTCACCAGCATCGGGAAGAAGGTCATGATCACGACGACGGCGACCTTCGACTGCCAGTCGAAGCCGAACCACATGACCATGATCGGTGCGACGCCGATGACGGGGAGGGCCGAGACGAAGTTGCCGAGCGGCAGCAGCCCCTTCTGCAGGAAAGGAGAGCGGTCGATCAGGATCGCCACGGCGAAGCCGAGGCCGCAGCCGAGCGCATAACCGGTCAGCACGGCCTTGAGGAAGGTCTGCCGGAAATCGGCCACCAGCGTCGGCAGGGAGTTGACGAGACGCTGCCAGATCATCGACGGCGCCGGCAGCAGCACCGACGGAATGCCGAAGCCGCGGACGATGCCCTCCCAAAGCACGAGAATGGTGATGCCGAAGAGGAGGGGAACGGCGAAACGCGCGGCGTTGGTGGCCGTCGGGTGTGCAAAGTGCTGGCGCACGAGCCATTCGTTGAAGGCCCAGGCAGCGAGCCAGAAGAAAACGGCTCCGGCGAGAACAGGAAGGTTCATGGCTTGGCCCCCATGCGCTTGAGGACGGCCGTGTGCGCCAGGCCGACGATCATCACGAGGACGGCCGCGAGCGCTGCCGCCATGAACAGAGCCGCCCAGATCTGCACTGTCTGGCCGTAATAGGATCCGGCAAGCAGGCGGGCGCCGAGCCCTGCCACCGCGCCGGTCGGCAGTTCGCCGACGATTGCACCGACAAGCGAGATGGCGACGGCGACCTTCAGCGAGGTGAAGAGGTAGGGCATGGAGGATGGCCAGCGCAGCTTCCAGAAGGTCTGCGCCGATGAGGCATTATAGGTGTGCATGAGGTCGAGCTGGATCGTTTCCGGGCTGCGCAGGCCCTTCACCATGCCGACGACGACCGGGAAGAACGAGAGATAGGTCGAGATCAGCGCTTTCGGCAGCAAGCCGGCGATGCCGATCGCGTTCAGAACGACTATGATCATCGGCGCGATCGCGAGGATAGGGATGGTCTGGCTGGCGATCACCCACGGCATCAAGGACCTGTCCATCGCACGGTTGTGAACGATGCCGACGGCGAGCAGCACGCCGAGCGCGGCACCGATACCGAAGCCGAGCAGCGTCGCGGAAAGTGTGATCCAGGCGTGGTAGACGAGGCTGCGCTTGGAGGTGATCGCCTTGTTGACGGTCGTATCCCAGATTTCGGCCACGACCTGATGGGGGGCGGGCAGGACGGGCCGCTCCTGGGCCATCGTGTTGCGGACGATAGCGGAGAAGCCGATCTCGGTGCCGGCGCGTGCGGCCGTGTCGCGCTCGAAGGGCGCGTTGAGGAATATGGCAGCGACGTACCAAGCGGCGATCAGGATGACGACCACTGTAGAGATCGGAAGCAGCTTGTCTCTGAAGAAGCTCTCTTCGCGCATGTCACGCCTCCCTTCCGCTCAACGGTTCGACGCGCCAGTGATAGAGAATGTCTGGCAGCTTCTCCTCGTTTTCGCCGCCCGTTCTGCGCACCGGTACGAAGCCTTCCCGTTCGTAGAAGCGTTGGGCACCTCTATTGTGTTCAAAGGTCCAAAGCCTCAGTTCACCTGTCGCCCGCTTCTTCGCTTCGTGAAGCAGCGCCGTTCCGATCCCGACGCGCCGGTGGCGCTCGTCCAGATAGAGCGCAGTCACAAAGCCGTCCGCGGACAGGGCGAGAAAGCCCGCGATTTCGCCCCGGCAATCGGCGACTATGACGGGCCCGTTTGCAAAGACGCTTTCCCGATAATGCCGTACCACATCGTCTGCCGGGTGGACCCTTGGCATCCACGCCGTAGCGTCTACCCAGCGATTGAAGATGTCGGCGCACGCCTCCATGTCCGCCAAAGCCGCATCACGGCAGAAAGCCTGGGCGGCGCAAGCACTACTCGTCATAGCTGTGCCCCGCTCTCAAACCCTCGCGCACGCGGTGGGCGATTTCCAGGAACTCCGGTGTCTCGCGAATGCCCAGTGGCCGCTCTCGCGGAAGCGTGGATTCGATGATGTCGGTCACGCGGCCGGGGCGGGGGCTCATGACGACGATTTTGGTCGAAAGGTACACCGCCTCCGGAATCGAATGGGTGACGAAACAGATGGTCTTGTTGGTTCGCGCCCAGAGTTTCAAAAGCTGCTCGTTCAGGTGGTCGCGAACGATCTCGTCGAGGGCGCCGAACGGTTCGTCCATCAGAAGAAGATCGGCATCGAAGGCGAGCGCGCGGGCGATCGAGGCCCGCTGCTGCATGCCGCCGGAAAGCTGCCAGGGATATTTCTTGCCGAAGCCCGAAAGGTTGACGAGTTCGAGCGTGCGATCGATCCGGGCCTTCCGCTCGTCTTTCGAATAGCCCATGATTTCGAGCGGCAGGGCGATGTTCTTCTCGATCGTGCGCCAGGGGTAAAGCGCTGCGGCCTGGAAAACATAGCCGTAAGCGCGATGCCGGCGGGCCTCTTCCGGCGACATGCCGTTGACCGCGATGGCCCCTGAGGTCGGCTTCTCGAGGTCAGCGATGACCCGCAGGAATGTCGTCTTGCCGCATCCTGACGGGCCGATGAAGGAGACGAAGTCGCCCTTGGCCACATCGAGGTTCACGCCCGTCAGCGCATTGACCGGCCCGTCGCTGGTCTGGAACGTGAGACCGAGATCCCGAGCCGAGACCACGGAGGCAGAATTGGATGTCATGGGCGGATTCTCATTGTGGCTTGTCTGTGGCAGACTGCTATTCGAACCTGCAACATGCAATGCCGCCGATGTCGTCTGTTGCGGTTTTTTCAGCGAATTCTGGAGAGCGTTCATGTCTCGATCATCCAATTCTGGCTGTCGCGTGGTTCGTCCGGGTGACACCTATGCCGGCAAGCAGGGGCTCAACTATTTCGAGGGCATCGCCGCGGAAACGGTCGGCTCGAAGGGCATCTGCATGCACCTCCTGACCATCCCGCCTGGCGCGCGTGCCAAGGCGCATCTGCATGAAAGCCATGAGACTGCGATCTACGTGCTTGCCGGCGAGGCCCATACCTGGTTCGGCGACCGGCTCGAAGAGCACGTGGTCGTCAAGGAGGGCGAGATGTTCTACATCCCCGCCGGCGTGCCGCACCTGCCGGCCAATCTCTCTGACAAGCCGTGCTCGGCGGTGATCGCCCGAACAGATCCGAAGGAGCAGGAAAGCGTCGTCCTGCTGCCCGAACTCGATGCATTGGTGCCGGCCTAGCGCTCCGAGGAGCGACCTTGTCCGAGAAGTGTATGACGGATGCGGCATATGCAGTGCGTCAAACCCCGCTTGCCGGGATGCCGGTGCGCTGTACGGCGCGCGGCGCCGTAACTTCCTTCCATGTGGTAAGGGCCGTGCTGACGGCGGGGAAGGGATCGCGCTTGACGAATTCCCCATGGCCTTCCTGCGTCTTGACTGTGCCTTCCTCGATCGAAACGACGCCGCGGCTGAGCGTGAAGCGAGGTAGCCCCGTCACGGTCTTGCCCTCGAAGACGTTGTAGTCGATCGACGATTGCTGGGACTTGGCCGAGATCGTCTTCGAGCGCTTCGGATCCCACACCACCAGGTCGGCATCGCTACCCACCAGGATCGCGCCCTTCTTCGGATAGATGTTGAGAATCTTGGCGATGTTGGTCGAGGTCACCGCGACGAATTCGTTCATGGTGATGCGGCCGGTGGCGACACCGTGGGTCCACAGCATCGGCATCCGGTCCTCGAGTCCCCCGGTGCCGTTCGGGATCTTGGTGAAATCGCCGACGCCGAAGCGCTTCTGGTCGGTGGTGAAGGCGCAATGGTCGGTCGCGACCACCTGCAGCGAACCTGAGGCAAGCCCGGCCCAGAGGCTGTCCTGATGCTGCTTGTTGCGGAAGGGCGGCGACATCACGCGGCGGGCGGCGTGGTCCCAATCCTTGTTGAAATATTCGCTTTCATCGAGCGTCAGGTGCTGGATCAAAGGCTCGCCGAAGACGCGCATGCCTTTGGCGCGGGCGCGCCGGATTGCCTCGTGGGCCTGCTCGCAGGAGGTGTGGACGATATAGACCGGACAGCCGGCCATGTCGGCGATCATGATCGCGCGGTTGGTCGCCTCGCCTTCGACTTCGGCCGGCCGCGAATAGGCGTGGGCCTCGGGGCCGTTGTTGCCTTCGGCGAGCAGCTTCGCCTGCAACTGGGCGACGACGTCGCCATTTTCGGCGTGGACGAGCGGCAGGGCCCCAAGCCCGGCGCAGCGCTGGAACGAGGAGAACATCTCGTCGTCATCCACCATCAGCGCGCCTTTGTAGGCCATGAAGTGCTTGAAAGTGTTGATGCCCTTATCCTTGACGATTGTCTCCATCTCGTTGAAGACCTGCTCGCCCCACCAGGTGATCGCCATGTGGAAGGAATAGTCGCAATTGGCGCGTGTCGACTTGTTGTCCCACATGGTGAGCGCTTCCAAGAGCGACTGGCCGGGCGAGGGGAGCGCGAAATCGACGACCATGGTCGTGCCGCCGGCGAGCGCCGCGCGCGTGCCACTTTCGAAATCGTCCGAGGAATAGGTGCCCATGAAGGGCATTTCGAGGTGGGTGTGCGGGTCGATGCCGCCGGGCATGACGTAGCAGCCGGTCGCGTCCAGCGTCTCGGTGCCGGAGAGGTTCGGACCGATCTCGACGATCCTGCCGCCATCGATCTTGACGTCGGCCTTGTAGGTTAGGTCGGCCGTGACGATGGTTCCACCCTTGATCACAGTGCTCATTGCTTGCGTTCCCTTGCGATTGTGTTTTCGGCCGCCGGAAGGGCCAAGAAAAAGGGCGGAACCGTCGTCCCGCCCACAATGTCACTTTACGATTTCGGCCGTTTCGACCACGGCGTGGAAGAGGACATCGGCCCCCGCCGAAGCCCACTCCTTGGAGATGTCCTCCGCCTCGTTGTGGCTGAGGCCGCCGACGCAGGGACACATGATCATCGTGGTCGGGGCAACCTTCGCCGCCCAACAGGCATCGTGGCCGGCGCCCGAGATGAGGTTCATGTGGCTGTAGCCGAGCTTCTCGGCGGCGCCGCGGACCGTTGCGACCAGCTTGGGGTCGAAGGTGACCGGGTCGAAATGGCCGACCGCCTCGATCGAACAGCCGACACCCAGCGCCTCGGCGATCTTCGGCGCTTCGGCCTCGATCCGGGCGCGCATGCCGTCGAGCTTGGCTTGGTCGGGCGAGCGGATGTCGATGGTGAAGACGACCTTGCCGGGCAGCACGTTGCGTGAATTGGGCGAGAAGAACACCTGGCCGACACCGCCGACGGCGCCGGGCTGGTTTTCCATGGCAACGTTCTGGACCATCTCGAAGATCTGCGCCATGGCAAGGCCGGCATTGAGCCGCATGTTCATCGGCGTCGATCCGGTGTGCGCTTCCCGGCCGGTGAGAGTGACTTCCAGCCACCACAGGCCCTGACAGTGCGTGACGACGCCGATCTGCTTGCTCTCGGCTTCCAGGATCGGCCCCTGTTCGATGTGATATTCGAAATAGGCGTGCATCTTGCGCGCACCCACCTCCTCGTCGCCGAGCCAGCCGATGCGCTTCAACTCGTCGCCGAACGACTTTCCCTCCGGATCCTTGCGGGCGTAGGCATAATCAAGCGTAAGAGCACCGGCAAAGACGCCGGAGGCAATCATCGCAGGCGCGAAACGCGCGCCCTCTTCATTGGTCCAGTTCGTCACCACGATAGGGTGCTTCGTGCGAATGCCGAGATCGTTCATCGTGCGCACGACCTCAAGGCCGCTCAGGACACCGAGGACGCCGTCGAACTTGCCGCCCGTCGGTTGCGTGTCGAGATGGGAGCCGATGTGCACGGGCAGTGCGTCCGGGTCGGTGCCGGGGCGGGTGAAAAACATGGTGCCCATCTTGTCGACACCCATGGTAAGGCCAGCCGCCTCGCACCAGGACTGGAAAAGCCGACGACCCTCGCCGTCTTCGTCCGTCAATGTCTGGCGATTGTTGCCGCCGGCGACGCCGGGGCCGATCTTTGCCATATCCATCAACGAATCCCACAGGCGGTCAGCGTTGACGCGCATGTTCTCGCCAGGTGCTGCCATGGCGTTCTCCTCGTTTTTCGGTTTGCCCCTTGCGGTGCAGCCCTCATGTTCCCGCCGGTCAAATCCAGGCTTTGTTCTGGTGCCTTTCGATCAGCCGTTGCCTTTGTTGGCAAACTGACTGATAATTTGACCGGTTGGTAAACATTACAACTTCCGTGGCGGCACTCAAGCCGGAAAAACAAAAAATCGGAGTTGCCCAAAAAAATGGCGCGTCCGAATTTTGGGCAATTCGAGGTGCTGCGGCGATTTTGTGCGTCTGACAGAATACACGGCGCTCGCGTGTCATTGTGCGCAGGGAGCGAGCAGGGGGCAAGATGGTACTTCCGAGAGCGGCCAAAACCCAGAGGCGTACACGTATCCAGGAGGAGAAGGAGGAGCAGATCCTCGAGGCGGCGCTGGAGGTCTTTTCGGCCCATGGCTTTCGCGGCTCGACCATCGATCAGATCGCCGAAGTGGCAGGCATGTCGAAACCCAATCTGCTCTATTATTTCCGCACCAAGGAGGCGATGCACCGGGCGCTGATCGACCGCGTGCTCGACACCTGGCTCGATCCACTCCGCGAGTTCAATGCCGAGGGAAACCCGGTCGCCGAGATCCGCAGCTACATCCGGCGGAAGCTGGAGATGGCGCGCGATTTCCCGCGCGAAAGCCGGCTGTTCGCCAATGAGGTGCTGCAGGGCGCGCCCCATATCGAGGATGAGCTGAAAGGCCCGCTGAAAGAGCTCGTCGACGAGAAGGCCGAGGTCATCCGCGCGTGGGCAAAGGCCGGCAAGATCGCCAAGTGCGATCCCTATCACCTGATTTTCGCAATCTGGTCGACGACGCAGCACTATGCCGATTTCGATGTGCAGGTGCGTGCCGTGCTCGGCCAGGAAAATGCCGGCGACGGGCGCTTCGAGGATGCCGCACGCTTCCTTGAGCGGCTGTTCGTCGACGGTCTGCAGGTCCGCGAGCAACCGGCATCCTAGGCCCCCACGGGCGCCCCGCAGGTTCCCTGCTAAGCCGGTGCCGGCAAGACGTCGGCGATGTGATCGGCGCTGTCGACGATCCAGGTCTCGAGTTTCGCCTGCCGGCCGCGCAGGCCGATGTCGAGCCGCATGTTGCCGTCGAGATCGAGACCGGCGCGGCGGACGAGTTCGACCGAAACTGCAAGTTCGGCATCATGCTCCTTCGCGAGCCCCTCGAGCCGGCTTGCGGTGTTGATCGTGTCGCCGACCGCGGTCAGCGAAGTCGCCCGGCCATAGCCCATCTCCCCAATGATCGCCGGGCCTGCGTGCAGGCCGATTGCCAGTCGCAGCGGCTGTTCGAGCTCTCCATGAAATGTCTGATTGAGCGCCTGGATGCCTTTGGACAATCGGACGGCGGCGGCGAGTGACTGAAGGCATGCTTCCTGGAATGGGACCTTCAACCCGAAGATCGCGAGCGCGCCGTCGCCGATAAACTTGTCGATCACGCCGCCCGAGCTTTCAACGGCTTCGCCGACCATCTCGAAGTAGCGGTTGAGCAGGAACACCGTGTCGAAAGGCAGTTTGTGCTCGGCGATGCGAGTGAAATCACGCAGATCGCAAAAGAGCACGGCGATCCGACGCTCGCGACCCTCGCCGTCTTGCTGGGCGAATTGCTTTTTTATTCCGAGGCTGTCGGTATCGAGAATGGGGACGACGGTCACGCTGTGAACCGGCCGGAACTGGCAGGCGAGACGCACATTGTCCGGCGCGCCAATTCGGGCCAATGTCGAGCGCTCCGCGGTCTCCGGCGCTGGCTGGCCCTCCAGCCCCTGAATCACGCGGACCCGGCATGTCGAGCAGCGGCCACGGCCGCCGCAGACGGAGACGTGGGGAATGCCGGCGGCACGGCTTGCCTCCAGCACGCTGAAACCAAGGCTGACCGCCGCGATACGGCCGTCGGGGTAACGGACGCGAATTCGCCCCCGCGTCGGAAGCGCGCGAAGGGCGAAAGTGCCGGCGATCAGGCCGCCGAAACCGGCGTAGAGCGCCAGGCGGATGTTTTCCATGAGCGCCGGATCGAACCGCGGCTTCTGACTGGCGTAAGCCGTGTCGCCATAACCCCCATGTTCCGCATAGACGCGCTCAAGCGACCGCGCACCGTTGACGAAGCCGAGCAGCGCGAAGATCGGGACGAGCAGCGCAATCGTGTAAAGCAGGATCTCATAACGCGGAAACCAGGCTCGACCGCGCATCCAGAACCAGGCGCCGAGACATCCATGGCTCCAGGCAAGCAGAAGCGCCGCCGTCTGCCGGCCGGTGTTGATGGGGCTCGCCCAAAGCAATCGCAGAACGTCGGGATAATTGGCTTCGATCCCGGTGAAGAGCGGTTCGATCCGCGCGGCGACCACATGCGCCATCAACACGAAAGGCAAGCTGAGGCCGAAGACGATTTTGAACGCCTCGCCGGCAGGCATGCGCAGCGTCTGGCGCCGGTAGAGGCTTTCGAGCGCCATCATGAAATGCAGGAGCAATGCGCCGTAGAGCAATATTGTCCCAGGCACGCTGTGCCAAAGGAGATTGAATGTCCGCCTTCCGGATTCCATGGCGTCGATGGAGATCAGGCCGAGCGAATGGTTGAAGAAATGGCAGAGGATGAATGTGCCGAGCACGGCCCCCGAGATCAGGTGTATCTTCTTGCGTGCGCTGATGGAAAAGATCGTCAAGCACTCTGCCCGGTATTTGCCGGCTCTGGCCAGCCATTGCTGATTCCGTTCCTTATTAACCAGATCGCGGATACCGACAACTTACGTTTTTGACACAAACAGTTTCGTTTTCGTGACCGCATTGCCAGCATCATTCGATCGGCTCGACAGCGCCGGCCCACTGGCTTCGGCCGGATCGCGTGCACTTATGTTATTCCATGATGCGCGGCAGCCGCTCGGCGAGTTTGTCGATCACCACCCGGAGTTTTGGCAGCATAAGCCGTGTTTGCGGCCAGACCGCGTAAGCCTTGAAGATTTGCCCGGGTCGGTCCGTGAGCACCCGCACGAGCTCGCCGCGCTGCACGCGCTCGCGCACCAGCCAGCAAGGCAGCCAGGCAAGACCAAGGCCATCGGCCGCGGCAGCGGCGATGGCGGCAAGATCATCCAGCCGCAAACGGGTCTTCGGCGTCACGTCTTCGGTCATGTTCCCGTTGATGGGAAAGGACCAAGGGCGCTGGTATCCGCTCCGCGCGTAGAGAACGGCATCGTGGCTGGTGAGGTCGTCAAGGCTTGTCGGTGTGCCATGTGCTTCGAGATAGGCGGGCGCGGCGCAGACAGTCATGCGCTGATCGGCGATCGCCCGTGCCATGAGGCTCGGGTCAGTGCCGGCGGAACCGTTGCGGACAGCGAGATCGAAGCCCTCATCGAAAAGATCGACGACGCGGTCGTTGAAGGAAAGATCGAGCTCCAGATGCGGATGCGCGCGCACCAACTCGTGCAGCAGCGGTGCCACGCATTGGCGGCCGAAGAGAACAGGCATCGAAATACGCAAGCGACCGCGAATTTCCTGCTTGCCGGATTCAAGTAAGGCCTCGGCGCCCCGGACCTCATCAAGCGCCTTCAGGCAGCTCCGGTAGAAGAGCTGGCCCTCGTCGGTCAGGCTTTGTGTCCGGGTGGTGCGATGAAAGAGCCGCACGCCGAGCCGCTGCTCGAGCCGCGCGATCGTCTTGCCCACGGCCGAGCGGGAAAGGTTCAGCCGCTCAGCGGCGGCGGAGAAACCGCCGGCATCGGCGACCTCCACGAAGACGGAAATACCGTTCAGCCTCTCCATGAGTTTGTATCCATTTGAGAACCAATACGGGAAATCTTATCGCAACTGGCGATTTGATTTCAACACTATGCTCGCGCCATCACTATCCACGTAAAAGGAATGATCATGACGAAATGGATGAGGGAATGGAGCATCGACGCAATCGGCCCGCAAAATCTCAAGATCGCCGAACGTCCCGTGCCGGATATCGGTGACCACGACGTGCTTGTCAGGACGACGGCCGTGTCGCTCAATTATCGCGACAAGCTGATGCTTGAAACCGGCATGGGGCTGGATCTCGCCTTCCCCTTCGTGCCGGCTTCGGACATGAGCGGCGTCGTCGAAGACGTGGGCAAAGGCGTGACGCGTTTCAGACCAGGCGACCGCGTCATCTCGACCTTCCACCCCGGCTGGCTCGACGGTCTACGGCCGGGAAGCGGCAGGGCGCCTTCCTACGCGACACTCGGCGGCGTGCATCCGGGCGTCATGTCGGAATATGTCGCGTTCCCCGAAGGATGGTTCGTCGCCGCGCCGAAGAGCCTTGACACCGCCCAGGCGAGCACGCTGCCATGCGCCGGCCTCACCGCATGGTTCGCGCTGGTGGAGAAGGGTCGTGTCAGGCCCGGCGATCGCGTCGTCGTCCAGGGAACAGGCGGTGTAGCTCTCTTCGGCCTGCAGATCGCCAAGGCGAACGGCGCGGAGGTGATCGTCACGTCGGGGAGCAAAGAGAAACTCTCGCGCGCGTTGGCACTAGGCGCCGACCACAGCATCAATCGCAAATCGGAGGACTGGGTCGAGCGGGTCTATGAGCTGACCGCAGACCATGGCGCCGACCACATTCTGGAAATTGCCGGCGGTGCCGGCCTTGGCCAGTCGCTGAGAGCCGTTGCCGCGGACGGGCGCATTTCCGTGATCGGCGTGTTGGAGGGCTTCGAAATTTCGGGGCCGGCGGCGCCGCTGCTTTTGAAATCCCCGGTGCTGCAGGGCATCAGCGTCGGACATCGCCGGGCGCTTGAGGATTTCGTCGGCGCGGTCGACCGCTTGCGCCTGAAGCCGGTTATCGACAAGCGATACACCTTCGCGGAGTTCCGAGAGGCGCTGGCGCATCTCGATCGCGGCCCGTTCGGAAAGCTGGTGATCGAGTTCTGACATGCCAGGAATACGAAGACCGCCGGTATTCTCTCCCGGCGGCCTTCTGAGGTTACCGACCCTTATGTCACTCGGCGGCTTGCCGTGCCATCGGGTTGTTCGGATGGGTCGTCCAGTTGGCGTAGTTCGGATCAACGGGCTTGCCGGTGCGTTTGTCGACAGTGCCGACCGCGAGCGGCTCCATCGTGATGCAGTTCGAGACGGGGCAGACGTTGACGCAGAGATTGCAGCCGACGCATTCCTCCTCGATCACCTCGAAATGGCGCACGCCGTTGACGAACTGGGTGATCGCCTGGTGCGAGGTATCCTCGCAGGCGATGTGACAGCGACCGCATTTGATGCAGGCATCCTGGTCGATCTTCGCCTTGGCGACGTAGTTGAGATTGAGATACTGCCAGTCGGTGACGTTGGGCACGGCCCGACCGCAGATGTCGTCGAGCGTGCGGTGGCCCTTGGCGTCCATCCAGTCGGAGAGGCCGGAGATCATTTCCTGGACGATCTTGAAGCCGTAGGTCATCGCCGCCGTGCAGACCTGGACATTGCCGGCGCCGAGCGCCAGGAATTCGGCCGCGTCGCGCCAGGTGGTGATGCCGCCGATGCCCGAAATCGGCAATCCGTGGGTCTCCGGATCGCGCGCGATTTCGGCGACCATGTTGAGCGCGATCGGCTTCACCGCCGGCCCGCAATAGCCGCCGTGGCTGCCCCGGCCGTCGATCGAGGGCTCCGGCGAGAACGTGTCGAGGTTGACCGAAGTGATCGAGTTGATCGTGTTGATCAGCGACACGGCGTCGGTGCCGCCGGCCTTGGCCGCGCGGGCGGGCTTGCGGATGTCGGTGATGTTCGGCGTCAGCTTGGTGATCACCGGCATGCGGGTGTACTGTTTGCACCAGCGCACGACCATCTCGATATATTCCGGCACCTGGCCGACTGCCGAGCCCATGCCGCGCTCGGACATGCCGTGCGGACAGCCGAAGTTGAGTTCTATGCCGTCGGCCCCGGTCTCCTCGACCAGTGGCAGGATCGCTTTCCACGCGTTCTCTTCACAGGGCACCATGATCGATGCGATCAGCGCCCGGTCGGGCCAGTTCATCTTCACCTGCTTCATCTCGCGCAGGTTCACGTATAGGTCGCGGTCGGTGATGAGCTCGATGTTGTTCAAGCCCAGTAGGCGCCGGTCGGCGCCCCAGATCGCGCCGTAGCGCGGCCCGTTGACGTTGACAACGGGCGGTCCTTCCTCGCCAAGCGTCTTCCAGACGACGCCACCCCAGCCGGCCTTGAAGGCCCGCTCGACGTTGTAGGCCTTGTCCGTCGGCGGCGCCGAGGCGAGCCAGAACGGGTTCGGAGATTTGATGCCGACGAAATTGTTGCGAAGATCAGCCATTGTTCTCTTCCTCTCGATCCTGTTCCGCTTGTTACGCGACGGCGCTCGCCAGCGGCTGAGCCGCGGCGAAGGCCCGGTTGATCGATTCGGCGGCGTCACGCCCCATGGCGACGGCGGAAACCGTCAGATCCTCGCCGCCGAGAACGCAGTCGCCGCCCGCCCAGACCTTATCGAGCGAGGTGCGGCCTTCGGCATCGGTGACGATGCGTCCGCCCTCCATCTGAAGCGCGCCGAGACCTGATGCCTCGAAAGTCTGGCCGATGGCCTTGAAGATCTGGTCGGCGGCGATGATACCCGTTTCGCCGGTCGTCGTCAGCTTGCCGTTATCGAGCGTCGTGTAGTCGAGCTCGATGCCGGCGACCTTGCCGTCCTTCAGCGCGATGCGCTTCGGCTGCAGCCAGTGGCGAATGGTGACGCCTTTGGAGGTTGCCAGATCCTGCTCGAACTCGGAGGCGTTCATGTGCTCCTTGCCGCGGCGGTAGCAGATCGTCACTTCCTCGGCGCCGAGGAGCTTCGACTGGACGGCCGCGTCGATTGCGGTCATACCGCCGCCGAGCACCACGACTCGCCGGCCGACCGGGATGTCCGCCTTGGTCTTCGACTGGCGGAGTGCGGCGATGAAATCGACGGCGTCCTGGACGCCTTCGGCACTCTCGTCTCCGATCCGGAGCGCGTTGACGCCGGCAAGGCCGAGGCCGAGGAAGACGGCGTCATATTGCTCGGTCAGGTCGGCAAGCGAGAAATCGCGGCCGATTGCCTGGCCCTGGCGCACCTCGATACCGCCGATCGAAAGGACGTAATCGACCTCCTTCTGGGCGAAGTCGTCCACCGACTTGTAGGCGGCGATGCCGTATTCATTGAGTCCGCCGGATTTCTCGCGCGCATCGTAGACCACCACGTCGTGGCCGTTGACCGCGAGCCGGTGGGCGCAGGCGAGCCCCGCGGGTCCGGCACCGACCACCGCTACCTTTCGACCGGACGAAGCGGCCCGCGTGTAGAACTGCTTGTTCTCCTTCATCGCGATGTCGGTCGCGTAACGCTGCAGCCTGCCGATCTCCACCGGCCGCTCCTCCGCCGTGTTGCGGACGCAGGCTTGTTCGCAAAGCGTTTCGGTGGGACAGACGCGGGCGCACATGCCGCCGAGAATGTTCTGGTCGAAAATCGTCTTCGCCGAACCGATCGGATTGCTCGTTGCAATCTGTCGGATGAACAACGGGATATCGATCGAGGTGGGACAGGCCGTCATGCACGGCGCATCGTGACAGAAGTAACAGCGGTCGGAAGCGACCAGAGCCTCGTGTTTGTCGAGCGGTGGATGAAGGTCGGAGAAATTGGCTTCGTATTCCTTGAGCGGCAGTCGGCCGCCAAAGATCCCAGATTGCGTCGTTCCCATTTTTGGCTCCCAATGTTTTCTCAGGATGAGGGAACGGTAACACGCTTTATTTTTTTATCAAACGGTAAAAGTTTACTTCGGAAACTTGCCGGACACCCTGAGAACCGGGGCTTTCTATTCACGCATCCTATTCGCTCTGCACGTTTGTTTGACAGGGCAGGGCAAATAGTGGCAGCAAATCAAGGGGGAAGGAGATAATCGCATGGCGCGCAGGCCGGAGACCAATAACAGGCTGGACGATGCTGCCCGGGCTGGCTGGCTATACTATGTCGCCGGCCGGACGCAGGACGAGATTGCCTCGATCATGGGCATCTCGCGGCAGTCGGCCCAGCGCCTCGTTTCCCTGGCCATGGCCGAGCGGCTGATCAAGGTTCGGCTCGATCATCCGATTGCTGCCTGCCTCGAGACGGCCGCCCGGCTCAAGGAAAAATATGCGCTGAAGCACGTCGATGTCGTGCCGAGCGATCCGGGTTCGAGTTCGACGACGGTCGGCATCGCCGAAGCCGGCGCGGTCGAGATCGAACGCTGGCTGAAATCGACGGACCCGGTGGTTCTGGCGATCGGCACGGGGCGCACGCTGAAGGCGACGATCGACCAGTTGCCCTCGATGGAGTGCCCGCAGCATCGCATCGTCTCGCTGACCGGCAACATCAGGCTCGATGGCTCGGCCGCCTATTACAACGTCATCTTCAGCATGGCGGACACGATCAAGGCGCGCCATTTCCCGATGCCGCTGCCGGTGCTCGTTTCGTCGCCCGAGGAGCGCGAGGTCCTTCACAACCAGAGTCTCGTCAAGCTCGCGCTCAAGCTCGGCGCGGAAGCCAATGCCGCCTTTGTCGGCGTGGGCGAACTCGGGCCGGACGCACCGCTTTGCGAGGATGGCTTCCTGGCGCGCGAGGAAATGGCGCAGTTGACGGCCGCCGGTGCCGCAGGGGAAATTTGCGGCTGGATGTTCGATCACGGGGGTGATCTGCTGACGGGCAGCATCAACGAGCGTGTCGCTTCCATTCCGCTTCCCCCGCGCGATCGGGCTTCGGTCATAGGCATTGCCAAGGGCAGGCGCAAATACGAGGCGCTCCGCGCAGCGCTCAAGGGCCGCATCATCAACGGCCTTATCACCGACGAGACCACTGCCGACTTTCTGCTCGGCGCGTGATTCAGGCGAGATAAACTCAGGTGACACCGAGTTTCGAGAGCGGCAGCCCGAGCTTGCGGAGGGGCATTCTGTCCGCCGCGCTTGAAAAAATCCATAGCTAAAACAGCCCATTAACGGTTCCGGGTGCGTCGCAGCAACGAATGCGCATTGACATTTTGCGCCAAGGGGTGAGTAATTGCCCATGAGCAAGGCAAATGCTCATTTTCTTCTGGGAGGAAGTCGATGAATTTGAGAACTTTCCTGCTGGGCACGTGCTCGGCAGTCGCTCTGGCGGGTCTGGCCCAAGCAGAAACCCTGACCATTGCGACCGTGAACAATGGCGACATGATCCGGATGCAGAAGCTGACGGAGGATTTCACCTCGAAAAATCCGGATATTCAGCTCGAGTGGGTAACGCTCGAGGAAAACGTGCTGCGCCAGCGCGTAACGACCGATATCGCGACGAAGGGCGGCCAGTACGACATCATGACGATCGGCACCTACGAAGTGCCGATCTGGGCCAAGCAGGGCTGGCTGCTGCCGCTCGACAACCTTGGCGCCGATTACGACGTCGATGACCTGCTGCCGGCGATCCGCAGCGGCCTGACGATTGACGGCAAGCTCTATGCCGCACCGTTCTACGGCGAAAGCTCGATGGTGATGTATCGCAAGGACCTCTTCGAGAAGGCCGGCCTCACCATGCCCGATGCCCCGACCTGGGATTTCATCGCGGACGCCGCCCGCAAGATCACCGACAAGAACAGTGAAGTGTATGGCATCTGCCTGCGCGGCAAGGCCGGCTGGGGCGAGAACATGGCCTTCCTGACAGCAACGGCGAATGCTTTCGGCGCCCGCTGGTTCGACGAGAAATGGCAGCCGCAGTTCGATCAGCCCGAATGGAAGAATACGCTGGACTTCTATGTCAAGCTGATGAATGACGCCGGCCCGCCCGGTGCCTCCTCGAATGGTTTTAACGAAAACCTGTCACTCTTCCAGACCGGCAAATGCGCTATGTGGATCGACGCAACGGTCGCCGCATCCTTCGTGACCAACCCGAAGGAATCCACGGTTGCCGACAAGGTCGGGTTCGCGCTCGCGCCCGATACCGGCCTTGGCAAACGCGGCAACTGGCTCTGGGCGTGGAACCTCGCCATCCCCGCAGGCTCGCAGAAGACGGAGGCGGCAGAGAAGTTCATCGCCTGGGCGACCGGCAAGGACTATCTGAAGCTCGTCGCCGAGAAGGAAGGCTGGGCAAACGTTCCGCCCGGTACCCGCACCTCTCTCTACGAGAACCCGGAATACCAGAAGGCGGCGCCATTCGCGAAAATGACGCTCGATTCGATCAACGCCGCCGACCCGAAGAACCCGGCGGTCAAGCCGGTGCCCTATGTCGGCGTACAGTTCGTCGCGATCCCTGAATTCCAGGGCCTCGGCACCGCCGTCGGCCAGGTGTTCTCGGCAGCACTTGCCGGCCAGATGAGCGTGGATCAGGCGCTTGCCAGCGCGCAGCAACTGTCGACCCGCGAAATGACGAAGGCCGGTTACATCAAATAAGGCTCCCAAGGGCCGGGGCGCTGGCTGGAAACGGCTGGTGTCCCGGCAACTCTCAGGGCGGGATGGGGAAAAGCGGAACGGGTTTTCCGCTTCCCGCTCTGACTTTTTAGATCGGTCACGGCGCGTCCGGCATGCGCGGTAAACCGCGCCCCGCCTTCGTGGACAGCGTTGACAATTACGGGAGGACGCCATGGCGACCTTGCATACCCGCTCCTCTGCGCGGCTAATGATCGCGCCCTCGGTGCTCCTGCTTCTGGCCTGGATGATCATTCCGCTGGCCATGACCATCTATTTCTCGCTTCTGCGCTATAATCTGCTGATGCCCGGAATGGAGGAGTTCGCAGGGCTCTCCAACTACATCTACTTTGTGACCGATCCGGCGTTCTTCCAGGCGATCTTCAACACGCTCGCGATCGTCCTCGGCGTGCTGTTCATCACCGTGGTTGGCGGCATCGCGCTCGCGCTTCTTCTCGACCAGCCGATGTTCGGGCAGGGGATCGTTCGCATCCTGGTGATCGCGCCGTTCCTGATCATGCCGACCGTTGCGGCACTCGTCTGGAAGAACATGTTCATGAACCCGGTGAACGGGCTCTTCGCCTGGCTCGCCAAACTCGTCGGCCTGCAGCCCTTCGACTTCCTCGCGAATGCGCCACTCTTCTCGATCATCCTGATCGTCGCGTGGCAATGGCTGCCCTTTGCGACGCTTATCCTGCTGACGGCGCTGCAGTCGCTCGACGAGGAGCAGAAGGAGGCCGCGCAGATGGATGGCGCCGGCGCCTGGAGCCGCTTCTTCTATCTGGTGCTGCCGCATCTTTCGCGCGCAATCACCGTGGTGATCCTGATCCAGACAATCTTCCTGCTGTCCGTCTTTGCCGAAATTCTCGTTACCACCAACGGTGGCCCCGGCACGCAGAGCACGAATCTCACCTTCCTCGTCTATGCGCAGGCTCTCCTGCAGTTCGACGTGGGCGGCGCATCCGCCGGCGGCATCATCGCGGTCATCCTCGCCAATATCGTCGCATTCTTCCTGATGCGCATGATCGGCAAGACGCTGGAGGCTTGAGACCCATGGCACGTAATGTTTCGACCCAACGCAAGGTGGTTGTCACCGTCGTCGCCTGGACGATAGGCATCCTGATCTTCTTCCCGATCCTCTGGACGTTCCTGACGAGCTTCAAGACGGAGGCGCAAGCGATCGCCTCGCCGCCTGCATTCCTCTTCTTCGATTGGACGACCGAGAACTACTTCGAAGTGCAGAGCCGGTC
Organism: Sinorhizobium mexicanum; assembly: GCF_013488225.1. Classification (NCBI taxonomy): domain Bacteria; kingdom Pseudomonadati; phylum Pseudomonadota; class Alphaproteobacteria; order Hyphomicrobiales; family Rhizobiaceae; genus Sinorhizobium; species Sinorhizobium mexicanum. The sequence goes on along the minus strand of NZ_CP041238.1, from coordinate 3,319,950 downwards.
GAATTACTTCAAGCACTTCATGAACTCGGTAGTCATCTCTTTCGGCTCGACGCTGATCGGCCTCATCATCGCCATTCCGTCGGCCTGGGCCATGGCCTTCGCCCCGACGAAACGGACCAAGGACGTGCTGATGTGGATGCTGTCCACGAAGATGATGCCGCCCGTCGGCGTGCTGGTGCCGATGTATCTGATGTACCGCAACTCGGGGCTCCTCGATACCCGCATCGGCCTGGTGATCGTCCTAACGCTGATCAACCTGCCGATCATCATCTGGATGCTCTATACCTACTTCAAGGAAATTCCGGGCGAGATCCTGGAAGCGGCGCGCATGGACGGCGCCTCGCTCTCCAAGGAGATCATCTACGTGCTGACGCCGATGGCGATCCCCGGCATCGCATCGACGCTTCTCCTCAACATCATTCTCGCCTGGAACGAGGCGTTCTGGACCTTGAATCTGACCGCGGCGAAGGCAGCACCGCTGACCGCCTTCATCGCTTCCTATTCGAGCCCGGAAGGTCTCTTTTACGCGAAGCTTTCGGCCGCCTCCACGATGGCGATCGCCCCCATCCTCATTCTCGGCTGGTTCTCGCAGAAGCAGCTTGTACGCGGCCTGACCTTCGGCGCGGTCAAATAAGGATACGACCATGGGAAGCATCACACTCAAGAACGTATCGAAAGTTTTCGGCTCCCACGCCGTCATCCCTTCGATCGACCTCGACATCCATCACGGTGAATTCGTCGTCTTCGTCGGACCGTCCGGCTGCGGCAAGTCCACGCTGCTCAGACTGATTGCGGGCCTGGAGGATGTCAGCGACGGCGAGATCGTCATCGACGGTAAGAAAGCGACAGAGCTGCCGCCGGCAAAACGCGGCCTCTCGATGGTGTTCCAGTCCTATGCGCTCTATCCGCATATGAGCGTGCGTTCCAACATCGCCTTTCCCCTGAAGATGGCGGGGGAAGACAAGGCGGTGATTGACAAGAAGGTGGCGGACGCCGCCCGGGTGCTGAACCTCACCGATTATCTCGACCGCAAGCCACGCCAGCTCTCCGGTGGTCAGCGCCAGCGCGTGGCGATCGGCCGGGCGATCGTCCGGCAGCCGGAGGCCTTCCTGTTCGACGAGCCGCTTTCGAACCTCGATGCAGCGCTGCGCGTCAACATGCGGCTCGAGATCAGCCAGCTTCACCAGCAACTGAAGACCACGATGATCTATGTCACCCACGACCAGGTGGAGGCCATGACCATGGCCGACAAGATCGTGGTGCTCAATCGCGGACGCATCGAGCAGGTGGGCTCGCCGCTCGAGCTCTACCACAAGCCGGACAATCTTTTTGTTGCCGGCTTCATCGGGTCGCCGAAGATGAATTTCATTTCCGGGGCGCCGGCAGCCGCCTACCAGGCCCACACAATCGGCATCCGCCCCGAGCATCTGGCGCTTTCCAAGGATCAGGGAACGTGGCGGGGCACCGTCGGGGTGGCCGAGCATCTCGGCTCCGACACCTTCCTGCACGTGAAAGCCGATACCATCGGCACATTGACGGCGCGCGTAAGCGGCGACTTCGGGGTAACCCACGGAGATCAGGTTTACCTGACGCCGGACGTCCAGCGCCTGCACAAGTTTGACGAACAGGGATTGGCAATTCGATGAAACGTCTTGAAGGGAAAAGCGCGCTGATCACCGGATCTGCGCGGGGTATCGGGCGTGCCTTCGCCGAGGCCTATGTGCGCGAGGGGGCCACCGTCGCGATCGCCGACATCAATATCGACCGGGCGAAGCAGACGGCTGCGGAAATCGGACCGGCGGCCTATGCCGTGCAGATGGATGTGACCCGGCAGGAATCGATCGATGCGGCGATCGCTGCCGTTGTCGAGCATGCGGGCGGCTTGGATATCCTGATCAACAATGCCGCTCTCTTCGATCTGGCGCCGATCGTCGAGATCACTCGGGAAAGCTACGAAAAACTGTTCTCGATCAATGTCGCCGGCACGCTCTTCACCCTGCAGGCGGTAGCCAGGCAGATGATCGCGCAGGGGCGCGGCGGCAAGATCATCAACATGGCGAGCCAGGCGGGTCGCCGCGGCGAGGCACTGGTCGCCGTCTATTGCGCCACCAAGGCGGCCGTCATCAGCCTGACGCAGTCGGCCGGGCTCAATCTCATCAAACATCGCATCAACGTGAACGCGATCGCTCCGGGCGTCGTCGACGGCGAACACTGGGATGGCGTCGATGCGCTCTTTGCCAAGCACGAGAACCGTCCGCTCGGCGAAAAGAAGCGTCTGGTTGGCGAGGAGGTGCCGTACGGACGGATGGGCACTGCCGAGGATCTCACCGGGATGGCGATTTTCCTGGCCTCGTCGGAGAGCGACTACGTCGTCGCCCAGACCTACAACGTCGATGGTGGCAACTGGATGAGCTGAGGCCTCGTTGCACCACGAGTCCTCGAAAGGAACGATAGGATGACGACCAAACTCTCCCTTGCCACACTCGACGCAGCCAAGGCCAAGGCTGGTGTTCCGAAATATGGTCGGCACGACCTTCGCGCCGGCATCGTCCATTTCGGCGTCGGTAACTTTCATCGCGCCCACCAGGCCGTCTATCTCGATGATCTTTTCAATCTCGGGCTCGACCGCGACTGGGCGATCATCGGGGCTGGGGTGTTGCCGTCGGACGAGGTCATGCGGGCCAAGCTCGAAGCGCAGGATTTGCTGACGACAGTGGTCGAGCAGGACAACAACCGCACGGGCGCTCATGTCACCGGGGCGATGATCGCCTATCTCAAGCCCGGTGATACGCCTGCAATCGTGGCGCAGCTCGCAAGCCCGTCCATTCGCATCGTATCGTTGACGATCACCGAAGGCGGCTATTTCATCGATCCCGCGTCCGGCGTCTTCAATCCTTCGCACCCGGCAATCGTAGAGGACGCGCGTAATCCGAAGTCTCCGAAGACAGTCTTCGGTCTTATCCTGGCGGGGCTCGCCGAGCGCAGAGCGAGGGGCATACCGCCCTTCACCGTCATGTCCTGCGACAATATCCCTGGCAATGGCGAGGTGACGCATGCAGCCGTTGCCGGCCTCGCGCGCCTCTCGGATCCCGCCTTCGCAGACTGGATCGATGCAAACGTCGCCTTTCCGAACGGCATGGTCGACCGCATCACGCCCGCGACTGGCGCCCGGGAAATCGGTTTCGTTGCCTCGGAATACGGCATCGACGATGCCTGGCCGGTCTTTTGCGAAGAGTTCAAGCAATGGGTGCTGGAGGATCATTTCCCGCAAGGCCGCCCGTCGCTTGAAAAGGTCGGTGTCCAGTTCGTCCCCGACGTCGCTCCTTATGAGCACATGAAGATCCGCATCCTAAACGGCGGCCACGCCGCAATCGCCTATCCGGCGGCATTGCTCGATATCCATTTCGTCCACGAGGCCATGGAAGAGCCGTTGATCCGCGGCTTCCTGGCGAAGCTCGAACACGACGAAATCATCCCCGTCATTCCGCCGGTCCCGGATACGGACCTCAAGGACTACTACAGGCTCATCGAGACGCGCTTCGCCAATCCGAAGATCGGCGACACCATTCCGCGGCTGGCTCAGGACGGTTCGAACCGCCAGCCGAAATTCATCCTGCCGTCAACCGCCGATCGCCTGCGCCGCGGCGAAGATGTGGTCGGGCTGTCGCTGGTCTCTGCCCTCTGGTGCCGCTATTTCGCCGGTAAATCGGACAGCGGCAAGGATATCGTCTTCAACGATGCCAGCGCCGACCGCCTGCACAGCGCCGCCCTTGCAGCGAAGGAAGATCCGATGGCCTTCCTCGCCCTTTCCGACATTTTCGGTGACGTCGCCGGGTCCGATCTCTTCCGGCGGCGCTTCGGACATGCACTGAAAACACTCTGGGAAAAGGGTACGCGCGCAACGCTCCAGCTCTATCTGGACGACAAACTCGAGGGATAGCGATGGCGGGCGGCGCCTCCAGGCTGGTGATCTTCGACTGCGACGGCGTCCTGGTCGACAGCGAACCGATCTCACTTGCCGTTCTTGTCGAGGCCCTGGATGCGGCCGGAGTATCGATGACAACGGCCGAGGCGAGCGAACGCTTCCTCGGCCGCAGCCTTAAGAGCATGTCCGCCATCCTTCATGACGAACATGGCCTTGCGACCGACGACGCTTTTCTCGAAGGCATGCGGACGCGCCTTTATGCACGCTTTCGCGAGGAACTGAAGCCCGTTGACGGCATTCGCCGGGCGGTCGAACAACTCGACGGGGCCTGCTGTGTGGCGTCGTCGAGCCAGCCCGAGCGCATTCGCCTTTCGCTGACGGTGACAGGACTGATCGATCTCTTCGAGCCGCACATCTTCAGCGCCAGCATGGTCGCGCACGGCAAGCCGGCGCCCGACCTCTTCCTCTACGCGAGCGAGCAAATGGGCTACGCGTCCGCCGATTGCGTCGTCGTGGAAGACAGCCCGGCCGGCATCGAGGCGGCGAAAGCGGCCGGCATGCGCGTTTTTGCCTTCGCGGGCGCCAGCCACGCGCGAAACGACCGGCATCGCCGAGCACTGGCTCAACTCCATCCCGATGTGCTGTTTGACGATATGGGCGAATTGATACAGTTTGTCCGACAATAAGTCAGAGCACGATCGCGGCAATAGAGCGTGCCCACATCCCGCTCTGACCTCTTAAATCATCGTGATCTCGGGACGGAGACATCCATTAATGCGCGAATATGTCGTTGCGGTCGATATCGGCACCGGTAGCGCCCGTGCCGGCATTTTTGACCGGAAAGGCAAGCTTCTCGCGCGGGCGGACAGGCCGATCGCCATGAACCGCCCGGAAGAAAACCACGCCGAGCATGATTCGGAGGACATTTGGGCGGCGGTCTGCGGGGCAGTCAGGTCGGCGCGCGACAAGGCCGGGGTCGGCGCGAAGAATGTCGCGGCGATCGGCTTCGACGCGACCTGCTCGCTGGTCGTGCGCGACCGCGATGGCGCACCGCTTTCAATCAATCGTGCCGGTGACGCGCGCTGGGACACGATCGTCTGGCTTGATCACCGAGCGCTGAAGGAGGCGGATTTCTGCACCTCGACGGCGCATCCCGTCCTTCACCATTCCGGTCGCGTGATGTCGCCGGAGATGGAAATGCCGAAGTTGATGTGGCTGAAGCGCCACCTTCCCGGGCAATGGGAAAGGGCCGGTTATTTCTTCGATCTCGCAGACTACATGTCCTGGCGCGCGACCGGCAGCAAGGCTCGTTCGCGTTGCACGCTAACAGCAAAATGGAATTATCTCGCGCATAAGGAGAGGGGCTGGCAGCCGGATTATCTCGAACAGATCGGCCTCGCGGACCTTCTCGACCGAGGGGGGCTGCCTGAGGAAACCCTGCCCGTCGGCAGTGCGGTTGGGCGTCTGACCGCGGCAGCGGCGGAAGAGCTCGGCCTCGACACGGAATGCCGGGTTGCGCCGGGGCTGATCGATGCCTATGCCGGTGCGCTCGGCGTGCTCGGCAGATTTGCGGCCGAGCCCGCAAATCTCGAACGGCAACTCGCCCTCATCGCCGGCACCTCAAGCTGCATTGTCGCCTTCTCACGCGAGATGAAGCCCGGCTTCGGCATGTGGGGACCGTATTTCGAGGCGGTGCTTCCGGGGTGCTGGTTGGTCGAAGGCGGGCAGTCGGCGACGGGTGCGCTGCTCGATCATATCGTGCGCGTGCATGGCGGCGGGCGGGAACCGACCGCGGAGACGCATATGAAGATCATCGAGCGCGTGCAGCAACTGCGCGCCCTGCATGGCCCGGCTTTCGCCGATCGGCTGCATGTCCTTCCCGATTTTCACGGCAACCGGTCGCCGCTCGCCGATCCGCACGCGCTCGGCGTCGTCAGCGGTCTGGCGCTCGATTCATCGTTCGATGCGCTTTGCCGTCTCTATTGGCGTACCTGTGTCGCGATCGCGCTTGGAATCCGGCACATCCTCGAAATGATGAAAGAGGCGGGATACAATCTCGATACACTGCACGTGACCGGCGGGCATGTGCGCAATCCGCTGCTGATGGAGCTTTATTGTGATGTGACCGGCTGCCGCGTCGTCGCGCCTGAAACGCCCGATGCCGTGCTGCTCGGCACTGCGATGACGGCTGCTGTTGCTGGCGGGCTTTATTCCGATCTCGCAGAGGCAGGGACAGCAATGGCGTCCAGCGGTCACGAACGACTTCCCGATGCGGCATCGCGGAGCGTCTACGATCGCGACTATCGGCGGTTTCTTACGCTTTACCGGCATCGGGCCGAACTGGAGGCCATGGACTAGCCGGCGTCCTCATCGATTTTACTTTTTTTGGAACCTTTCTCTTCCTCGCGCGTTGGTGCGGACAACCGGACGGTGGCGCACATCGCCCCCAATGTGACGCCGGAGGCATACCGCCGGTTGCCCAACTCACATCCCCTCTGTGAGTTGATAAAGCTCAGCCAGTGCCTTTCCCTCGGCACTGGCTGTTTTGCGTTAAGAGACCATGGTCGTTCGAGGACGGGCGATCGCCCGTCGCTTCGGATTGCGGTTCAGGCGGCCGCCTTCGTCGACTCGTTGAAGAAGAGTGCCTGGCTGATAAGCGCTTTGACCATTTCCGGGTTGAAGGGCTTCGTGACCAGGAAGGTTGGTTCGGGCCGTTCGCCGGTCAACAGCCTTTCGGGGAAGGCGGTGATGAAAATGACCGGAATGGCAGCTGTTTTCAGGATCTCGTTCACGGCATCAATGCCGGAACTCCCGTCGGCCAACTGAATATCGGCGAGCACCATGCTCGGCTTCGTTTCCTTGTAAAGGGCGATTGCCTCGTCCCGGGTCCGCGCGATGCCGGTGACGCGATGGCCGAGACTTTTGACCATCTGCTCGATGTCGATCGCAATCAGCGGTTCGTCCTCAATGATCATGATATCGGTCGCAACCTGACGGGAGATTTCCTGCGACGCCCGCTCCAGAAGCGCGCTCAGTTTGTCCCCATCGACGTCAAGCACCTCTGCAGCCTCGTTGGGGCTGAAGCCTTCGACCGACACGAGCAGAAAGGCTTGGCGCGCCAGCGGTGACACCGCCGCGAGGTTGACCGATGCCCGCTGTTCCCACGCAAAAGGCGAAACGGGCTCGGGTATCAGGACCGAGGATGAGCCGAACAAGGACGTATAGAGGCGAAACAGGGCGACCCTATCGTTGCTTGCTTCGGGAAAGATTGTCGTGTCCGCGATAAGAGCCTCAAGAACCGCGGCCACATAAGCATCGCCCGACGTTTGCGAGCCTGTCAGCGCGCGGGAATAACGGCGCAAATAGGGCAGCAGCGGCGCGATCCGGTTAGACAGTGTCATGCAAGACTCCCTCAGTCATTAGTTCGGTTCTTGTCTCGACGCGGAAACGCCCAGACGAAAAAAAGGTTCCGCGCTGGAACATTTCATTTTTTTCCTGCGTTATGGTGGAGGCGAACTCTCTAAGGTGATGATTGCGAGATGAGATATAGTTTAGGGGCAGGGCGGCCGATTGGCACAAGCTCGTCTGCCGGTGATCCGAATGCACAGATCGCAGCGAAGCTGAAGGCGCTCTATCAGTCGGTGCAGGAAGAGGCGATTCCGGCACGGTTTCTTGATTTGCTGGAAAAGCTGGACGCGGCGGAACAGCACTCGACTCCGCAAGGCCAATCGGTTCTGCAAGGGAGGGAGTAGGCGCAGGGATGTCGTCCGAAAACCAAGAATTCAAGCGCGAGATGCTCGCCGCACTTCCTAGCCTGCGCGCCTTTGCAATGTCGCTGATCGGCCGCCACGACCGAGCAGACGATCTCGTGCAGGACACGATCATGAAGGCCTGGGCAAAACAGGACCATTTCGAGATCGGCACGAACATGAAGGCGTGGCTCTTCACGATCCTGCGCAACGAGCTCTACAGCCAGATGCGCAAGCGTGGTCGGGAGATCCAGGACAGCGACGGCCATTTCACCGAAACGCTCGCCCACCATCCCGAGCAATACGGTTCGCTCGATCTCCAGGATTTCCGGCGGGCCCTGGATCAGTTGCCACCGGACCAGCGCGAAGCGATCATCCTAGTCGGTGCATCAGGCTTCTCCTACGAAGAAGCTGCGAAGATCTGCGGTTGCGCGCTCGGTACCATCAAGAGCCGCGTCAATCGCGCGCGTCAGCGCCTCCAGGAAATTCTCCAGGTGCAAGGCGAGAACGACTACGGCCCTGACGAGACCTCGGCGCCCATTACCTCGCGCGCATTCGTTTCGTGATCTTCGTGCGCTCTTGAGGCCAGACCGTTGCAAGTCGGCGGCGGTCCTGCTTTTTTGCTCCGAGCACCAGTTACGGCGGTGAGGGCGGGAACCTTCTACAGCGCCGCGCGTCTTTTCAGACACGCAATGGACGCTGTAGCACTTTGAACCGCTGCATGTCTTTAACCTTAAGTCGGGTACGATTTAAGGAAACATGCAGTGGACCCTGATCGGTTCTGCTGCGACGGGTGCGCGAGTTTGGAGTTGGACCGGATGCGCGAGAAGACCGAGGCGCAAGTGCTCGATGCCCGCGAACGGCTTGGCGTCCTCCATGCCGCCGTGCCTGACATGGCGGTGCCGGACGGCGATTTCGATGGCCTTGCGAAACTCGCGGCAAGCCTGTTCGGCGCCCCAATCGCCCTCGTCAGCCTGGTTGACAGTGAATGGCAATGGTTCAAGGCCGCCGTCGGAACGACCGAAACGCGGCGGCGCTGCGACGAATCTTTCTGTCTCCACACGGTCGCAGATCCCGACGGCGTCTTCGTCGTGCTTGATGCGTCCAGGTATCCGTTGTTTCGCCATCGGCCAAGGGTCACCGATGCACCATTCCTGCGTTTCTACGCGGGCGCTTCCATTCTCCTGGACGGGCAGGCGGTCGGTACTGTATGTGTTTTCGATGTGGCGCCGCGTAAGGAGGTCGCGCCGAAGCTGATCGATGAGCTTCGCCGGATTGCCGGTATTGCCGCATCGCTGCTCAAGCTCAAGGACGAGTCGCGCCGGCGTGCCCTGAAGGAGGCGGCGCTTTCGCGCGAGGAACAGCGCCTCGCCATGGCGCTTGACGCAGCGAATGTCGGCAGTTGGCTTTGGGATATCCGCGCCGGCACGGTTGCGGGCAACGGCGCGATGATGCGTATGTTCGGGCTCCCACCCGAGCGTTTGGTCCGCGCCAGGACGGTCTTCGCCGCCATCCATCCCGACGACCGCATTGCGACGTTTTCCAAGCTCAGGCAGGCGATGACCGCCAACGAGGAATATGACGGCATGTTTCGCATCGGCGACAGCGGGCGCTGGCTGCTCGGGCGCGGCAGGGTTCATGACCGCGATGGCAAGGGCGCTCCGCTGACCTTCCTCGGCATGACCATCGATGTCACCGATCAGCAGGCCGCGGTACAGCGGACGCGGCTTCTGCTCAAGGAACTGAACCACCGGGTCAAGAATACCTTGGCGATGCTGCAGTCGCTCGCCCGTCAGACGCTTCGACAGACGAGCGATCCCGTCGAATTCATGGCCGCTTTCGCGGGCCGGCTCCAGTCCATCTCGGACGCACACGGGCTGCTGTCCGACTACGAATGGGGCACGATCCATCTCTCGGAACTGATATCAAAGCAGTTGCGTCCCTATGTCAGCGACTATGCCGAACAGGTCGAGATCCATAAGGACGAGATTCTGCTGGGGCCCGATCAGGCGGTTGGACTAGGATTGGTGCTGCACGAGCTGGCGACGAATGCCCTGAAATACGGGTCGCTGTCGGTGCCAAAGGGCAAGGTCGTGCTGACCGCGCGTGGTGTCCTAGAGGACGGCGGCTCCGTGTTGCATTTGACCTGGACCGAGGTGGGCGGCCCGCCGGTCCGCGAGCCGAGAAGACGTGGTTTCGGCTCGATCCTGATCGAGCGCAGTCTCGACAAGGTCATCGGCAGCTCGGTCAAGGTCGAATACCTGCCGGCCGGCGTGACCGCGCTCATCCGGTTGCCTTTGTGACCGTGATTCTGTTCGGCCTACAGTGCTGTGCCTCTTATCACACGCACAAAGGACGCTTTAACGCTTTGAAGTGCTGCATGTTCCCTTAAACCGGGTACGATTTACGGAAACATGCAGTCGTCGCGAAGGCGTGGTCGCGGCGGCGGGATAGGCCGTTACGGGCGCGCTCAATCAGCGCTTTTCATCGCGATGACGGCCCTTGCCGAGGCCGAGCAGGGCTCCGACCGCAACGGCGGTCGCCACGGCGAGCAGCGGCTGCCGTCGCAAGATGCCTGCCGCGGCCACGAGCGCCAGATTCGTCTGCATCGCCGCGAGGCGCCGGCGCTCTTCGGCGAGCCGCCGGTCGCGGGCGCGGAGCCCCACCATCACCGCGATCAGGATCAATGCTGTCACGAACAGAACGACGGCCATCGCCGAAACCGCCGCCACCGGCGAATAGCGCGCGGCGAGAAAGAGCGTGACTGCCGCCAGCGCGAAGACATAAGCCGTGCCGAGCAAGGTCGCGATGGTCGCCCATAAAATCACGTTGCGCCTGTAGCGCGAGGTGGCTGCAGCAACGTCGACTGCGAGCAAGGCGGACAAGGCGGCCCCGAGCGTTCCCATGCGAGCTACTCCGATTGCGTCATGCGGGGCAGGAAGAGCGGCCTTCCTGCAGCAGATCGTTCACGCCGTGGATATGCCTATCGGCGCAGAAGCGCTGCCGCGATGAGACCTATCACCGCTGCTGCGCCGAGCGTTGCGATCGGATGCTCGCGCACCGCTCTGCGGAGCTCCCTTTCCGTGCCGGAATAACGGTCGCGCAAATCGGAGAGCAGTTGCTCGCCGCTTGCCAGCAGATTTTCGAGATCGGCTTCGGCCCGATCACGCGCGCCTTTTGCCTTGGTTTTCGCGTCTTGGGAAACGGCCGCCCCGCGCTCGCTGAGCAGTCCGACGAGTGCCGCAATGTCCGCCCGAATTTCCTGGAGTTGGTCTTCGATCGGGGTTTCGCCGTGCCCGCCGTTGCGTTTCCTGGTGCTCGAACCCGAGAAGAGGCCTGTTGCCATGATGTGAGCTCCCTTTCGCTGCAACGCCGGCCAAGACAGCCGGCGCGTGTTCCCCTCGGGCAAGAAGCGCCTCGCCCGACATTCAGCGGAACAACGCATGAAGGCGAGATTCGTTTCGATAAATCCTGCCGTTACCGCAAATAGCTCCCGGAAATAGCGAAAAAGCGTCCGGGCGCGATCAGATCGTCACCGATTGTGGCAGCACGAAGGGGATATCGCGCATCGGAGTGACGTTGACCTGCATCCGGCATCCGAACACGGCCTCCACGGTTTCGTCGTTCAGGACCTCCCGCGGCGGTCCGCTCGCGCGGACGCGGCCGGCCCTCATCATGACCATCTGGTCTGCGAACATCGCGGTCAGATTGAGGTCGTGCATGACGGCGATGACGCCGCCTCCGCGCTGGGAGAATTGGCGCGCAAGCTGCATGATCGTCAGCTGGTGGCGAATGTCGAGGCTCGATACGGGCTCGTCGAGCAGGAGATAGCGGGGCTCGCCACCGCTGACCGGCGCCGAGATCTGGCAAAGGACACGTGCAAGCTGGACGCGCTGTTGTTCGCCGCCCGAGAGCTCCTGATAGAAGCGTCCGGCAAAGCCCGCCAGATCGACCGCCTCGAGCGCATCGTCGGCAATGCGGTCGTTGGCGGAGTCACTGCCCGTGCCGCCGGCCGAAAGGCCGAGACGCACGATTTCTCGCACCGTGAAGGGGAAGGAAATAACAGTCGCTTGCGGCAGGACGCCACGTTTTAGCGCAAGCTCCCATGGCCTGAGGGCGGCGAGATCATGGCCGTTGATGGTGACCTTGCCCGATACAAGCGGGAGTTCGCCGGAAATCGCCTTCAAGGTGGTTGTCTTGCCTGATCCGTTCGGGCCGACGATCGCCGTCATCGTGCCCGGAGCAGCATCGAACGAGACGCCATGGATCACCTGCCTGCCGGCAAGGCGGATGGAAATATCAAAAACCGTGATCATGACGCGTTCTCAAAGTCCCATGTTCGATCGGCCGCGCAGGAGGATCCAGAGAAAGAAGGGCGCGCCGACGAAGGCCGTGATGATGCCGATCGGCAGTTCGGCGGGCGAAACGATTGTCCGGGCCACCATATCGGCGAAGATCAGCATCGTGCCGCCGAGGAGCGCAGAGGCAGGCAGCAGGTAGCGGTGGTCGGGCCCAATGACGAGGCGCAGCAGATGGGGCACGACGATACCGACGAAACCGATGCCGCCACTGACGGCAACGGATGCGCCCGTCGCGGCCGCAACACTGAGGATTGCGATGTTCTTGAGGCGCTGGACGGGAATACCCATGTGGAACGCTGCCGCTTCGCCGAGCGTGATTGCGTTCAGGCCACGTGCCAGGAAGGGAACCACGGCAAGCGACATCAAAATGATCGGTCCGGCGGCGAGGATCTTCGTCCAGTTGGCGCCGGCAAGCGAGCCGAGGCCCCAGAAGGTCAGGTCGCGCAGTTGCTTGTCGTCGGCAATGAAGACGAGCACGCCGGTGTCCGCACCGGTGAGCGCGCCAAGCGCAATGCCCGCAAGCAGCATTGTCGCCACCGAAGTCTGGCCGCCGCGCGTCGCGATGCGATAAAGGAGGAGAGTCGTGGCAAGGCCGCCGAGGAAAGCGGCGACCGGAAGCGCGTAAAAACCGACCAGCGCAAAGAGCGGGCCGAACACGCCCGAACCGAGGACGATCAGCAGAACGGCGCCAAGGCTTGCGCCCGACGAGACGCCGACAAGGCCAGGATCCGCGAGCGGATTGCGGAAGAGGCCCTGCATCACCACACCGGAGACGGCCAGCGCCGCACCGACGAGCAAACCGAGCACCGCACGCGGCAGGCGGATGTCGAGGATGATGATGCGGTCGCGGACGCCCAGCGACTGATCGGCACCTCCTGTGCCGGCCAGCCAATGGACGACATTGGAGAGCGAGGCGTCGGCGGCGCCGGTCATGATCGACGTGACGAACGTCGCGGTCGCCAGGACTGCGAGTATGGCAATCAGCAGGCGCGCGAGGCCCGAGCGGTTCCCGGCGCGCCATTCGCTGACGATATTGGCGGCGAAGGCGGGCGCGCGCATGCTGCCATCCATCGCCTCACTGCGAGGCATTGGTCTTCTTTCCATAGATTGCGTTGTTCAGTTCGCGGATGGCGCCGGCAGTGCGGGGACCGAAGCCGAGCAGATGCAGCCCGTCCACGCGGACCAGCGCCTTGCTCTTTGCCGCTGGTGTCAAGCTCAGTGCCGGCATGGCGAACAGGTCGTCGACACCTGCAGAATGATCGCCGCCCCGAGTCATCATCAGCACGACGTCCGGCTTGGCTTCGATGATCGCCTCGTCCGTCAGCGCCTTATAACCTGGAAACGTTGCGGCGGCATTGACCGCGCCGGAAAGCTTGATGATGCCGTCAGCGGCCGTGCCGGTACCCGATGCCAGGATCTTGCCGCCCTGCGTACTGAGAATGAAGAGGACACGCTTGCGTTCGCTTTCGGGACGCTTGGCTGCGTCCGCCAGCGCACCATCGAGGTCCTTCTCCACGGATTGAGCGAGCGCCTCCGCCTTGTCCTTCACGCCAAGAAAAGCCCCGACGGCCCGGATCTTCGCGACGATGCCGTTTTTGTCGAAGGTATCGGGAACGCTGGTGAATGGGATCTTTGCTTCCTTAAGCACGGCGAGCGCCTCGGGCGGTCCGCTGCCTTCGATCGCGACGATTGCTGTCGGATTGACGGCGATGATGCCTTCCGGCGCCAGTTGTCGCATATAGCCGACGTCCGGCAGCTTCGTTGCGGCTGCCGGATAGGTGCTGGTGGAGTCCCGACCGACGAGGCGGCTTTCCTCGCCGAGCGCGTAGATGATCTCGGTGATCGCGCCGCCTACCGACACGACGCGGGAAACATCCGGTTGCTGCATGTCCTCGGCCATTGCCGGGCGCAGGAACGAGGGGCCGTCGGGGGCCAGTGCCGGCAGCAACAGGGGCGCTGAGAACGCGAAGGCGGCAAGCGCCAGTTCCCAGCGGCGAAGGCGGCGGAAATCGAGACCGGTGATCATGATCGTCCCTCAGGCCGCGACGATCGTGTTGAGCCGGGGCAGGCTTTCGACAAGGGAGCGCCACTCCGTCCGCTCGGCGAGGCCTTCCTTGCGCTTGCCGAAGAACTGGATGACCATCTCACCCTTGGCGTCGAGTGCTTCGAGCGAGGTCACATGGCCGTCGGTCGTCGGTTTGCGGACGGCCCACAGTTCGGCGATATGGTCCGTGCGCAGATGCAGATGGAACGTCGGATCCATGACGTTGAGCCACGGGCCCATCACCCCGATGCGGGCAACCGGACCGGAATGGATCTGGATGACGCCGCGATTGCCGACGAAGCACATGATCGGCAGTTCGATTTCGGCGCTGCCGCGCATCATCGCCTCGACGCCCGTAGGATCAAGGCGCCAGGCCAGATCTTCGCCGACGGCATGGAGGGCTTGGCGCCGGCCGATATTCAGGTTGCGCAACATGCCGTGGAACTGGTGGGTGTCGGTCAGCTTCGACCAGCGGTCGCGGAGCTCCTCGGCATCGACCGCAACGTTGGATTTGTCGTCGCTCGTCGGTGCGTTCGTTTCGGCAACGAAGTCCTGCGACTGGTCGTCCAGGCGGAAGTCCTCGACGATCCTGTCGTAGGCCGCTCCGTTCGAGGCCGGGCGCAGATGGACCTTGTGGACGGCGTTGCCCCACCTGTCGAAGAATTGCAGGCTGTGGCGGACATCGCCGTTGGCGTCGGTCTTGGTGACGGCAAAACCGTGGGCCCAGGCACTTGGGAAAATGCGCAGGTCGATTTCGGTTCCCAGCACCAGGGCCGCCGCCTTTCCCGCCTTGATGTTTTCGTAGACGCCGATCTTCTCGTGGACCGCACTTTCGTTGCGCGTGAGCGCGAGCACTTCACCCAAATCCTCGACCCGCTCCAGGAAACGGTTGGCGTCGCTGTCGATGCGAACCGTCGTCAGGCGGCATTCGGCGGCAACGAGCGCAGCTTCCGAAACGCCGAGCTGCGCGGCGATATCGCGCTCGCGCAGCTTCGGGTTCGCAGCGCGGTAGGCACGAATTTCGTAAGGGGTTGGGCGAATGCTCTCGATCATTGTTTTCTGCCTATTTGTTCAGAATCAGTTTGCCCTGACGGGTGATCCTCATCCGGTAGATCGCACCGTCATGGGAAATGAGGATCTCGCTATCGCCGCGGAAGAGATCGCGGCTCTCCACGATTCGCTGGGATCGGTCCGCCAGGCTCGGCTGCGAGGGGCGCGCGGTATCGGTATCGTTAGGTGTCACG
The DNA here is from genome assembly GCF_013488225.1 of Sinorhizobium mexicanum. Classification (NCBI taxonomy): domain Bacteria; kingdom Pseudomonadati; phylum Pseudomonadota; class Alphaproteobacteria; order Hyphomicrobiales; family Rhizobiaceae; genus Sinorhizobium; species Sinorhizobium mexicanum. The sequence goes on along the minus strand of NZ_CP041238.1, from coordinate 3,304,627 downwards.
GTTTCGGCCAGTTCGCGAGGGACGAACCGGCTGTTTTCCCGAACTCCTCCCACGTATTCCCTTTTATTATCTTGACTTCATTACTCATATTTCTTTAAGGACGCAATACCGGATTTTTATAGTCAAGTTTATGAGCGCGAGCTGTTTGAGGATTGCCGGGAGCACGCGTGCAGATGTCGAGTGGTGTTGTGATGACGCATCCTTTCCGTTTGGCTTTTTCGGCCGTATTCGCGCTTGTTTCCGTGACCGCGCCGGCCATCGCGCAGGAGGTTGCGGCTTCAGGCGGGCTCGCCATCGAGCTGAATGAGGTCGCCCCATCGGAGAAGGGATGCAAGCTGACGTTCGTCGCCGGCAATGCGCTGCCGCAGTCGCTTGCGAAAGTTTCGTTCGAATTCGTTCTCTTCGATCAGCAGGGCCTGGTGGAACGCATGGCCGTGCTCGACTTCCGCGATCTGCCCGCCGGCAAGACGAAGGTCCGCCAGTTCGATCTGCCGGGCACGAAATGCGAGTCGGTGAAGAGCCTGCTGATCAACGATGCGCCGGCATGTGTCGGCGAGGGCGTCGACAAGAACGCCTGCATGACGGGTCTCAAGACCGGTTCCAGGTCGGCGGTTGAACTCAAGGGCTGAGCGTGTCGACCGATCGGCGGTGAAGGTAAGGCATCGATGAAACAGACGGTGAAGTGGACGGCGGCGATTGCGCTATCGCTCCTTGCGCATGCGAGCGGCGCGATGCTGTTCAGCCCAGACGAGGAAGCGGTTCAGATTGCCGGCGGCGCCGCCACCGAAGTGACGCTGCTAGGCGATGCTTTTGAGCAAACGCTCCAGGCGGGCGATCCTTCCGAAATCGTCGAGCCGACCGAAGAGGTGCCGGAAGAACTGAAGCCTGAGGAGGTCCAGCCGACCGAGGAAGTCAGAGAGGAAGTGCCGCCGAGCACGCCGGAGATCGCCGTACAACAGCCGTCGGACATCACGCCGGCGGAGGCGGACGTCATTCTGCCCACCGAAGAAATGCCTACACTCCAATCGCCCGAGGCCGTCGTGACAGCCAGCGTGGCGCCGGTCGAGACCGTCGTGCCGGAGGAAAAACCGGAGCCGGAAAGGGTCGAGAAGCCGAAGGCAGAAAAGCCGGAGCCGAAGAAGCAGCCGGTGAAGAAGAAGGTCACGCGGAAAAAGACCGGTGACGGCGGCGAGCAAGCGAAATCGCAGGTCAAAGGCACGGCCGACGGCGTAGAAAATGCCGCGGCAAGCGCAGCCACGGGCGACAAGGGCCGCGTCGCGCAGCAATCCGGGAACGCGGCAGTGTCGAACTATCCCGGTAAGGTGCGTAGCAAGCTCAACCGCGCCTTCCGCTATCCCTCCGAGGCAAAGCGCCAGCGTCTGCGTGGTGTCGCCCAGGTTCGCTTCACCGTAACCTCCGGCGGGGGCGTGGCGGGCGTCAGTCTGGCGAAGAGCGCCGGTTCGCCGATCCTCGATCAGGCCGCGCTTGATGCGGTGCGCCGCGCGGTCCCGTTTCCGGCGATTCCTGACGGGGCCGGTCGCGACCGCTGGGTTTTTACCATACCGCTCGCCTTCAACCGCTGAGTTAGTATTCGCTCAAGTTTGAAAGCGAAACTCGCGGGCACTTGGCTTGGTCGTGCGTGCCGACCGAGCGGCTGAGGCGCGGGCAGTGTGGGCCTGATAACCGTCTGCAAAAATATGAATTAAACACTCATGTTTATACTTTACTCTGATTGTCAAGTTTAATAAGTTGCCGCCGTCACGCAACCACTCGGTGTGTGCTCTGAATCAAATCGCGAGGGCGATCCAACGGCAAAGCGCCGGGGGCGCCGAAAAGATGGAGAGGAATGCATGCGCGACAAGCGGCAGAACGCAGGCAAAGGTGGCAAGGGCAAAGCGGCGAATGTGGCATCCGAACCAGGCCCCGATGCCGGTAAGGTAACGCTCGAGGGGCGCAGCTTCCTCTATGTCGGCGGCAGAGACTGCCAGGTTGCCCATCTGCGCGAGATTGCCAGTTCCTTCGGCGCGGAGTTGATCCATCATGACGGGGGCTTGCGCGAGGCCGTTTCGCGTATCGACCGCGTCCTTCCGTCGGTCGACTGTGTCTTCTGCCCCATCGACTGCATCAGTCATGACGCGTGTCTTCGCGTGAAGACCGGCTGCAAGAAGTGGGGCAAGGCTTTCGTGCCGCTCCGCAATGGCTCGAAATCGAGCCTCGAGCGGGCGTTGCAGGATCTGACCACCAACAGCCGCGACAGCTAACCTTTCCAAGAAACGATGTCACGCGTGCACACGGGCACGTCGTGCCTGGAGAATCGTCAATGAACAATGAGCGTCCCGATCAAATGATGATGATCGGTCTTCACAAGCTGGCCTCGCAATTCGGCGATGGACTGGTGCCCGAACTTTACGAGTTGCTGACGCGCCGGGCCCGCATGCTGGAGGAAAATCCGAACGTTGCCGAGTTCCCGACTTGGCAGGCGCGGCAGCCGGGCAGGGACCCTCTTGGCCTTGCGTCACCGCCTGAGGGCGCTATCCTGCCGTTCCCGAGTGTCGGAACCGACGCTCCCTTGAAGAAGGATCGTGCATAGAGCAATTCCAGGAAAAGTGTGTAACGGTTTACCGTTTCGATGAAACGGTGAAATGCTCGGGAGCGACGACATGTACTTCGCCATGAACCGTTTCCGCATTGCGATCGGCCAGGAAGAGGCGTTCGAGGCCATCTGGAAAGGCCGGGACACAAGCCTGGCCGAAATGCCCGGCTTCATCGCCTTCCACCTGCTTCGCGGAGAGAGCGTGCCGGAAGAGGGCTATACGCCCTTCATTTCGAAATCGACCTGGGAAAGCAAGGACGCTTTCATTGCCTGGACGAAGTCGGAAAATTTCCGCGCGGCGCACCGGAGCGCCGGCGACAACAAGGCCATGTATCTCGGTCCACCGAAATTCGAAGGTTACTCCGTGGTCGAGGGCGCGTGAGCGACGCTTTTTAGCTTGCGCTCGACGGCAGAAATGCCCCGAGCGCCACGGCGAGCCAGCCCGCCATCATCGTCAGCCCGCCGAGCGGTGCCGACATCGGGAAAAGGCCTTGGCCGAGAGCATGGCGTGCGGCGAGATCGCCAGCGAAAAGCGCGGTCCCTGCGGCCAACAGCAAAGCGGCGATTGCGGCGGTACGGAAATGGGCCCATCCGGCGTGGAGCGCCACGAGTGCCGGCGCATGGGCAAGGCACATGGCGGAGGCACCGCCGAGAAGCCGTGGGTCGGCGCCGTGCGAGGCCGCTGCCGCAGCGCCGACACCGGCGATCCCCATCAATCCCGCGACGAAAAGCACGGTCTGACGTGGTGCGTTGTTCGGCATCGAAGACTATTCCTTATTCTGCATGTGGTGGGCGAGTCGCGTGATCGGTTCGAGAATGATCGCCCGCAATTTCGGATGGGCAACGGTCTCTTCGAGCGCGCGCGTGAAGCAAAGAAGCCATTCGTCGCGCTCGGCCGGGCCGATCTCCGCGATGAAATGGCGACGGCGCAGCATCGGATGGCCGCGTTTTTCCACATAGATCGGCGGCCCGCCGAGCCAGCCGGTCAAATATTCGTAAAGTTTCTCCTCGCTGCCCGAGAGATCCGGCGGATGCACGGCGCGGCAGCGGGCGGCCTCCGGGAGGCTGTCCATGAGCGCGTAGAAGCACCGCGTGAGCGCGCGAACCGTGGCGTCGCCGCCGATCGCTTCGTAAAGGGTTGTCGTTTCGCTTCCCGCCATACCGTCGTCCTTTGCCGGATTGGTATAACGCGACCCGCCATTCGACAATGTCTTTCGCCGCCTTTGCGGCGTTTCATCGCGTCGAGCCTATACTTGACAAACCGTCTGGACGGTATCTTTATGGGCCATGACAAACGCCCATCGTAGGAAAAAGCAGCCGGAGCACGTTCGCCAGCAATTGCTGGAGGTCGCCGCACGCCTGTCGCTGGAGCAGGGCATCGGCGCCGTGACGCTGGACGCGGTGTCGCAGGCGGCCGGCGTCAGCAAGGGCGGGCTCCTGCATCATTTTCCGAACAAGCTCGCCCTGCTCGATGGCCTCTTCGACGAACTCGTCGCACGTTTCGATCGGGCAATCGAAGAGGCAATGGCGAACGACGATGTCGAGCAAGGGCGCTTTACACGCGCCTATCTGACCGTCTGCTTTGCGCTCGATGCGGAAGCGGAAGGGAAGGGATGGCAGGTGCTGACGATCGCATTGCTCGCCGAGCCGCATCTCAAGGCGCGCTGGCGCGGCTGGGTGGCACGACGCGTGGAGGAATTCGCAGCGACCGACTCCTCGCCCAACTGTCTGCTTGCCCGTTTTGCCGCTGACGGTGTCTGGCTGGCGGACCTGCTTGGGAGTCATGAGCTCGATGCGCCGATCCGAGCGCTTCTGCTCCAGAACCTCAAGGCGCTTTCACTGCAGTAGGCAAGAAGTCGGCGCAGGCCGCTCTCAACCACCGGAGACCTCCCATGAACCCCGCCATGCTTTATACGGTCCTGGTGATCGCCATCGTCTTCGAGGTGCTAGGCACTTCCGCGATGCAGGCGGCGCAGCATTTCTCACGGCTGGCGCCCACGGTGATCATGGTGCTGTGCTATGGCGTCGCTTTCTTTTTCCTCTCCTATACGCTGCGCTATATTCCGGTCGGCATCGCCTATGCACTCTGGAGCGGCCTCGGCATCGTGCTGATCTCTGCCGCCGGCTATCTCGTCTTCGGTCAGAAGCTCGACCTGCCGGCCGTTTTCGGGCTGGCGCTCATCATCGCGGGCGTATTGGTTCTCAATCTCTTTTCCAAGTCGACATTTCACTGATCCGTCGACCATGCCTTTCAAGCGGCGTTTTGGGTTCCGCCCTGCGTCCCTGCAACATTTCGCTACAGATTACACTGGGAAAACCCCTGAAATTCATTGAAATGGCCGATCTGTTTCAATAGCATCGCCCGCGTCCCTTCTTTGGATGCGGCATGGAAGCATTCCATCCGATCTCCCTGATAATGCGAAGGAATTTTGGGAATGCAGGCGGTTTTCGACGGCCATAACGACGTGCTTCTGCGCCTTTGGCAGCACGGGCGCAGCGGAGGCGATCCGGTAACCGAATTCGTCGAGGGGACCGACAAGGGCCACATCGATGCGCCGCGCGCCAAGCGGGGCGGTCTCGCCGGCGGTCTTTCGGCGATTTACATTCCATCGGGCGATCTGGTGCTGAAGACGCCGGACGAAAACGGCCACTACGCCACCCCTCTGTCCGAACCGCTCGACCGGCTGCCGTCGCTTGCTACGGCGATGGAGCTTGCTGATATCGCCATCAGGCTCGATCGCGCCGGGGCCTGGAGGCTTTGCCGCTCGACCGCTGAAATCCGGTCGGCGATCGCGGACGGTATCTTCGCCTCGGTCCTGCATATGGAGGGCTGCGAGGCGATCGGGCCCGATCTCGCAGCGCTTGAAACCTTTTATGCGGCCGGACTTCGGTCGCTGGGTCCGGTCTGGAGCCGTCACAATGTTTTCGGCCACGGCGTGCCGTTCGCCTATCCCATGTCTCCCGACACAGGCCTCGGCCTGACCGAGGCAGGCTTCGACCTGGTGCGCGCCTGCAACCGGCTCGGTATCCTCATCGATCTGGCCCACAGCACCGAACAGGGCTTCTGGGATGTGGCGAAGACCACCGACCAGCCGCTTGTCGCCAGCCATTCCAACGCCCACGCGCTGACACCGGTCGCCCGCAATCTCACCGACCGGCAGCTCGACGCCGTGCGCGAGAGCCATGGGCTCGTCGGTCTCAACTACGCCACGACGATGCTTCGCCCGGACGGGCAGGAGAATGCGGCGACGCCTCTGTCCGACATGGTGCGCCATGTCGATTACATGATCGAGCGCATGGGAATCGATTGCGTGGCACTCGGATCGGATTTCGACGGCGCCACCATACCGGAGGACATAGCCGACGCGGCGGGTAACCAGAAGCTCGTTGCCGCGCTGAAGGACGCCGGATATGGTGAGGCCGAACTGGCAAAGATATGCCGGGAGAACTGGCTGAGAGTTCTGGGGCAGGCATGGCACGAGGCCGCCTGATCCTGTGAAGAAAGGCCCGGAAAGGGCATAAAACGAGGGAACTGCAAAAAATGATGCACAAGCTTAATGGACGTTTTCGACTGCTTGCCGCTTCGGCAGCACTTGCCATGGTAATGGGCGCTTCCCAGCCTGCCTTCGCGGAGACGCCGAAGGACACGCTGGTCGAAGCCTTCGCGATCGACGACATCATTTCCATGGATCCGGGCGAGGCCTTCGAGCTCTCGACCGCGGAAATGACGAGCAACACCTACAGCCTGCTCGTCCGCCTCGATCTCAACGACACGACCAAGGTCGTCGGCGATCTCGCGGACAGCTGGACGGTTTCCGATGACGGCCTGACCTATACGTTCAAGCTGAAACCCGGCCTGAAATTCGCCTCCGGCAATCCGATCACGGCAGAGGACGTCGCCTATTCGTTCGAGCGTGCCGTGAAGCTCGACAAGAGCCCGGCCTTCATCCTTACCCAGTTCGGCCTTAACGGCGACAACGTCACCGAAAAGGCGAAGGCCGCCGACGAAACGACCTTTGTCTTCACCGTCGACCAGGCCTACGCACCGAGCTTCGTCCTTAACTGCCTGACCGCAACGGTTGCTTCGGTTGTCGACAAGAAGCTGGTGCTTGAGCACGTCAAGGCCGTGACCCCGACTGCGGACTACAAGTATGACAACGACTTCGGCAACGAATGGCTGAAGACGGGTTATGCCGGTTCCGGCGCGTTCAAGCTGCGCGAATGGCGGGCGAACGAAGTCGTCGTGCTGGAACGCAACGACAACTTTTACGGTGACCCGGCGAAGCTCGCCCGCGTCATCTACCGGCACATGAAGGAAAGCTCCGGCCAGCGCCTGGCGCTCGAGGCCGGCGACGTCGACGTCGCACGCAACCTGGAGCCTGGCGACTACGAGGCCGTGGCGAAGAACGGCGATCTGGCAACGACCAGCGCGGCGAAGGGCTCGATCTACTACATCAGCCTCAACCAGAAGAACGAGGCGCTGGCGAAGCCCGAAGTCCGCGAAGCTTTCAAGTACCTCGTCGATTACGACGCAATCGGCTCGACCCTGATCAAGGGCATCGGCGAAATCCACCAGAGCTTCCTGCCGAAGGGGGTTCTGGGCGCGCTTGACGAGAATCCCTACAAGTTCGACGTGGCGAAGGCCAAGGAGTTGCTGGCAAAGGCCGGCTATCCGGATGGCTTCTCCGTTACCATGGACGTACGCAACACCCAGCCGGTCACGGGCGTCGCCGAATCCTTCCAGCAGACGCTGGGACAGGCGGGCGTGAAGCTCGAGATCATCCCCGGCGACGGCAAGCAGACCCTGACGAAGTACCGCGCCCGCAACCATGACATGTATATCGGCGTGTGGGGCATGGACTATTTCGATCCGAACTCGAACGCAGAAACCTTCACCAGCAATCCGGACAATTCCGACGAAGGCAAGAACAAGACACTTGCCTGGCGCAACGCCTGGGACGTTCCGGAGCTGACGAAGAAGACCAAGGAAGCGCTGCTTGAGCGCGATGGCGCCAAGCGCGCGGAGACCTACAAGGAACTCCAGAAGACGGTTCTCGCGGAAAGCCCGTTCGTCGTCATCTTCCAGCAGACGGAAGTTGCCGGCCTTCGCGGCAACCTGAAAGGCCTCAAGCTCGGTCCGAGCTTCGACACCAACTACGTCTGGAACGTCTCCAAGGAATAACCCGAAAGGACCGTTCCCTTGAGCATGAGCGGAACAGAACGATCGAACGGGCGCAGGCGCGCCCGTTCCCGAAAGGTTGTGACCTCGGCACTGCAATTCCTTGTTGTCGTGGCGACCACCTACCTCGGCCTTCTCGCCGTCACCTTCTTCATCGGGCGTGTGATTCCGATCGATCCGGTGCTCGCCGTTCTCGGCGACCGGGCGCCCTCGCATGTCGTCGAGAGAACGCGTGAGGCGATGGGGCTCAACCAGCCTCTCTACCACCAGTTCTTCATCTATGTCCGACAGGCGCTTACCGGCGATTTCGGCATTTCGGTGCTGACGACCAATCCCGTGATGACGGATATCCGCCGCGTCTTTCCGGCGACGATCGAGCTCGCGACGCTTGGAACGCTGATTGGCGCCTTCATCGGCGTGCCGCTCGGGGTGCTCGCGGCGGTCAAGCGCGGCAGCATTGCGGATCAGATCGTCCGCGTCATCGGTCTCGTCGGCTACTCGGTGCCGATCTTCTGGCTGGCGCTGCTGGCGCTGCTCGTCTTCTACGCCCGGCTGCAATGGGTCGCCTATCCCGGCCGCATCGATATCGTCTACGAGTATACGTTTTCGCCGATCACCGGCTTTTATCTCGTCGACGCACTCTGGCAGGGGCAGTGGGATGTCTTCCGCGACGTCTTTCGCCACATCATCCTGCCGGCATCGCTGCTTGGCTATTTCTCGCTCGCCTATATCAGCCGCATGACCCGCAGCTTCATGCTGAATGAACTGCAGCAGGAATATATCGTCGCCGCGCGCGCCAAGGGTCTTTCGGAAGCGCGGATCATCTGGGGCCACGCCTTGCGCAACGCAGCCGTGCCGCTCGTGACGGTGATTGCGCTTTCCTATGCGGGCCTGCTTGAGGGGTCGGTGCTCACCGAAACCGTCTTCGCCTGGCCGGGGCTCGGCCTCTACATCACCAATTCGCTGCAGAACGCCGATATGAACGCCGTGCTCGGCGGAACGATTGTCATCGGATCGGTCTTCATCGGCATCAATCTCCTGTCCGATCTCCTCTACCGGACGCTCGATCCAAGGACGCGCGCGCGATGAGCCTTGCCACCGAAACACGACCGATGACACGCCGCGAATGGCTGCTGTCCGACCGGCCGCAATCGCGCACCCAAGCGCGTCTCGGCCGTGCCTATATGACCTGGCGGCGCTTTTCGGCGAACCGCCTCGCGGTTCTCGGCCTCATCATCCTGCTCGGGCTGGTGTTCGTGGCGGCCTTTGCCAATGTGCTGGCGCCGCATTCGCCAGTGGTCGGCAACCTCGCCGGCGCGCGGCTGCTGCCGCCCGGAAGCGAGGGGTATCTGCTCGGCACGGATGATCAGGGCCGCGATATCCTCTCGCGACTGATCCACGGGTCGCGGCTGACGCTTGCGGTGGTCGTTCTCGTCGCGATCATCGCTGCACCGGTTGGCCTTATTGTCGGCGCTGTCGCCGGATACTCCGGCGGCTGGATCGATGCCGTGCTGATGCGCATCACCGATATCTTTCTCGCCTTTCCGAAGCTCGTCCTGGCGTTGGCCTTCGTCGCGGCGCTTGGGCCCGGCATCGAAAACGCCGTCATCGCGATTGCGATCACCTCCTGGCCCCCCTATGCGCGCATCGCCCGCGCCGAGACGCTGACGGTCCGCAATTCCGACTATATCGCCGCCGTTCAACTGATGGGGGCGTCGCCGGCGCGTATCATCTTCCGCCATGTCATGCCGATGTGCCTGTCGTCGCTGATCGTGCGCGTCACCCTCGACATGGCCGGCATCATCCTGACGGCTGCGGGCCTCGGCTTCCTTGGCCTTGGCGCGCAGCCGCCGCTGCCGGAATGGGGGGCGATGATCGCCTCCGGCCGCCGCTTCATTCTCGATCAGTGGTGGGTCGCCACCATGCCCGGTGTCGCGATCCTGATCGTCAGCCTCGGCTTCAACCTGCTTGGCGACGGCCTGCGCGACGCACTCGACCCGCGGGAGAGCGGCCAATGAGCGCGCTTCTGACGGTCAACGACCTGAAGGTCCGGTTTCCGACGCGAACCGGTGTGATCGAGGCTGTGCGCGGCGTCTCCTTTACGCTTGGGCGCGAACGTCTTGGCATCGTCGGCGAGAGCGGTTCCGGCAAATCGCAGACGGGCAGGGCGATCATGGGGCTTACGCCGTCGCATGCCGAGGTTACGGCAAAGACGCTTTCGTTCGGCGGTGTCGATCTCATTTCCGCTCCGCCAAAAGTCCGCCGGGATCTTCGCGGCAAGCGCATCGCGATGATCCTGCAAGATCCGAAATATTCGCTGAATCCGGTGATGAGCATCGGCCGGCAGATCGTCGAGACGCTTCGCCGGCACGAGAACGTCAGCCGTTCCGAAGCGCGGGAGCGGGCGTTGGATATGCTCGCGGCGGTGCAGATTCGCGACCCAGCCCGCGTCTTCGACCTTTACCCGCACGAGGTTTCGGGCGGCATGGGCCAGCGAGCGATGATCGCCATGATGCTGGTCGCCGGCCCGGAGCTTCTGATTGCCGACGAACCGACGTCGGCCCTCGACGTGACGGTGCAACTCGAAGTGTTGTCGATCCTCGACAAGCTGGTCGCCGATCGCGGCATGGGATTGATCTTCGTCTCGCACGACCTCAGGCTTGTCTCGTCCTTCTGCGACCGGGTGCTGGTGATGTATGCGGGGAAGATCGTCGAGGAGATCGCCGCCTCGGATCTCGCCGGCGCCAAGCATCCCTACACGCAGGGCCTCCTGAACTGCATGCCCGTTATCGGGGCGGATCGCCATCCCTTGCCTGTCCTCGACCGCAAGCCGGAGTGGGCGCTATGACGACTGCCGTTTCGGTTCAAGGCCTCACGGTCACCTATGACGATTTCAAGGCGCTGGACGCTGTCGGCGTCGATGTCGCTGCCGGCGAGTCCTTTGGCCTCGTTGGCGAGTCCGGCTCGGGAAAATCCACCTTGCTCAGGGCGGTTGCGGGGCTCGCGCCGGTAACCGAGGGTACAATCCGCGTCGAGAACCGGCAGCTTCAAGGCGCGCGCCGCGACAAGGCTTTTTATCGCTCGGTGCAGATGGTGTTCCAGGATCCCTACGGCTCCCTGCATCCGCGCCAGACGGTTGACCGGCAATTGCTGGAGCCGTTGGCGATCCACGGTGTCGGCGATGGTGAACGCCGCATCCTGAAGGCGCTGGACGAGGTCGGGCTCGGCTCGGGCTTTCGCTTCCGCTACCCGCACCAGCTATCCGGCGGCCAGCGTCAACGAATCGCCATCGCGCGGGCGCTCATTCTCGAACCCTCTATCCTGCTACTCGACGAGCCGACATCGGCGCTCGATGCGTCCGTCCAGGCGGAAGTGCTCAACCTCCTCGAACAGGTGCGTCGCGACCGCAAGCTCACCTTCATTATGGTCAGCCACGATCTCGGGGTCGTCACCCATATGTGCGATCGGCTTGCGGTCATGCGCGGCGGACGTGTCGTCGAACGGTTGTCGTCGGCCGATCTCGTCGCCGGACGCATCGGCGAGGACTACACCCGCAACCTGATGGTGGCGAGCAAGGGATTCCGGCGGGGGTGAAGCTCCCGAGCCCTCTCTGATAGCCCGGCGTAGGGTTGCTTTCGGAACAAAAAACGCCCCGAAACGATAGCTTCGGGGGGTTGGACTGTGTCCCTTTCTGGATCAACGGCGGCGCAGGAAGCCGTCCGGAGCAACCGTGATCATTAGCTTCTGGTCGATGGAGCGGTCGATCTCGAACTCGGGGTGCGATTCCAGATATTTCCACACTGCCGTCTTGGGGTTGTTTCCCTTGCCCCACGGGCGATCGGGATAGGCCTCTTCCGGAAGGTCTTCGATGACAGTGTCGAACACGACGCAGTAGCTGTCCTTGGTCGTCAGCGGCGCGTAGGCCTCCAGTTCTGCCAACACGTGATCGTGGGTGTGGTTGCTGTCGAGGCAGACGAGGACGCGCTCGAAGGGTTTTGCAAAGTCGCAGACCCGTTCGACCACGCTGCGCTCGATGCTCGACCCCTGGATCATGTGGATCCGGGACGACATCGGGTGGGCCTTGATGGCATCCCGGTTGTGGGCGCGGATATCGATGTCGACGCCCAGCACCTTCCTGCGCGGGGCGCGCGGGTCGAGTGTCGTGCCAGCCTCGATTGCGTCACTCATGTCGAGGAGCGCCAGGATCGATGCGCTCATGATGAGCGAACCGCCGTGAGCGATGCCGGTTTCGATGATGAGATCGGGACGCGTCGCCCAGATGATCTCCTGCATCGCGACGATATCCTGCGGATACTGGATGATGGGCCGATCCATCCAGAAGTAGTTGTAGGAATATTTCGGACCGATCGACTGGCGCAGGAAATCGGCGGCACTCTTGCGGAACTCGCGGTTCGCTTCGATTTCGGAGATGCGCGCGGCGACCTCCTTTCGGAAATCAGTCATGATCGACCTCGATGTAGGTATAGGCGTTGTTGGACATTCGCTTGATCTCTTCGAGATAATTGCGGTTCATCACGTAGATGTTCGAGCCGGGGGACAAGTCTGCCAGCACGTCCTCGGGCGCGCAGACCGGTAGTCCGGTAATCGGCAGGTACTTGCCTTGCTTGGCCGGGTTGATGTCGATGACCGCCTTTACCGGCAGCCCGGCGCGCGTGCGGAGCAGCGAGAAGATGACGCCCTTCGACGCCCCGCCCCAGATCACCGCCGGTTCCCGGTCAGCAGTATCCAGCGCGTCGAGCTTGCGGGTGAAGTCCTGCGGAATGCGTGCCCGGTCCTTCTCGTCGATGACGGGTTTGCGCAACGAATTCAATTCCGCGACCACGAACAGATATTGGCCGCCAAAGACCCGGCCGCTCGAAATGACCTTGCCGAAGATCCGGTGAAAGTCGGACAGCCTGAAATAATTGACGTGCTCGTAGAAGATGTCGAACCAGGCGCGGCGCTCACAGATCCAGTCGAAACAGGGGACTTCGATATAGATCTTCCCCTGGCCGCCGTTCGCCTGTTTCAATTGCTCGAGGAAGGCTACGGGATCCGGAATGTGCTCGAGCACATGGCGTAGGATGAGGCCCTTGGCCTCGATGCCGGAGCCCGGTTGGAAATATTCCCGGCGGACGCGAGGGTTGTCACCCTCGTAGGCCGGATCGAAACCGGTGATGTCGACGCCTTCGCCAAGCAGTTTCTCGAGGAAGAAGGCCTTCCCGCATCCGACTTCGACGAGCTCATGGCGTCCCATCGTATCGACAATGATCCTGGCGACATCCTGGAGATGCCGCTGGAATGAAGGGCTGACGGCCTGCTCGTTCTGATAGCTCGTATCGTAAACCATCAGTTCGGGCCTGAAGGCGGCATTGCGCACCAGGCCCGTGCCAAGATCCTCCACGAGGCGCATTTCCCCACGTGGCGAGGATATCGCCTCATCGGCGCTGTCGTACATCTTGTTTTGAAAAATCGGCAACTCGCGCTGCTCATAAAGCACTCGCGTGGCGTTTCCTGATGCCATAAGTGGTCCCTCAGCCTGTCGGTTCACCTGACGCCCACGACATAAGGTGGGTCGACGAGGTTTTCGGCTCGACCTCCGAAATTGAGCAGGTCCCGCCTACCATTTTCGTCGGCGATTCTCTCGGCAAATTCTCGGATCGTTACCGGTATGCCCGAACAAATATTGACCGCTCCTTGCGCGGTGCTGACCGAAGCGTCCACGATCATCCTGGCGGCTTCGCTGACGTCGAGAAAATCACGGACCTGATGGCCTTGGGTCAAATCAGCTCTCTGTCCTGCGGCGAGGCATCTTCTGAGATAGGGAACGAAGCGCCGTTCGTCTTCTCCTTCGCCGTAGAGATAGAACAGCCGGCACCAGGCAAATTCGACACCATTGTGCGGCAGCCATTGTGAAAGCGCCATGAACGTGGCGGCCTTGGCGCCAGCATAGGGCGTCAGGGGCTCGAGCGGCGTATCGATGGTAAGCGGCCGGCCGGTCAGCTCGTATTCAAAGCACGTGCCGATCCCGACAAAGCGCCTGACGCCGGCGGCGGCAGCGCCCTTGGCCATGGCCAAGGTGCCGGTGAGACAATCGAGATTGAGAGGCGACGTGAGGTATTTGCCGGGCTCGGCATACCACGCCACATGGATGATAGTGTCGATCCCGGCGAGTGCCTGCGTCCACCATTCCGCGGACTCGGAAAAAAGTGCATCGGTTGAAAGAATGCGCTCGATTCCGACCGCGTCGGCGAGGCGGTTTTCGGTTCCGGTGCGTACGACAGGGCACGCGGCGATGCCACGCTCAGCCAATTCGCGCAGGACATGGCGGCCGACAAAGCCGGTGGCGCCGGTGAGAAGGACTTGTTTGGTCAAGCGCTCTCCATTCGCGGGCAAGGATCTTTGCAAGGGGTAGTGTTCATGAGACCGCTGCCAGGTTAGGCGCAACCCATCGAAGCGATGCAATTGCGGACGGAAAACGGCTACACACTTTCCCCGGAATCGCTCTAACGTCTTTCGATCGTGCGGGAATGATGGTAGCGCCTGCAAACTCGCCGCGCTCATCAATCGCTTGGGCTAATTGAGAGGACAAGCAATGTCGCGCTTCAAGCGCATCCATACGGAACTTCCCGGCCTGAAGGTGGTCGAGCGCAAGCAATTCGGTGACGAGCGCGGTTTCTTCTCGCGTTTCTTTTGCCAGGAGGAGCTTTTCGAGCTCGGTTCTTCCGGGTCGATTGCTCAAATCAACCATTCGATGACGCGCACCAAGGGCGCCGTCCGCGGACTGCATTTCCAGCGGTCTCCCCATGAGGAGGCGAAGTTCGTCTCGTGTCTGGCCGGCGCGGTCTTCGATGTCGCTGTCGACATGCGGCCGGATTCGCCGACCTACTTGCGCTGGCACGGCGAGGTTTTGAGCGCGGAGAATGCGCGGTCCATGATGATCCCGGGCGGCTTTGCCCACGGCTTCCAGACCCTCACTGAGAATTGCGAGCTGATCTATCTTCACGACAAGCCTTTTGCGCCGGAGGCGGAAGGTGGACTGAATGCGCTCGACCCGCGCGTGAAAATCGCATGGCCGATCGAAATTACCCAGATGTCCGAGCGCGACCGAAACCTCGCTTTCGTCTGATCGCTGGTGGGGCGCCTACAGCGCCGTGCGTCCTTTCAGACGTGCAAAGGACGCTGTAGCAATTTGAATTGCTGCATGTTTGTTTCCTCAATCGGTTTGAGGACACATGCAGTGGTCCCGCCCTCAAATCACGCGCACTTCCGGGATAGCGACCACGAAGCGGCCGCCCCAGGAGCGGACGTGATCATTCGCGGCAACGATCTCTTCCGTGAGGTTCCAGGGAAGGATCGCGACATAGTCGGGCTTGGCGGCCGCCAGTTCGTCCGGCGCGTGGATCGGGATATGGCTGCCGGGCGACAGCTTGCCCTGTTTCAGGTCATTGCGGTCGACGATGAAGGCGATGTCGTCGGAGGTAAGGCCGCAAACGTTCAGGAAAGTGTTGCCCTTGGCCGCGGCGCCGTAGGCCGCCACGGTTTTGCCCTCGGCCTTTGCGTCCGCGAGGAAGGCCCGAAATTCTTCGCAGACGGCCGCGATCCGCTTTCCGAACGCCAGGTAGGTCTCCATACGCATCAGACCGGCTGCAGCTTCGTCGGCGCGCACCTTCGCGAGGCCCGCGGTCTCCGGCCTCTTGCCGCCTGCCAGCTGGGCATAGATGCGCAGCGAGCCGCCGTGGGTCGGCAGCTCCTCGACGTCGAAGACGTGCAGGCCGCAGGCTTTGAAAATGCGCTCGACGGCGACCAGCGAGAGATAAGAATAGTGCTCGTGGTAAATCGTATCGAACTGGATGCCTTCGATCGTGTGCAGCAGATGCGGGAACTCGAAGGTCGCCACACCGTCCGGCTTCAGCAGGATCGGGAAGCCGCTGACGAAATCGGCGATGTCCGGCACGTGTGCCAGAACATTGTTCGCGGCCGTCAGGTCGGCGCGGATGCCGCGTGCGGCCAGTTCACTTGCGGTTATCTGCCCGAAGAAGGCGACATGAGTCGGGACGTTGCGACCCTCGGCTATCTTGGCGGCATTGGCCGCGGGTTCGACGCCAAGCACGGGAATATTCTTCCCGGCGAAATATTGCAGCAGATAGCCGTCGTTGGAGGCAACCTCCACCACCTGTGACGTGCCGTCGAGATTGAAACGGTCGATCATCTTTTCGGCATAGCGCCGGGAATGGTCCAGCCAGCTCGTCGAGAACGACGACAGGTAGTGATATTCCGCGTTGAAGATCTCATCGGCCGGTACGGTTTCGGTCGTCTGGACGAGCAGGCACTCGGAACAGACCATCACCTGCAAGGGAAAGGCCTGCTCGCGCGCGATCGCTTCTTCGGTCGGCTCGAGAAACGAGTTGGACCAGGGCGTCGCACCCAGGTCGGCAACGAGCGTTGCAAGCGGGGTCGAGCAGAAACGGCAGTGATGGGGCATTATCATGGGCGACCTTTCGTAAATGCGGCGATCTGGCCGAGCGTGAGCTGGCGGGCGGTCTCGCCCCGACGCCAGCCGTTGTACCAGTGTGCGGTCCACTCGATCGCCTGTCGCTGCGTCAGCCGCGCGCGCCAAGCGATGGTCTCACCTGCAAGTGCAGGGTCGAGACCGAGGGTCTGCATTTCGCGCGGTTGCGCGAGCGAGGAAACATCATCCCATTGCGGGGACAGGCCCATTGCGGCCTGGATGGCGTTTGCCACATCGCGCACGGCAATCGGCTGCTCAGCAGGTGAGGGGCCGAAGTTCAGCGCGTCCACGCTGGTTTCGTCCTTATAAAGCGATTCGGCGAGCAGGAAATAGCCGTTGAGACAGTCGAGCACATGTTGCCATGGGCGTGTCGCCAGCGGACTGCGGATATGGAGTCTTTCACCTGAAAGCGCTGCCCGCACGATATCGGGCACCAGCCGGTCGGTCGAAAAGTCGCCGCCGCCGATGACATTGCCGCCGCGGGCGGTGGCGATGCGGATGCCGCGCTCGTTGAAATAGGAGCTGCGCCAGGTCGCGACTGCGATCTCGCAAGCGGCTTTCGAGCCCGAATAGGGATCGTGGCCGCCGAGTGTGTCGGCTTCCCGAAAGTGGCGTCCGCACTCGTTGTTGCGGTAGACCTTGTCCGTCGTCACCACGAGAATGGCCTTCAATGCAGGAGCGGCGCGGGCGGCTTCGAGGAGCCGTACCGTGCCCATGACGTTCACGTCGAAGGTTTCGGCGGGGGCTGCGTAGCTTTCCCGCACCAGCGGCTGGGCTGCCATGTGCAGGATGATTTCCGGCTCGCTCTTCCGCACGGTTTCGGCAAGTGCTTCGCGATCGCGAATGTCTCCGAACTGCCGATCCGATAATTCGACCGGATGCAGCAACGCGTGCAGAGACGGCTCAGAGGCCGGCGGCAGGGCATAGCGGGCGACACGTGCGCCCATCTCGCTCAGCCACAGTGCAGCCCAACTGCCCTTGAAGCCGGTGTGACCGGTGAGGAGGACGCGTTTTCCCGCCCAGAACTCCGGATCAGGCAGACGGGTCACGACCAGAGCCTCCAAGGCGCGCGGTTCTGCTGCCAGAGCTCTTCAAGCTGGTTCTTGTCCCGCAGCGTGTCCATCGGGCGCCAGAAGCCGTCATGCGGGAAAGCCATCAACTGGCCGTCCCGCGCCAGACCTTCGAGCGGCCCGTCTTCAAAGGGGGTGTGATCGCCTTCGATGCGGTCGAGCACGGCGCGGTTGAGCACGAAGAAGCCGCCATTGATGCGGCCGTTGTCTCCTGCGGGCTTTTCCGTAAAGCTGTAGACTTGGCCGGAGTCGATCGCGAGCGCGCCGTATCGCCCCGGCGGCACGACGCTCGTCACGGTCGCATCCCGCCCGTGCCGGAGATGGAAATCGGTCAATGCGCGGATGTCGATATCCGCGACGCCATCGCCATAGGTGAGGCAGAAAGTATCGCCGAGATAATCGGCGACCCGCTTCAACCGCCCGCCGGTCATCGATTCCGCGCCGGTTTCCACAAGGGTCACTCGCCAGGGCTCCGCCTTGCTGCTGTGATAAACGGTCTCTCCGGTCGCCATGTTGAAGCTGACGTCAGAGGAGTGCAGGATGTAATTGGAGAAATACTCCTTGATCATGTAGCCGCGGTAGCCAAGGCAGATCACGAAATCGGAGAAGCCGAAATGGCTATAGATCTTCATGATATGCCAGAGGATCGGACGGCCGCCGATCTCGATCATCGGCTTGGGTCGCAGGTGGCTCTCCTCGGAGATGCGCGTGCCGTATCCACCGGCGAGAATAACGACTTTCATGCCCGATCTGCCTCCAACGTGCGCGCCTGCGCTCCGCTTTTTCGTATTTCAGCCTTGCCCGGGGCTTGATTGACGACGGCCTTTCTGGGGATTCGGAACAAGCGGTTCAGGCGCGGACGCGCCGCCGGCGACCATTGGAATATTTTGGCGAGAATTGCAACCATGAGGCGCGCTGCGGCCGGTCAATACAGTCGGGCCGGCTGCTTGCGCGGGGTTGGGGAAAGGCGCAGAATGCCGGCCGCTGGGGCATGGTTCACCGCGGGAGGAGCGAATCATGAACGACATGAGCCTCACCAATCTGCAAGCAGGAAAGACGACGGTTAAGGCGGAAGCCATCGAGGCGCTGGCGGGGCAATTGCGCGGCCGCGTGCTCATGGAGAACGATGCGGCCTACGACGAGGCGCGCACGATCTGGAACGCGATGATCGACCGCAAGCCCGCATTAATCGTGCAATGCGTCGGAGCTGCCGACGTCATCAATGCGGTCCGTTTTGCGTCCGAAAACGGCCTGCTCGTCGCTGTGCGCGGCGGTGGACACAACATTGCCGGCAACGCCGTCTGCGACGGCGGCCTGATGATCGATCTGTCGCCGATGAAATCGGTGCGCGTCGACGTCACGGCGAAGCGGGCATGGGTCGAGCCGGGGGCGACGCTCGCCGACGTCGACAAGGAAACCCAGGCATTCCGGCTGGCGCTTCCGACGGGCATCAATTCGACCACCGGCATTGCCGGCCTGACGCTTGGCGGCGGTTTCGGGTGGCTCACGCGCAGGTTCGGATTGACCCTGGACTGCTTGCTTTCGGTCGATGTGGTGACGGCGAATGGCGAGTTAGTGCGCGCCAGCCCCACGGAGCATCGCGACCTCTTCTGGGCGCTGCGTGGCGGCGGCGGGAATTTTGGTGTCGTTACGGCCTTCGAATTCCAGCTTCACGAACTCGACACGCAGGTTCTCGCGGGTCTCGTCGTGCATCCTTTTGCGGATGCGCAAACCGTCCTCCAGCAATACCGCGAGGCGCTCGAGACAGCGCCGGACGAACTCACCTGCTGGGCGGTGATGCGGCAGGCGCCGCCGCTGCCGTTCCTTCCGGAAGAATGGCACGGCAAGGAAATCCTTGTTCTGGCCATGTGCTACTCGGGCGATATCGCGGCCGGCGGCCAGGCAACCGCGGCCTTGCGCTCCATCGGCAAGCCGATCGCGGATGTCGTCGGTCCCAATCCTTTTGTCGGCTGGCAGCAGGCGTTTGATCCCTTGCTCACGCCCGGTGCTCGCAACTATTGGAAGAGCCATGATTTCACGGAGCTGTCCGACACGACGATCGGCATCCTTCTGGACGCCATTCGTCAATTGCCGGGGCCGGAATGCGAAATCTTCATCGGCCATGTCGGTGGCGTCGCCGGTCGTATCGCGGCCGAGGAAACGGCTTTTCCGCAGCGCAGCTCCCATTTTGTCATGAATGTTCATGCTCGGTGGCGCGAACCGGCAATGGACCAGACCTGCATCGACTGGGCGCGTCGTCTGTTCGAGGCCGCCAAGCCTTACGCGGCCGGAACGGCCTATATCAATTTCATGCCGGCCGACGAGGTCGACCGTGTGGCGGCCGCCTATGGCAGCAATTACGGGCGGCTCGTCGAGATCAAGCGAAGATACGATCCGCAGAACCTGTTCCGCATGAACCAGAACGTGCAGCCGATCGAGGAGCGGGGAGCGGCGTGAGCCCGCAGGAGCGGCCTCCACCGCCAAGATCCGGCCATGCGCGAAGCAACGCGCATGGCCGGGCGCATGCCGTGACGGCAGAAGAGAGGCGTAGGGAGTTGCCATTGTCGCTGGCGAGGGCCGGCGCGCTGGCCGGAGAGGCTTGATGGGACAGGAGTCGGCAGACGACCTGTTTCAGCGCGCGGCAGAGCATGCCGTGCGCTTCCGGGACAGCATCTCCGCGGGCCCGCAAAGGCCGCGGGTCTCCTATCACGCGTCGCTTGAGGAATTTCGCCAACCTCTGCCGGAGCAAGGGGGCGCTCGCCTTGGCGTGATCGATGAGCTTGTGGCGAAGGCGGAGCCCGGCCTTCACGCGATGACGGGTTCGCGCTTCTTCGGCTGGGTCATTGGCGGGTCGCATCCGGTGGGCGTCGCGGCCGACTGGCTGACGAGCGCCTGGGGCCAAAACACCGGCAACCATCATGCAACGCCCGCGGCAGCGGCGGCCGAGGCGGTCGCGGGTAGCTGGCTGCTCGATCTTCTCGATCTGCCGCGGGAGAGTTCCGTCGGTTTCGTTACCGGCGCGACGGTCGCCAACTTTGTATGCCTCGCCGCAGCGCGAGGCGATGTCTTGCGGAAGGTCGGCTGGGATGTCGAAGGGCAGGGCCTGTTCGGTGCACCGCCGATCACGGTTCTGATTGGCGATGACGCTCACGCGACTGTTTTCTCCGCTCTGCAGTTTCTTGGACTCGGGCACGATCGGGTCGTCCACGTGAAGACCGATGATGCCGGCCGCATTCTCGTGTCCGATTTCGCCGAGGCGGCTGGCAAGGCTTCCGGGCCCTGCATTGCCATCCTTCAGGCGGGGCAGATCAATACCGGCGCGTTCGATGATTTCGAAGACATCATCCCAATCGCCAAGGGCATAGGCGCCTGGGTTCATGTCGATGGGGCGTTTGGTCTCTGGGCGCGTGCCTGCCCCCAGAGGAGCGGGCTCGCCAAAGGCGTCAACGGCGCCGATTCCTGGGCGACCGACGGTCACAAATGGCTGCAGACGCCCTATGACTGCGGCTACGCCATCGTTCGGGACGAAGAGGCGCATCGCCGTGCGATGACGATCGCCGCAAGCTACCTGCCGCTGAGCTTTGAGGGCGAGCGCGATCCCAGCCATTTCGTGCCGGAATTGTCGCGTCGTGCCCGCGGTTTCGCGACCTGGGCGATGATCAAGCATCTTGGGCGCGACGGGATCGCCGCCATGGTCGAGCGTCACTGCCGGATCGCCCACGCTATGGCCGAAAGGCTGAGGCCGGAAGAGGGAATCGCGGTACTGAACGATGTCGCGCTCAATCAGTTTCTCGTGCGGTTCGGCACGACATGCCCGGACGACGAGGCCGACCGGCTCACGCAGCGGACGATCGAGCGGATCCAGACCGACGGCGTCTGCTTCTGCGGCGGTGCGATCTGGCGTGGCCGCAAGGTCATGCGGGTATCGGTGATTTCATGGCTGACCGACGATCTTGCCGGTAATGTCGCGGCCGATGCGATCGTAGCTGCGTGGCGGGCGGTCCGGGGCGAGTGAGGATCGCATCCTTTGGCTTAACGGCGAGATCGCGGGCGTTTATCGAGTAACTGTAGATACATGGAGATCTCATGAACTCGCTGGCATTGAAGCGTATCTATGAGGCGCCGGAGGCAAGCGACGGCACGCGCATCCTCGTCGATCGGCTTTGGCCGCGCGGCATTGCCAAGGACAAGGCGGGGGTCGATCTCTGGCTGAAGGACATCGCGCCGAGCGATGCCTTGCGCAAACGCTTCCATGGAAAGCCCGATGCATGGGACGAGTTCTGCACGGCCTATGCGGCGGAACTGGAGGACGAGACGGCGCAGGCGGCGGTCCAGGAGCTCCGCAAGCATCTCGCAAAGGGTCCCGTGACGTTGCTTTACGCGGCGCGCAACGAGGAGAGGAACAATGCCGTGGCGCTGAAGGCATGGCTGGAGCGCCGTCTGTGAGGCGTCGCTGAGGTTGCGAGCGACCGTCATGGCTATGCGGTTCACCGGATCTCGTCACACCCGCAGCGCCTCGATCACCGCCCGCAGTCCCGCGGAAATGTTCCGGCGGCCCGGATAGTAGAGGTAGAACCAGTCCTCCGGCGGGCACCATTCGTCGAGGCAGCGGATCAGCCTGCCATCAAGGATCTCGCGTTGCGCGCGGTTTTCCCAGACATAGGCGAGCGCCACGCCGGAGAGCGCCAACTGTACCATGAGTTCCTGGTCATCGAGTGCGATCGGTCCGCTCGGGTGAAAGGCGACGGCCTCGCCGCCGCGTTCGAATTCCCAAGGGTAGCGCACACCACTCGGATACATGTTCTGGACGCAGACATGATCCTTCAGCTCGTGCGGCATCTGCGGGATGTCCCGCTCCCGGAAATAATTCGGTGCGCCGACGACTGCGAAGCGTAGCCGGGGCTTGATCTTCACCGCCACCATACCCTCCCGAAGACTCTCGCCGAGGCGGATGCCGGCGTCGAAACCTTCCTCGACGATATCCACGAGCCGGTCGGTCGCGGAAATCTCGAGCTCCAGATTGGGGTTGTCCCGGATGAGCGCGCCCATCACCCGCCCCAGGATGAAGGGGGCGACCGAATTCGGGACATTGATGCGCACCTTGCCGAACGGCGTGTCGCGAAACCGGTTCAGGGCGTCGAGCGCCGATCCGATTTCGCCGAAGGCGGGGGTGAGATGCGCCTGAAGCATCGTGCCGGCATCGGTCAGCGAGACGCTGCGGGTCGTACGATTGAGCAGCCGAAGCCCGACCCGTTCCTCCAGGTTGCTGACGGCATGGCTGATCGCCGAGGCGGTGACGCCACGTTCCTCGGCGGCCTTCCGGAAGCTTCGGTGCCGGGCGACGGCGTCGAAGGCCGCAAGTTCTGACAGGTCGGTGGCGCGCATAGATGAATCTCGCTCATCATTGTTGAGAGAATTATCATTCTAATCAGGCAAATCGAATTGCGCCATTCTCCCCTTGTCGCCACGGGCAAGTCGGCCCCGGCATCGAAGGATTTCATGCTCATCCGATCAGGGAAGGAGTTCGCAATGGCACAGACATGGTTCATCACAGGCTGCTCGACCGGCTTCGGCCGCGCGCTCGCACAGCACGTCATCGCGCTCGGCCACAATGTCGTGGTTACGGCTCGTGGCGAGGCGCAGGTTGCCGATCTTGCGGCCATCGCACCGGACCGCACGCTCGCTTTCGCGCTTGACGTGACGAAGGCAGATGACATTGCCCGGGCCACGCGCGGCGCCGAGCAACGCTTCGGTCGCATCGACGTTCTCGTCAACAATGCCGGTGTCGGTTATTTCGGCGCCTTCGAGGAGAGCGACATGGATGCGGTCCGCGCCATGTTCGAGGTCAATGTCTGGGGCCTCGCCAACATGACGCGCGCGGTGCTGCCCGGCATGCGCCGGCGACGCTCGGGAACGATCATCAATGTTTCTTCGGTCGGCGGCCTGCGGTCGGTACCGTCGCTGAGTTTCTACGCCGCCTCCAAGTTCGCCGTCGAGGCTTTGTCCGAGGGGCTGTCGAAGGAGACCGAGCCTCTCGGCATCAAGGTGCTCATCGTCGAGCCCGGTCCTTTCCGCACGGATTGGGCGGGACGTTCCGCCGGCGAGGCCACGGTTTCGATCAACGATTACGAGGACACGGCAGGTGCCGTCTGGCGCAGGATCAGGGGTTACAGCGGCAAGCAACCCGGCGATCCGGAACGGGCGGCGCGCGCGATCGTCATGGCGGTCAATGCCGCTGAACCGCCGTTGAGATTGCTGCTCGGCCGTGAGGCTCTCGCCGGTGCTCGGGCGAAGCTTGATGCCTTGCGCAAGGATTTCGATGCCTGGGCCGAAGTGACCGAAGGGGCCGACTTCCCGGCCACCGAACCGAACTGATCGAAACTCCAACAGAACTTCCATCTCCAACTCGACTTAACTTGAATCAAGGAAAGGACTTTCTCATGCGTATCTGGTTCATCACAGGTGCCTCCCGCGGCTTTGGCGCGCTGATCACGAAGGAGGCACTCAGTGCCGGAGATGCGGTGGTCGCCACGGCGCGCCGCGTCGAATCCCTCGATGCCCTCGGCCAGCACGAAAGCCTGCTGAAGCTGGCCCTCGACGTCACCGATGAGGAACAGGCCCGGGCGGCAGCCGCGGCGGCGGTGGAGCGCTTCGGCCGGATCGACGTCCTGCTCAACAATGCCGGTTACGGCCTGCTCGGCGCTGTCGAGGAAGCGACGGCGCAAGAAATCGAAAAGATCTATCGCACCAACGTTTTCGGCGTCCTCGCCGTCACCCGCGCCGTGCTTCCGCAAATGCGGCGCCAGCGTTCGGGCCACATCATCAACATCTCGTCAATCGGCGGCTACGTGGCCTATACCGGCTGGGGCGTATACGGCTCGACCAAATTCGCGATCGAAGGGTTGACCGAGGCGCTTGCGCAGGAATTGGCCCCGCTCGGCATCAAGGCGACGGTGGTGGAGCCGGGCTTCTTCCGCACGGATTTCCTGGACGAGCAGTCGCTGGTGGTGAGCCCGTTGTCGATCCCGGACTATGGCGAGACGGTCGGCGCCATGCGTGATTTCGCCAAGACCGCAAACCACGCCCAGCCGGGCGATCCAGCACGGTTCGCAAAGGCCATGGTCCAACTGGCTCACGCCGACAACCCGCCGCTGCGCATGCCCTTCGGCAGCGATACCGTCGCCGCGATCGAAGCCAAGAATGCCCATGTCGCCGGCGAACTCGCCGCCTGGCGGGAACTCGCGGTATCGACGGACTTCCCGAAGGAGCGTGCGTCCGCCTGACGACAGGATGAATGGCGTAGTTTCAAAGATCTGGAGGCCGGCGGCCGCGTAAAGCGGCCGCCGGTCTACTCTTGTATCCGGTACAATCCCCTATCCCGCTGCTCCCGCCTGCATTTTGCGACTGCCATTCTTCGTTGACTTCGCAGGTGATGAGAGGAAAATGCTTCCCCTGATACGTCACTACGTAACATCAAGGGTGCCTACGATGACGATCGCAAGAAAACTTCAGGACTATATTGAAGGCGAGGGTGTGAGCTACGACACCGTCGCTCATCACCGCACGGCAACCACCAGTCAGTCGGCGCAGGCGGCGCATGTTCCGGGCAGTAGGCTGGCCAAATCCGTCGTCGTGCATCACGAAATGGGCTACTTTCTCGCCGTAGTTCCGAGCACGCATCGGATCGAGCTCTCCACATTGCAGGACGTGATGAACAGGCGTCTTGGTCTCGCCTCGGAGGAGGAGGTCAGCACGCTTTTCGCCGATTGCGACACGGGCGCGGTGCCGCCCATCGGATCCGCCTACAATGTGCCGGTGGTGCTTGACGAAAGTCTCGGCAACGTCAGTGACGTCTATTTTGAAGGCGGCGACCACAAAACGCTGGTGCATGTCAGCGGACCGAACTTCCGCAGCCTGATGAAGGATGCGCAGGTCGCCCGCTTCAGCCACCCGTCATAAGGGTTAGGATCCCCGGTCGAGCTCTGCCGCAAAGTACGACAGCGTCCTTTGCGCGTCTGATTAAGACGCGCGGCGCTGTAGCAACCGGGCGCCGCACCGGCCGCTTCGGAGTTGGTTCGCGCGTATACTCCGTCGTGTTGCCCTCACAGCACCAGTTCCCAATTCTGCCCGACCAGATCGTGCCCGAAGCTGTGGTGCTTCTCCTCGTGCACGAGATGAAAACCTGTCGTTTGGTAGATGTGCCTTGCTGCGGTCAGGATGTCATTGGTCCAGAGGGTGACCTTCGAATAGCCTGCGTGACGCGCAAAGCGGATGCATTCCTCGACGAGCCGACGACCGATGCCGAGACCGCGTGCGCTTGGCTCGGTGTAGAGAAGGCGGAGCTTGCCGACGGTCGCCGACTCTTCGACCAGGAAGACCGAACCGACGATCTCGCCTTCGCGCTCCGCAACCCAGCAGCGCTCGCGGTTCGGCTTGAAGTTCTGAATGAAATCGGCCGTGATCTGGGCGACGAGAGCCTCAAAAGTCTCGTCCCATCCGTATTCCCGTGCATAGAGGACGCCGTGGCGATGGACGATCCAGCCCATGTCTCCCGGCTGATGCGTGCGCAGGATATAGGGGACGCGAGCAGGTTCCGGGGCACCCCCAAGCAGTCGCTCAGCCTCGGCAAGTGCCGCAGCGAGATTCCGCCGCTCCGGCAGTGAGAGGCGATCGAGCATGGCGATCACCTCGTCACGCGAGCGCGCGTCGATGGCCGCGAAGCTCTCGCGGCCCGCCGGCGTGAGCGAGATCAGAACCTGTCGTCCGTCCTCCTGCGACGGGCTTTTCGAGACGAGGCCGCGCTCTTCAAGGCCACGCAACAGCCGGCTGAGATATCCGGAATCGAGCTCGAGCTCGGCTCCAAGCTCCTTTGCTGTCGATGTCTGCCGCTGCGCGAGCTCGTAGACGAGGCGGCCCTCGGCAAGAGACAGGGGGCCGCCAAGCAGGCCCTCGTGCAGCAGACCGATGCGGCGTGTGTAGAAACGGCTGAAGCGGCGCACCGCGGCCACATCTTCCTGATCGATCTGCGGCATGGCATACCTATTTAGTTGACGTTGTCAGATATATCGCTGACTTTGTCATGAAGTATCTGACAATGTCAACTATCTGGCTCGGACGGCCTTGTCGGCCAGCCGCCGGGTGAAGCGGTTCAGATCGACGATGGCGCGGCGATGGGTCCCTTCGCCGATCAGCCCAGCTTCGTCGTAGCAGGAGACTCTGAAGAGGAGCGACCTTTCGTCCACCGCGATCAGTTCGACGTCCGCCGTCACCGACATGCCCACGGGTGTTGGCGCGGCATGGCTGACGTCGACATGAGTGCCGACGGTACGTTGTTCGTCCGGCAGGTAGGGGCGCAAGGCTTCGATGCAGGTCTGCTCGATGAAGCCGATCATCATCGCCGTCGCAAACACCGGCGGCATATCTTTGAAGCCCGGCCAAGCGTCATCGACCTCGGGCACGGTATGAAACGGTGTGACGGTCAGGCGTTCGCAATGCCGCAGGCCAGCCCGGAGTGTCGGCAGCTCCGTGGTGTCGCTCATATCGTCCCCAATCTCATGTTGACGGGCCAGGACACTGGCCGCTTCTTCGCCGGATCGCCCCAGAGTTCGGAAATATCCCGGACGAAGGCAGCGAGAATATACTCGCGCCCGGCGTCGTTGACCCGGCGCACGGCGGACCATGTTGAGAGGTAGCCAAGGAAATCGCCGAGTTCCCAGGCCCTGGAGATTTCCATCTCTGGTGCAGCGCGCTCATCGAACGGGAAGCTGATATCGGCGTAGCCGGTGTCCACCAGCTTGCGCTCGGGCGGCCAATAGGGGCCGATCTCGTTGCGGTAGAATTCGATGAACCGCTCCTGAAGATCGTCCGGTTCCAGCCGGAGGACCCCGTAGCTGATGAGCGCGATAACTGCGTTCTTAACGGCGATCCGGCGAGCCTCGGCATAAAAGGCCGGCAGATCGAACCAGTGGGCGGCCTGCGCCGCAGTGATGAGGCTGGCTGCGTTGTCCGGAAGGGGCAGTTTCTCGGCCGGTGCGCAGAGGTATCGCACCTTGTCCTGAGTCCGAGCGTTGGCGATCTGGTCCTCGCTGGCGTCGAGTCCAATGACGCTGTCGAAATAGGTCGCCAATTGCCGGGTCAGTTGCCCATTGCCGCAGCCGACATCGACGGCCATCTCACGGGTGGGGGCAATTCCGGCAAGAAACCTCGAGAGCCCGGCGGGGTACTCTGGCCTGAACTGTGCATAGGCGTTGCCTCCTGCATCGAACCAGTTCTTGCGCGGTGTGACGTCATTCCGCATCGGAGTGATCCTCGTTTGCGTGGTGTGCCGCGGCGGCCCTCAGCCGAGCGGCAAATCCCTCGCGCTCCAGCGCGCGCGCCGTCTTTGCCAGCACCTCAAGAAGCGGCTGGCCGATCTCCTTCTCCAGCGCACCTATGGCTGCGAAGGTGGTCGCCCAGTGTGGTGCAAGCCTCTTCAGCAGTTCCCGGCCGCGAGCCGTCAGATGAACACCGTTTTTGCGCCCATCCTCCAGGCGATGTCGTGCCACCAGGCCATCGGCCTCCATCAGCCTCACCGACTGGCTGATCGCGCCCTGAGTGAGGCTGCTCAGGGCAGTGATTTCAGTGACAGTTTCTGCTCCGGCGCTAAGCGCGCGCATGACCGGGGTGTATCTGGCGCGATAAGAAAGCCTCATGGCGCGGTACTCTTCCTCCGCACCCTGATCGACCAGTTCTCCGACATAGCGGAGCAATTCACCGAGACCCGGCATCTGTTTTTCGCTCATGGCCGCAAATTACATTAGCGCTAATCTAATTTCAAGCGCGAGCTTTCGATTGCGTTTTGTGATCGCCAGATCGACCGGTGAACAGCGCCCTCATGTCAAAGCGCGGACGCCGGCGGCAACCTCGGCCAAGTCGTCGTTGAGCTGGTGGTCGCGGCCTTGGAGCCGATGCACGATCGCGCCGGGTATCGCTCTCTCATAGAGATCGACATGCGCGAACGGCGCAGTGTCGTCCTCGCTGCCATGATAGAGATAGACCGGCGTCTTTGACGGCAATCGCGCACCGAGTTCGGCCGTTGGCTCGATGTCGTCACTCGGCCACCCGCCAGCGCCAACAAAGGGCGCCGCGATGAGAAATACGCCAGCAAGCTTCTGATTCGGTGGTGCCTCTGCGAGGGCGTTGATCAGAATCGTTCCGCCAATTGAGTGGCCAATCAGTATCGCGCCATCATCGAGGCCGGCGATCTCTTGCGCGAGCGCGGCCTTCCATACGGTATAGCTGGGATCCGCCTCGTTCGGCATGCGCGGGTAGCGGACGTCGTAGCCGGGCCCAAGTTCTCGCCTCAAGCTGTCGACGAGCTTGTTGTCCCATTCGTCATGGGTCCCTGCGCCTCCGCCTTGAATGAACAGGATTTGCTTCTTCATGGTGGAGGCCCTCCAGGCTCACTCGCTCACGATGTCCTTTGCCGACAGCTCGCGCGGCACGTATTTCGGCAATCTCGCGGCTGGGAAGATCGACAACAATGAAATGCCCGCCACGATCAAGAACGCCCCCCTCAACGCACGGAGTCGGGCCGTTTCATTGATCGCGATCGCCGTCTCCACCTGGTCCGGCGTTGCCGCGGTCGCGCCGAACACGCTCCTCAGTTCATCATTAGTGACGAAGTCGACATCGTCAAAAAGCACGTGATTGCTGAGCTCGGGCGGCAGCTCGGACTGGCTGAACGCCGTGGTGAGAAACATGCCCAGCAGTCCGACCGCCACAACGCTGGCGAAGGCCGCGCCGAGCGCGTTCGAGACGTTGTTCGCCACGCCGCGCAACGCGGCCACGTCGCCGGCGAGGCGCTTGGGCGAGGCCGATACCAGCACGTTGAAAAGCAAGGTCAGTAGCGTACCCTCGCCGATGCCGACGAGGATCAGGCCCAGAATAACCGTCACGGTGCTCCAGTCGTTGCCAACGGTGAAGGCGACCACCACCAGACCGATCGCGATCAGGACGAACGAGGCGATGCCGAGACTGCGTGGCGCGAAGCGATCATATAGTCGCACGGATAGGACACCCGCTACCGCGATTGCAGCCGTGTAAGGGAGAATGGCCACCGCAGAGAAAAGGGGCGTGCGGCCCTGGATGATCTGCACATAGAGCGGGATAAGAAACCCCACCGCGAGACCGAGGCTCCCCGCGGCGAGAAAGGCGATGACGGCACCCTTTTCTTCCCTGCTGTCCAATACCTCCATCGCAAGCAAGGGCTGCCTGTTGGCTGCGACGCGCCTGTTGGACCACGCGAAGAACGCCTGGCCAAACATTACCCCCACAAGAATGAGGATCGGCGCCGGCGACAATCCCAGCAGCGAAAACGGCGCCGCGCTCTCCGCGACCAGAAGCCCCCACGCCTGAAGGTTGTTGAAGCCAAGCAGGATGAGCGCGACAGCGGCCGCCGAGAGGACGACCCCGAAGATGTCGATCCTCGTGCCGGGCTGGCGCGGGATCGGCGCCAGGCGAAAGCTCAGAATCAGGACGAGGACCGCCAGAGAGACGATCAGCCAATATGAGTAGCGCCAGCTGAGGGATGTGGCGAGAAATCCGGCGATGACGAAGGTTACCGCGCTGGCGACAGCGGGGATGCCGGCCAGCACGCCCAGCGCCGTTTCCTGCTGCCGGCCGTGATAATTGGCGGCGATCAACACCACCAAGGTCGGCACGGCCGCCGCGGCGGCGATTCCCGCGATCGACTGAGCGGCATTCATGGTGCTTGCAT
Source organism: Sinorhizobium mexicanum (assembly GCF_013488225.1). Lineage (NCBI taxonomy): Bacteria > Pseudomonadati > Pseudomonadota > Alphaproteobacteria > Hyphomicrobiales > Rhizobiaceae > Sinorhizobium > Sinorhizobium mexicanum. The sequence goes on along the minus strand of NZ_CP041238.1, from coordinate 3,274,516 downwards.
CGGTGCTGGTCGCCATCAACCCCATCGCCGCGCCGTGCACGACGATGCTGACCTGGAGCACGCGGCGCTCACCCGCGAGCTTGCCGATCTTCGCGCCCAGCATGACGAACGCGGCGACGAACATCGAGTAGAGGAGAAGCGCGGTCGCTGCGGCGGTCGCCGGCGAACCCAGATCTTGGGAGAGCGGCCCGAGCGAAACGGGCAGGGCGCTGATGTTGATGGCCATCTGAAGTTGCGCGAGGACGATGACGATCAATGGCAACCAGGGCGCCCGCCCAGCGTGCTGGTCTTCAATGGCGGGGTCGGCAGTTGGGTCCGGTGCGCTTGTCATGCGATCCACTCTGACGTTTCAAAGCCTGCTATCCGCTAGATAGGAAAACGCAGGATGGCGGCCAGCTCCATCTGAACCGGCAGGTGGAGCAATCCTTCCTCTGTTCCGCGGCCGCAAGCGCGGCGGCAAGTTTCGCTTCGCGCCGGAGCGGGCCGCCTCACAGCGGCAGCAGCCACGGCACCAGGACTACGCTGACGATCAGAACAATCAGCGAGAACGGCACGCCGATCCGGACGAAGTCGCCGAAGGTGTAGTGTCCAGGCCCGACCACCAGCGCGTTCACCGGAGAAGACACCGGAGTCATGAACGCGGTCGAGGCCGCCAGGGCCACGATCATCGCAAACGGGTAGGGCGAGGCGCCCAATTCCTGTGCGAGCGCGAGAGCCACCGGTGCCATCAGCACAGCCGTCGCGGTGTTGGAGATGAACATTCCGAGCAGGGCGGTGATGGCAAAAAGCGTCCCCAGCACGACATGCGGGCCTGTGCCGGTTGTAAGAGCCCGCAAGCCGTCCGCAGCCAGCTCGACCCCGCCGGTGCGCTCGAGCGCGATCGAAAACGGCAACATGCCGACGATCAGAACGATCGTCTTCCAATCGATGGAACGATAGGCGCTGTTGAAGTCAATGCAGCGTAGCACCCCCATCAGCAGGCAGCCGATGAGTGCTGCCTGGACATTGGGAATGACGCCGCTGACCATCAACCCGACAACAAGCGCGAGGCAAGCCAGAGCATGGACGGCTTTGTCATGCGCCGGCAGCACCTCGTCGCGTTCGACGGTCATATTGAGAATAACGAGGGTGCTACCATCCGATCGGAGCTTGTCGAGCTCCCGCCATGGCCCGATCAACAGCAACGTGTCGCCGATCGCCAGCGGCTCATGCAGAAATTCGCGGCCGTAGGCGACCATGCCCCGGCGCAGGCCGATCACCGTCAAATTGAACCGCGTGGAGAGCTGTGCATCGGCAATCGTCTGGCCGGCGAGATCGGATGTCGCCGCCACGACGACCTGGGCCAAGCCGATTTCCTGCGACCGGTCGGCGAAATCGGCTCCGCGCAGCGATATTTCTTCAAGCGCGAAGCGCTCACAAATGGATCGGATGTCCGAATTGGACCCGGCATAATCGATCAGCATGACGTCGTCCACTTTCAGCTCCGCCTTTGCCAAGGGCTGCATGACCTCGCGGGTTAACCGGCGACCGCGCTCGAGCGCAACGATATTGGCACCAGGCCATCCCTTCAGGTCGAACTCTTCCAGGGGCCTGCCGGCCAGCGGCGATTGCGCGGTTATCCGCAGCCGGTGTTCACGATCGGCCAGCTTGTATTCATCGATCCAGGCCGCGAGGTTAGGGCGACTGGAACTTGATGCCGGCGTGGCGGTATCCTGGAGCCAGCGCCGGGTGACGCTCATATAGAGGATGCCGAGCAGCAGAATCGGCAGCCCGAACGGCGTGAAGCTGAAGAACCGGAATCCTTCCACACCGTGGCGCTCGAGCTCGCCGTTCACGATCAGATTCGGCGCGGTCGCAACCAGGGTCATCATTCCGCTGATCAACGCGGCCACGCTGAGCGGCATCATCAGCCGGCCCGGGCCGATGCCGGTGCTCTGAGAGATGCGCAACGCAACCGGTATGAAGATCGCCGTGACGGCAGTCGAACTCATGGTCGCGCCCAGCGCGCCCACGACCATCATCAGCAGGACGATCAGGCGCAGTTCGTTCTTGCCCGCCCTGGCGATCAACCAGTCGCCCACCCGCTGGGCGACACCGGTGCGCACCAGCCCTTCGCCGAGCACGAACAGGGCTGCGATCAGCACGATGTTCGGATCGCTGAAGCCGGCCAGGGCCTCCCCCATCGTAAGGACACCGGTGAACGGCAGCGCCACCAGCGTCATCAGGGCGACCGCATCCAGGCGCGGCCTGTTGATCGCGAACATCACGATCGCAGCGCTGAGAAGCGTGAGAACGATCAAAAGATCTGTAATGACCGCCTCCTGCGCCAAGCATCTGCATCGAGCCGCCCTCCGGCTCTAGTGTCCGTCGTTCCCGATATTCGAACCGCCGGGCCAGGCGCTGCCAAACGCGCGCATGTGCTCCGAGTACTGCCGCAGCCGATCCCGGACGAGCCGGTGCACCGTCCCCTCAGGAAACGTCCCGTCCGCTGCCGGTTCGCCGGCCGTGCGCTCCATCAGCAACTCGATTCCCTCGTCGACGTGGCTGACCGCCCAGACGTGGAAACGTCCCGCCCGCACCGCCTCCACGACCTCCTCCTTCAGCATCAGGTTCTTGACGTTGGCCGTCGGCACGATCACACCTTGCCCGCCGGTCAGTCCCCGATCGCGGCAGACATCGTAGAAGCCTTCGATCTTGCGTGTCACGCCCCCGACCGCCTGCACCTGGCCGTGCTGGTTCACCGCGCCAGTCACGGCAATTCCCTGGTTCAACGGAAGACCGGAGAGGGCCGACAGCAAGGCGTAGAGTTCGGTCGTCGACGCCGAGTCGCCGTCGATCCCTCCATACGACTGCTCGAAGGTGATAGTCGCCCCCAGCGAGAGCGGCCAATCTTGAGCGTATTGCGCTTGCAGATACCCGGTCAGGATCAAGAACCCCTTCGCATGGATCGGGCCGGAGAGCTCGATCTCCCGCTCAATGCTCTGTACCGTCCCCCGCCCCACTGAAACGCGCGCGGTCACCCGTGACGGCTGCCCGAAACTGTAGTCGCCGACATTGAGCACGGACACCCCGTTGACCTGCGCCACCCGAGCGCCCTCGGTGTCGATCATGATCGTGCCATCGGCGATCACCTCTCGCATTCGCTCCTCGGCCAGGTTGCGCCGTCGCTCCTGCTGTTCGACAGCCGCGTCGACATCCACCGCCTGCACGAACTTGTGCCCCGCCTTGCCTGCCCAGTGGCAGGCCTCGACGGCCAGCCTGGCAACGTCGAGGAACCGCGTGGTCAGCTTCCGCTGGTGGTCGCGCAGCCGCGCTCCGTGCTCGACGATCCGGGCGACGGCCGAACGGTCGAAGTGGAGCAGTCGACGATCGTGCACGACGAGGCTCAGGAAGGCGGAGTAGCTTGCTAGGTTCTCCTCGTTCCAATCCATGTCTGGCGCGAATTCCGCCTTCACCCCGAACAGCTCCGGGAACTCGACATCGACCTGATGAAGGGCCTGATAGAGCGCTGCTGGTCCTATCAGGATCACCTTCAGGTCGAGCGGAATCGGCTCGGGCCGCGGCCGGTTCGTCGGCACCGGCGCTCCTTGCTCGCCCGGGTTCTCGATCACCACCTCGCCGGACGCCAGGGCGCGCTTCAGCCCCTCCCAGGCGAAGGGGTTGCGCATGACGTCGAGGGCGTGCAGGACGAGGAAACCGCCGTTGGCGCGGTGCAGCGCGCCCGGCCTGATCTGTAGGAAGTCGGTCACCATCGTCCCCATCACGGCCCGGTAGTCGAGCCGGCCGCTCAGGTTGTAGTAGGTCGGGTTGCGCTCGAGGACGACCGGCGCGCCGGCGATCCCACTGTTGTCGATCAACACGTTGACCTCGTACCGCGCCAAGGACCCCTGATGCCTCCGTAGCGCAGTCGCGCCGTCCGCTTGCCCGGCTTCGGCCGTCGGCAAGAAGTCGTGCAGATGGTCCGGCAGGTCCGTCTCTATCTGCTCGAGGAAGGCGAGGACGTCTGGCTGGTCGTCGTAATCCTCGCGCAATTCGGCAATAAGTGGCCCTGCGGTAAGGAGCGCCACCTCCCTGTCGAGCGCTGTAACGCGCTGCTGGGCTTCCTTGTCGACCTGCCGCATCTTGCGCACGTAAGCGCCGAGCTCGGCCTGGATTTGCGCACCCCGCTGCTCGAGCTCCGCCTTTGCCTCGGGTGGCAACTGCTCGAACGCCTCTTGTGGCATCGGCTCGCCGTTCAGCAGCGGGATTTTGGCAATGCCGGTTGGCCCCATCTCCAACCCGAACTCGCGTTCCTGCGCAAAGGCGCGCAGGTCAGCGATCAGCTCGGCGCGTCGCCTCCTCACCTCGACAAGGACCTCCTCTCGTCGCCGGGCGTACTCCTCGCCCTCGAAAGCGCCGGGAATCTCCAGCTGCGCCGCCTCCACAAACGACGTCATCGCCTTTGCCAGTTTCCGACCCCCGCCGGCCGGTACCGGGAAGGCGCGTGGACGGTCCGGCTCGGCGAAGTTGTGGACATAGACCCAGTCGGGCGGTGTCGGCCGCGTCGCGGCGAAGGAGCGCACCGCCGCGAGGACCGTGCTCTCGCGCCCGGTGCCGGGCGAACCGGCGGCGTATAGGTGGAAGCCACGGGCGCCCACCTCGAGTGCAAAAGCGATCGCCTCGGCCGCGCGCGGCTGCCCGATCGTCGTTTTGACCGGCGACACTTCGGCCGTCGTCTGAAATGGTAGCGTGGCCGGGTCGAGCCGCCGCCTCAGATCCTGCGGCTGCACCGCCAGCCGCTCGCGCAAGGCCCGCATGGCGTTTCTCCGCACAAGGCTCGCGACGCTCTTGCAGTCTGCTCTCCCCGGCCGCGGAAGGAATATCGAAGAACGCTCGTACGCGCGGCGGCAAGCAGTCTTGGCTGAAACCACGGCAAACGTGCCGAGGAGAGAATCGCGCCAGATTCAAACTGCCCATCCTGAGCGGAGCGCTCCGGCAACGACAACCGGGAGATGGCATCGGGCCGTTAGTGTCCGCTTCCAACGTGCAATCATGACATTGCAATCGCGCGGTGGCAATGCCTGCCTTGGGACGGAGGGAGGCGTTGGTTGTCGAGTGTGGTTGGCAGATTTGTTCCAGACGGTGGGTAGTTTGGCGCACCCGACAGGATTCGAACCTGTGACCTTTGGAATCGGAATCCAACACTCTATCCAGCTGAGCTACGGGTGCATCCGTTGGCGGCAGGGCCGCCGAAGCAGGCTGTGAGCGGTTCTTAGCCTAGCTTGCGCGCCGCTTCAATGGTGATTGAAGGTGTTTGCAGCGGAAATTTGCGTTTGGTGTTCGTGTCGGGGCCGTGGCGCCTCTCGGGGCAGGGGACTTCCGGAAAGAAAATGCCGCGCCTGAAACGCGGCATTCGTGGTGTTTGCCGTGTTTCGGGACTCAGGCCATCTGCATGGCGCCGGGGCCGGGGATCGCCTTTGGCGGCACCTTGCCCATGATGATCATGCCGAGCACTTCGTCCTTGGTCACGTCCTCGGTGCGGGCGTGGCCGACGACCTGGCCGTTCTTCATCACCGATACGCGGTCGGCGAGGTCGAAGACGTCGTGGATGTCGTGGCTGATCAGGAAGATGCCGATGCCTTCGCGCTTCAATTGCTTGATGAGCTCGCCGACCTGCGCGGTTTCCTGCGGGCCGAGGGCCGCCGTCGGCTCGTCCATGATCAGGATGCGGGCGTTGAACAGGATGGCGCGCGCGATCGCCACCGATTGCCGCTGGCCGCCGGAGAGCGCTTTTACCGGCTCCTTGAAGCGCTGGAAGTTCGGATTGAGGCGGCCCATCACCTCGCGTGCCTTCGCCTCCATCGCCACGTCGTCGAGCGTTCCCCAGGGGGTGCGCAGCTCCCGGCCGAGATAGAGATTGGCGGCGGCGTCGACATTGTCGGCGACGGCGAGCGTCTGGTAGATCGTCTCGATGCCGTATTTCTTCGCGTCGCGCGGATTGTGGATGTCCGCCGGCTCGCCATTGATCAGGATCTCGCCGGCATCGCGGCGGTAAGCGCCGGAAAGGATCTTGATCAGCGTCGACTTGCCGGCGCCGTTGTGGCCGAGGAGCGCCACGACTTCACCCGGATAGAGATCGACGGAAGCGTTGTCCACCGCGTGGATACCGCCGAAGGAGATGGAAATGTTCTTCATTTCCACGAGCGGAGTGCGTTGATCTGTCATGTTCGAACTCCTGATTATTTCGCGCGGGCGCGGTAGACGGTATCGAGCCAGACGGCGGTGACCAGCACGACGCCGACGACGATCCGCTGCAGCGGGCTGTCGATGCCGAGCAGCACCATGCCGGATTGCAGCGACTGCATGACGAGGGCGCCAAGCATGGCACCAGCGATCGTGCCCATGCCGCCGGCAAGCGATGTGCCGCCGATGACGGCCGCGGCGATGGTGTAGAGTTCGTCGAGTTCGCCTTGGGCATTGGTGGCCGCGTTGAGGCGTGCCGTCGAAATCGCGGCGGCGACCGCACAGAGCATGCCCATCAGTGCGAAGATCCTGACCGTCACCCAGCGCGTCTTGATGCCGGCGAGTTCGGCCGCTTCCGGATTGCCGCCGATCGCGAAGACGTAGCGGCCAAAGCGCAGGCGCGTGGCGATGAAGGTCATGACGATGCCGATGACGATCGCGATCAGCACCGGAATGGCGATGCCATGAGCGATGAAGAGGCCGCCTTCGGGCCAGGCGATGCCGTTGGCTTCGGCGTATTTGCGGGCGATGTTAGCCGGCCAGGGATAGCTGTTGGCGATCGCCACGGCGCCCAGAACGAGGGCGCAGCCAATTCCCGAGAGAAAGTACTCGGCCCAGACCGGGCGGCGGGGAAAGCCGAAGCGCTTGCGCTGCTTGCGGGCGTTAATGATGCTCGCGACGATTGCAAGACAGGCAAGGAGGCCGACGATCCAGCTTGCCGTCGCGCCGATCGAGCCTTCGGTGCCACCACCCATCAGGCGGAAGGTGGCGTCCATCGGCGCGACCGTGCGGCCGCTGGTCACGAACCAGGTGGCGCCGCGCCAGATGAGCAACCCGCCGAGCGTGACGATGAAGGACGGCACGTTGAGGAAAGCGATGATCATGCCATGCAAGGCGCCGATCGCCGCGCCGAGGGAAAGGCCGGCAAGCAGCGTGATGATCCAGGTGGCGGGATGGTTGAAGCCCAGCACCTGCGGCAGCAGCTCGGCCTGCAGCACGCCCATGATCATGCCGACGAAGCCGAGGATGGAGCCGACCGACAGATCGATATTGCGGGTGACGATGACGAGAACCATGCCGGTCGCCATGACGGCCACCGAGGCGGTCTGCACCGAAAGGTTCCAGAGGTTTCGCGGTGTAAGGAACAGGCCGCCGGACAGGAAATTGAAGCCGATCCAGATGATCAGCATCGCGCCGACCATGCCCAGAAGGCGGGTGTCGATTTCGGTGGCGCGGAAGAAGCGCTTCACGGGATTTTCAGCCGCGCTGCGGGCGCGATTAAAATGTGCGGTATTCGTCGTGTCGGCCATGGCCGCCGTCCCCCACTGTTTCCATTTGCACATGCGGTCGTTCTACAGCGTCGCGCGTCTAATCAGACGCGCGAAGGACGCTGTAGCACTTTGAGTTGCTGCCGAGCGCCGCGGTTGCGGCGATCTTAACACCCGCATGTGAAGATCGTCCCGACCTCAAGCAAACGCCGCAACGGGTCGCGTTGCGGCGTCTTAAGGTCAATTCAAATGCCGAGCCGTCAGTTGCACGCGGCGATGGTGCCGGCCGCAACGCCCTGGCAGGCTGCGTCCTTGGAAATCCAGCCGGCGTCGATGACGACGTTCAGATTGTCCTTGGTGATGGCGAGCGGCGCCAGGAAGACCGACTTCATGGCAACGCCCTTCGGTCCGCCGTTGAAGGATTGAACGCCCTCGATCTCGTCCATCGTCTTGCCGGCGGCGAGCGCCGAGGCGATTTCGGCGGCCTTCTTGCCGAGCTCGCGCGCGTCCTTCCAGACGGAAACCGTCTGGGTGCCGAGCGCGACGCGGTTGAGCGCCGCAAAGTCACCGTCCTGTCCGGACACCGGAACGGAGCCTGCGAGCCCCTGTGCCGAAAGCGCCGCAATCGCGCCGCCGGCCGTGCCGTCGTTCGAAGCGACGACCGCGTCGACCTTGTTGTCATTGGCGGTCAGGAACTGCTCCATGTTCTTCTGGGCATTTTCCGGCTTCCAGCCATCGGTGTAGGCCTCGCCGACATTTTTGACCTTGCCGCCGTCGACCGCTTCCTTCAGCACTTCCATCTGGCCGGCAAAGAGGAAGTCGGCATTCGGGTCGGACGAGGAGCCCTTGATGAAGACGAAGTTGCCTTCCGGCTTCGCCTTGAAGACTTCGCGGGCCTGCATACGGCCCACTTCCTTGTTGTCGAAGGTGATGTAGAAGGCGGCCGGATTCTCGATCAGGCGGTCGTAGCCGACGACCGGGATGCCCTCTGCCGTGGCCTTTTCGATCGCCGGGGCGATCGCGTCGGAATCCTGGGCGAGCACGATCAAGGCGTTTGCGCCCTGCGCGATCAGCGACTCGATGTCCGTCAGCTGCTTGGCGGCGGAAGACTGGGCGTCGGCGGAGATATACTTGTCGCCGGAAGCTTCAAGCGCGGCCTTGATGGCGGCCTCGTCGGTTTTCCAACGCTCTTCCTGGAAGTTGGACCAGGAAACGCCGACGACAAGATCCTTGGCGATCGCCGCCGAATGCATGGACGCGATGATGGCAGCCCCCGCCATCAGCTTCAAAACGGATTTCATTTCATCCTCCCAAGTGGTTGCACCTTGCGCGCGAACCTCCCGCACGCCTCCTCGGCCAACCGTGAAGTGCTGTCGCAAACCCGCCGCAACCAGTGCGGACTTTTTTCTCGACAGTCGAGAAAATAAATGTCAGAGTTTTAGCAGGCTGTCAACAAGGCTCCCGTGCAGCGCGCTGCGTCTTTTTCGGGACGTGCAACAACCGCTGTAGAGCGTTGAAATGCCGTGTGTTTTTATTCTTGAGCCGGCTTCGATCCAAGGAAACATGCAGGGTGCCTTGTCTTGCCGATCAACAGATGCTTTGGAGGAGGCATGGGGTTGAAGGACCCGCCATCGACAGGGACGTGGAATGCTGACGAAGTCCAGCACTGAACTTGTACGTCAGCAGAACAGCACCCTTATCCTTGCGGCGCTCCGCCGGAAGGGTTCCTTGTCCCACACGGAAATCGCGTCGGAAACCGCTCTCGCCTCGGCCACCGTCTCCGCCATCACCGCCGAACTGGAACGCGCCGGAATCATCGCCAAAAGCGAGCAGCATGTTCAGGGCGGCCGCGGGCGGCCGCGTGTGCTTTTCACGCCGAGGCGCGACTGCGGCCACGTGATCGTCGTACGCATCTCGTCCGATATCGTGCAGTATTCGCTCGCCGACTATGGCGGCACTCTGCTCGACCGGTTCGAGGAGGCGAGAAATCACGATCTGAGGGGCACCGCCGCTTTCGGACAGATGTTTGCCGCCGCACTTGAACGGCTGCTCCAGCGCTCCCGCATCACGAAGGAAGACGTGCTTGCCATCTCGATCAGCAGCAAGGGTCTTGTTGCCGCCGATGGAGCGCGACTGATCTGGTCGCCGGTTTTCGGCCGCGAGGAGCTCGATTTCAAAGAGCTGCTGCGCCCGGACTGGCGCGCCAAGATCATGCTCAGCAACGAGACGCTGCTGGTTGCCCAGGCGCTTGCCGTGCAGGCCGAGGAGGGGAGAGACGACTTCAAGGCGCTTGCGGCGATATCGCTCGGACATAGCATTGGGCTCGGCCTTGCGCGCAAAGGGCGTTTCGGCGACCTCGATGTTTCGGCGCCGAATTTCGGGCACATGCTGCACGCGAGTTCCGCCGGCCTCTGTCGGTGCGGCGGCCATGGCTGCATCGAGGCGGCGGCCGGTTTCTATGGAATCCTGCGCACTGCATTCGAGGTGCCTTCCGACACAATTCCCGCAAAGTTCGTGCCGCTGTCGGAGATGGACAAGATCGCGGCAAGCGCGCGCCAGGGGCACCGCATGGCCGGCTATGCCTTCCGCCAGGCCGGCATCGCTCTCGGTAATGGCATTTCCCGCATGCTCAGCCTCTACGAACCGATGCCGATCTTCGTCACCGGACCGGGGACACGCTACTTCGATCTCCTTCATAAGGGGTTGGAGGAGGGGCTCTCCCAATCCCTGCAGGTGCGCCTGCAAGGGCTGCCGGAGATCTCGGTGGCGGCCGACGAGCAACGGCTCGCTTTCGACGGTCATCTCAATCGCGCACTGAGCACGATCGACGCCGACATTGCCGCCCGGCATGGTTAGGTTCGAACACCGTCTCGGCGTCCTGCGGCGCTGTAGCACCTTGAACTGCTGCCGAAATCTTGCAGGCGAATTCTGGTGCTTTTGCAATTTACAGTTATTTAGAGACTCCTTGCAAAGCTGTCACTGAGGCAGGGGGCATCCATGTTTTCAGTGATTGCATGCATACGCAATGATCATGACTGGCGCCTGATCGCCGTCGCGGCGGTCGTTTGTCTTGCTGGCAGCGTCGCCACGATGCTGCTCCTCTTGCGCGCGCAGCGCAGCGAGGGCACTGAGCGGCGCCTTTGGACCGTCGCCTGCGCCCTGGCGTCCGGCGTCGGTATCTGGTCGACACATTTCATCGCGATGCTCGCCTATGATGGCGGCATACCGATCGCCTACGAGGTTCGAGGCACGACCCTCTCGGTGCTGGTGGCGATCGCGGCGTCCTGGATTGCATTTGCGGTGGCCCTGGCCGGGACCTTCCGTCATGCCTTCGCTGCCGGCGGCGTCTTGCTCGGCCTAGGCATCGCAGCGATGCATTTCACCGGCATGCGTGCGGTCGAAACACAAGGCCAGGTTACCTTCGATTTTGGATCGACGATGATCGCCATCATCTTCGGCACATTGATTGCCGGCGTCGCGCTTCATGCGTTTCAGACGCTGCGGGGCGTTCGCAGGCTGGTCGTGTCCACGGTCCTGCTCGTCCTTGCGATTTGCGCGATGCATTTCAAGTCGATGAGCGGCGTCAGCCTCGTGCCGGACCCGGGTATTGCCGCCGCCGATGCATTCGATGCCGCCTGGCTAGCGGGCGGCGTGATCGCCGCATCGACGACACTCATCCTCGTGGCTTTCGGCGCGCTTTTTCTCGACCGTCACCTCACCGATCTTCGCGGCCTCGTCAACGCGTCGCTCGAGGGCATGATGGTCGTCCGCGGCGATGAGATCGTCGATGTGAACGAGCGTTTCGCCGGCCTTTGTGGCCGGACCGCAAACGATCTGGCAAAGAGAAACCTCGCGGAGCTGTTCACGCAGGACCGGGAGCGGCCGGGGGATCGTCGGGCGTTCGGATCATGCGAACTCGAACTGCTTCACGCGGACGGGAGGCGAATTCCCGTCGAGTACATGTGCCGCACGATCGAATACCGGGGTCGCGAGTGCGACGTGATTTTCGTGCGCGATCTTAGCCAGCGCAAGGAGGCGGAACGCACGATCGAGCACCTTGCGCATCATGATGCCCTGACGGATCTTTCGAACCGCAGTTCCTTCGATCGCCGCATGGCGCAGGCGATCGCCGTAGCGAGCGCAAGGAACGAGCCATTGGCCGTCTTCTGTCTCGACCTCGATCGCTTCAAGGCCGTCAACGATATTTTCGGTCACGGAGAAGGCGATCGCATCCTGCGCAAGGTGGCCGACATCCTGCGTACAGCATGCGCGGAAGGCGATACGATCGCGCGGCTCGGCGGCGACGAATTCGCGATCATCCAGCCTTCCGCCGGACCCGAGGCGGCGCGGCAATTGTCGAAGCGCATTCTCAGGTTTTTTGCCGAGGAAATGGACACCAGCCGTGACCCGATGGCCGTCGGCGTCAGCATCGGTGTGGCGATCTATCCGGCCGACGGAATGACGGCGGACCGGCTTTGCAACAACGCCGATACGGCGCTTTACCGGGCCAAGCAGACCGGGAAGGGCATTGCCTGCTTCTTCGACGCCGAGATGGATGCAGCGGTGCGCACGCGCCGGCAGATGGAAAACGACCTTCGGCACGCAGTCGTCAGACGTCAGCTTTTTCTTGAATACCAGCCGCTCGTCGACGTTCGTGACGACAGGGTCGTCGGCTACGAGGCGCTGTTGCGCTGGCAGCATCCCGACCGCGGTCTCGTCAGCCCCAGTGTTTTCATTCCGATTGCCGAGGAAAGCGGCTCGATCATCCAGATCGGTGAGTGGGTGCTCGAGCAGGCTTGCCTTGAGGCGGTCCGATGGAACGAGCCGCTGGCGATTTCAGTCAATATATCGCCGGTCCAGTTTCTGCTTCCCAACCTCTTTGACCAGATCGAGGGGATCCTGAGGCGCACCGGTCTCGAGCCGCGCCGGCTGGAACTGGAGATCACCGAAGCAGTGCTCATGCACAACAGAGATGACGTGCTGGCGACGCTCGTCCGGTTGCGACTGCTCGGCGTCCGCATCGTCATGGATGATTTCGGGACGGGGCACTCTTCGCTCAGCAATCTCCAGACCTTCCCCTTTGACAAGCTGAAGATCGATTGCAGCTTCACCGCGGCTCTCGACAAGGATCCGGCGGCGCACGCCATCATCCGCGCGATCATCGCCCTAGGTCAAAGCCTCAACCTGCCGGTGGTGACCGAAGGTGTCGAAACAGAGCGGCAGAAGCAGATCATCGTCGAAGAGGGATGCCGGCAGATACAGGGCTTTCTCTCCGGTCGCCCGGGGCGCGCGCCGAGCTCCAGCCAGCCGGCGCAGGATCGGCTGAAAAGACTTGAGGGGTGATTTTCACCGAATGAAAAAGGCCGGGTTTAAAGCCCGGCCTGGATGTTTCGTCGAAAACGCCGCCGTCAGGCGATGCTGACCTGGCGTTTCTCGGCAACCGACTTCAAGGCCGCGTCGGCCAGTGCCAGCGCCGCGAGGCCGTCCTTGCCGGAGGGCGTGATCTCCGCACCTTTTTCGATCGCGGCGATGAAGCTCTCGATCTCGTTTGCATAAGCCTCGGTATAGCGCGTCATGAAGAAGTCGTGCAGCGGCGGACGCGTGTAGCCTTCGCCGGTGGCGATTTCGATCGATACGGGGCGCTGGTTTTCCGCCGAGACGACGCCCTTCGATCCGTGAACCTCGATGCGTTGATCGTAGCCATAGGTGGCACGGCGAGAATTCGAGATGACCGCCTGCCTGCCGGAGGCCGTCTGCAGGATGACCGAGACGCTGTCATAGTCGCCGGCCTCGCCGATCGCCTTGTCCACCAGCACCGCAGCGGTGGCGGTCACGGTCACGGGTTCTTCCCCGAGCAGGAAGCGCGCCATGTCGAAATCGTGGATCGTCATGTCGCGGAAGATGCCGCCCGAGCGCTTGATATAGTCGACCGGCGGCGCACCCGGATCGCGCGAGGTGATCGTCACCATCTCGACATTGCCGATGCGGCCGTCGTCGATTGCCTTGCGTACGGCCATGAAATGCGGGTCGAAGCGGCGGTTGAAGCCGACCATCAGCTTGGCCTTTGTATCCGACACGATCTTGAGGCAGGCCCTCACGCGCTCGACATCGAGATCGATCGGCTTTTCGCAGAAGATCGCCTTGCCGGCGTGGGCAAAGCGCTCGATCAGGTCGGCATGCGTATCGGTCGGCGTGCAGATGACGACCGCATCGATATCGGCAGCGCTTTCGATTGCCTCGATCGTGCGCACTTCGCAGCCATAGGCCTCGGCAATGGCATCCGCCGCCGCCGGGAACGCGTCGGCAACCGCGACAAGCACGGCGTCAGGATTGCCGCTGACGGCTTTCGCGTGAACCTTGCCGATGCGGCCGGCGCCCAGAAGACCAAATCTCACTGTCATGTTCGTCTCTCTCGAAATCCGGTCGCAACCGGAAGGGAACGCGATGATGACGCTCATCGCGCGAAGGCGTCGCGGGCAGCATTGCCCGCGCATGCATAGGAATGTGACGACGGTTGATATCCTGCGCGCCGCGGCGAGGTGTGCCTCTCTCCCTTGGCTCCATTCCGATCCTGTCTCGCGTTTGCGACAATTTCACGAGCGACGGAATGAAAAGGCTAGTTTTTCAAATTTCGGAATTTTTATTCCATTTATGCCGGTGTCGTCAAGGCTGGGTTTGTGACGGCACACTTGCGGACGCGGCCAATTTGCCCATACAAGGAAGCCACTTTGCACGCTCGCCCGAGAGACAGAATGCTCAAGTTCATCGATCCGGATCACCCTTTCTACCGCCCCTTGTGGATCCGTCTGTTGATCGTCGCCGCCTGTGCCGCGTGGACGGCGGTCGAGTTCAGCAACGGCCAGGTGACTTGGGGCATGATCTTTCTGGCTGTGACTGCCTATGCAGGCTGTGCCCTCTTGATCTTTTTCAAGCCGAAGCAATCGGCCGATGACAAAGCCGATACGGAGGACGCGTCGAAGTGAAGGTCATGTCGACCTGTTGTCGCGCGGCAGCCTTCGCGACGCTTCGTCGATGAGCATATTGGCGAGCTTCATCCGGATGGTGGCGTTGGCCCTGAATTCGGCCGGTAATCTGTCCGGGTGGTTGGCGGCGGCGAACCGCCGTCGCTTGGCAGCGAGCGTCGCGGCCGTCTCCTGCTCCTGCAGCACGAGGTCGGCGGCAACGTCAGCGAGACTCGTGCGTCTCAGATAATCGGGCATCACCGGCGGCTGCGCCTTCTCGGCCGGCGCGAGCTCACGATAGGCTCGCTCCACGGCATCGAATGCGGTTGCGGCCGCCGAAGACGTGTCGACGATGAAGCCTGGCGAGAAGCCCGCTTTCCCGTGCCGGAATACCTGCACGCCGACGTCCTCGTCGCACGCGTCGCCCTGCTGCTCCGCCTTCAATCGCTCGAGCACCGACTGAAACAGCGACATGCCGAACATGACGTTGCCCTTCCCAAAAGCATTCATTCAAGGCGAAGCAATTTGCGCCAATCGAACGAAGCACTGATCTTGGGCGATCCTGCCCTACGAGGGTTATGCGGGCCTGATCACGCCCTGCTTTGCTTCAGGATCAGGTCGTAGAGCAGCTTTGCGCTTGGCGGCAGGGCACGGCCTTCGGCGGTGATGAGGCCGTAGGGCTTGATGCGTATCGGGAATTGCGTCGGCAGCACGCGAATATCGCCGGCGGGCGTCCCGTTGCCGGCGACGAGGTTTGCGACATCGAGGGCGACTGGCGCGATCGCATTGGTGTTTCGAACGATCGATAGGGTCAGGATGATCGAGGATGTGTTGATGACAGTTGCCGGCAGCCGAACGCCGGCGGAGACGAAGCTGTCCTCGACCGCGCGGCGCAATAGCGTGCCCGGCGGCTGGAACACCCAGTCGTAGCCCGGCAGATCATGGGCACTGGCAAATGGCTTGTCGAGAAGGGGATGGCCTTCGCGAACGATCAGGCAGACTTCCTCGAAGCCGATCTCCACCATGTTGAAGAGACGCGGATTGAAATCGTCTGGGATGCGACCGACGACGAAGTCGTGACGCGCCGCCAGGAGTTCGCGGGTCAGCACATTGCTGTTGTCGATCTGCACATTGATCTCGATGCCCGGATAGGCGGTCGAAACCTGGCGGATGGCAGGCACGGCGAGGTTAAGGGCGGGGCCGGTGACGGAGCCGAGCGATACCGAGCCGCCGCTGCCGGTTTTCAATTCATTGATCTCGCGCGCGGCCTCGCGCAGTTCGAGAAAGATCGTGCGCGCCCGTCGCGCAAGGGCCTCGCCATAACGGGTCAGTTCGACGCCGCGCGCCACCCGTTCGCAAATCGGCGCCTTCATGATCGCTTCGATTTCGGCGAGCATGCGCGACGCCGCGGGTTGCGAGATGCCGAGCGAATCGGCGGCGGTGCTGATGCGGCGATGATCCTCGATCGCCAGGATGAGTCTCATGTGATTGATCTTCAGCCCCGACCGAAGGAGGCCGGTATCGAGGAGTTCGTCCGCCATCCCGGTGGCATTCGCTCTGCTGTCCGCTGTCACGGCACTGGTCCCGTTTCTGAAAAGTTTTAATAATCACACTCTTTTGAAGTGGTATACCAAGTTTGATATGCATGCAAAGCGATATTGTATTTGACAGTTATGTCGATTGATTCCAGTTTCGCTTCCGATGCGCCAGTGCATGCGGGAGTATGTGGGGCCGGGAGGGCTTTCCTTCACCTTGAACCACCGCCGGAGACAAGCTCTCCGCGCCGGTGGATCGCTGCGCATATGACGGGGCCTGCCGGCTTCAACACTCAGGGAGAGATCTGATGAAATTGATTACTTCGCTTCTCGCAGCCGCGGCGATTTCCGTCGCGTCGTTTGCTGCACCGGTCTTCGCACAGGACAAGGGCACGGTCGGCATCTCCATGCCGACGAAGACGTCGACCCGCTGGATTTCCGACGGCGAGACGATGGAGAAGCTGTTCAAGGACGCCGGCTACACGCCGGATCTGCAGTTCGCTGACGACGACATTCCGAACCAGCTCGCACAGATCGAGAACATGGTGACGAAGGGCGCGAAGGTTCTCGTGATCGGCGCCATCGACGGCACCACGCTGTCCGACATCTTGCAGAAAGCACACGACGCTGGCGTCAAGGTCATCGCCTATGACCGGCTCATCCGCGACTCCGGCAACGTCGATTACTACGCGACCTTCGACAACTTCCAGGTCGGCGTCCTGCAGGCGACGTCGCTCGTCAACGGCCTGAAGCTCGACGGCGCGACCGAGCCGAAGAACATCGAACTCTTCGGCGGTTCGCCGGATGACAACAACGCCTTCTTCTTCTACGACGGCGCCATGTCGGTCCTGCAGCCCTTGATCGACAGCGGCAAGATCGTCGTGAAGTCCGGCCAGACGGGCATGGATCAGGTCGGCACCCTGCGTTGGGACGGCGCTGTCGCCCAGGCCCGCATGGAAAACCTGCTTTCGTCCACCTACACCGATGCCAAGGTTGACGGCGTGCTCTCTCCCTATGACGGTCTCTCGATCGGCATCATCTCGGCTCTGAAGGGCGTCGGCTACGGCTCCGGCGACATGCCGATGCCGGTAGTCACCGGTCAGGACGCTGAACTGCCGTCGGTCAAGTCGATCCTCGCCGACGAACAGAATTCGACTGTCTTCAAGGACACCCGCGAACTCGCCAAGGTCACCGTCGGCATGGTCAACGCGATCATGGATGGCAAGGAGCCGGAAGTGAACGACACCAAGACCTATGAAAACGGTGTCAAGGTTGTTCCGTCCTACCTCCTGAAGCCGGTTGCGGTCGACAAGTCCAACGCCAAGGAAATCCTTGTCGGCTCGGGCTACTACACGGAAGACCAGATCAACAACTGATCCCATCGAACATGGAGGGTCCGCGATCCGTTGCGGACCCTTTTCTCTGGATAAGGGAGTCTGTAGTCTCTCGCAGACTGCCGCTGGAATGCTGAACATGGACAATATCATTCTGGAAATGCGGGGCATCACCAAGACGTTTCCGGGCGTCAAGGCGCTGGACAACGTCAGCTTCAAGGTCCGCGAAGGTGAAATTCACGCTCTCGTAGGTGAAAATGGTGCCGGCAAGTCGACCTTGATGAAGGTGCTGAGCGGCGTCTATCCGGCCGGAACCTACGAGGGTGAGATCCACTATGACGGCGAGGTGCGCCGCTTCAGCACGATCTCGGACAGCGAGCATCTCGGCATCATCATCATTCACCAGGAGCTGGCGCTCGTTCCGCTGCTGTCGATCGCCGAAAACATCTTTCTCGGCAACGAGGTCGCCAGCAAGGGCGTGATCCACTGGCCGCAGACCTTTGCCCGCACGCAGGAGCTCTTGAACAAGGTGGGCTTGAAGGAGCCGCCTGCGACCCTCATCACCGATATCGGTGTCGGCAAGCAGCAACTGGTGGAGATCGCCAAGGCGCTTTCCAAGAAGGTCCGGCTGCTGATCCTCGACGAACCGACCGCCTCGCTCAACGAGACCGATTCCGACGCGCTTTTGAAGCTGCTCATGGAGTTTCGCAAGCAGGGCATGACGTCGATCATCATCTCGCACAAGCTCAACGAGATTAAGAAGGTCGCGGACCAGATCACCATCCTGCGCGACGGCGGCACGGTTGAAACACTCGACTGTCAGAAGGAAGACATCAGCGAGGACCGGATCATCAAGGGCATGGTCGGCCGCGCGATGGAAGACCGCTACCCGCCCCGCGAACCGCATATCGGCGAGACGTTGCTCGAAGTGAAGAACTGGAACGTCTTCCATCAGCATCACCGCGACCGCCAATTCCTGCACGATGTCAGCTTCAATGTTCGCGCCGGCGAGGTCGTCGGCATCGCCGGGCTGATGGGTGCCGGCCGCACCGAAACGGTGATGAGCATCTTCGGCAAGTCATGGGGACACAAGATCACCGGCGAGGTGACCATGCGCGGCACGCCGGTGGACGTGAGCACGATCCCCCGCGCGATCAAGGCGGGCCTTGCGTATGTCACGGAAGACCGCAAGCAGCTCGGTCTCGTGCTGATCAACAACATCAAGGACAATACGACGCTCGCCAACCTGAGCGCGGTCGCGTCGAACGGCGTCATCGACGAGCGCAAGGAGCGAAAGGTCGCTGCGGACTATCGCTCGAAGCTCCGTATCCGTTCGCATTCGATCTATCAGGAGACGGTGAACCTTTCGGGCGGCAACCAGCAGAAGGTCGTGCTGTCCAAGTGGCTGTTCACCAATCCCGAGGTTCTCATACTCGACGAGCCGACGCGCGGTATCGACATCGGCGCGAAGTACGAGATCTACACCATCATCAACCAACTCGCGGCCGAGGGCAAAGGCATCCTGATGATTTCGTCGGAGATGCCGGAACTGCTCGGAACCTGCGATCGCATCTATGTCATGAACGAAGGGCGCATTGTGGCAGAGCTTTCCCAGGAGGAAGCGAGCCAGGAATCCATCATGCGCGCCATCATGCGTTCAGGGGAGAAACACTAATGGTCGCCGATACGAGCACCCACACCACCAAGCCGTCGATCGGTGACTATCTCAGGAACAACATCCGCGAATACGGCCTTCTGGTCGCGCTCGTGATCATCATGCTGTTCTTTCAGTTCGTGACCAACGGCGTTCTCTTCAGGCCGGTGAACATCACGAACCTGGTGCTGCAGAACTCGTTCATCGTCATCATGGCGCTGGGCATGCTGTTGATCATCGTCGCCGGGCATATCGACCTTTCCGTGGGCTCGATCGTGGCCTTCATCGGCGCCATCTCGGCGATCATGCTGGTCAAATGGGGTCTGCCCGCCTTTGTCGTTGTTCCCGCCTGTCTTGTCGTCGGCGGCATCATGGGGGCGGCGCAGGGCTATTGGGTAGCCTACCAGAAAATCCCGTCCTTCATCGTCACGCTAGCGGGCATGCTGGTGTTCCGCGGAATGACCTATGTGGTTCTCGGCGGACGCCCGATCGGACCGTTTCCCAAGGATTTCCAGATTCTTTCGACCGGCTTCGTTCCTGATTTTCTCTACTTCCTCAACCCAAGCCCCGAGGTCATCAAGAACATGGTGGCGCTGCTGGCGGTGCTGGCGCTGGTCGGCTATGCAATCTTTGCCGGCCTGCGCAATCGCCGCATCAACGAGCAGCACGGCACGGAAAACGAGCCTTTCGTCTTCTTCGCCGTTCAGATGGCGGTTATCGGCGTTGTTGCGCTATTCATCGGCTTCCAGCTCTCGACCTATCGCGGCCTGCCGAACGTGCTCATCATCATGGGCGTGCTGATCGCTGCCTATACGTTCATCACCAGCCGGTCGACGATCGGCCGGCGGATCTATGCGATGGGCGGCAACGAAAAGGCTGCCAAGCTCTCCGGCATCAACACGGAACGGCTGACGTTCTACGCTTTCGTGAACATGGGTGTGCTCGCTGCCCTTGCCGGCATGATCATCACGGCACGGTTGAACTCGGCCACGCCGAAGGCCGGCGTCGGGTTCGAGCTCGACGTGATCGCCGCCTGCTTCATCGGCGGAGCGTCGGCTTCTGGCGGTGTCGGCAAAATCACCGGTGCGGTGATCGGCGCCTTCATCATGGGCGTGATGAACAACGGCATGTCGATCATGGGCATCGGCATCGACTACCAGCAGCTTATCAAGGGCCTCGTACTGCTCGCAGCCGTATTCTTCGACGTCTACAACAAGAACAAGGGCAAGGGCTGATCGGATTTCCGGTCAGCTCTCAAGTTAACAAGTGAACGGGCGGCCTTTCTGGCTGCTGTAGATGGGTGGTGCGAGCCACCCTCAGGGCGACGCATTGCCTTTCCTCAAGGAAGGGCTGGCCGAAGCCAACTCGACTAGGAAGGACAGGAACGTGCTGATTTCTCAGGTCAGGAAGCAAGACGGATCGGTTGCAGTCGCCGTACGGGCGCCGGGCGAAACGGCCCGCGTCGTCAAGGGAGCGGAAAGCGTATACGCGTTGGCGGTGGAAGCGGCCAACGGCGGCAAGAGCCTCAAGGCGGTCATCGACGCCAAGGGTGTCGGCGAAACGATCGATCTCGAGGAGGCCTATGCCGAAGGGCGGATGCTGCCGCCGATCACGCATCCCGATCCCGCCCATCTGCATCTCACCGGAACTGGCTTGACCCATCTTGGCTCCGCGGCAACGCGCGATGCGATGCACAAGAAGACGGCCGAGGCAGCGGAAGAGACGCTGACCGATTCGATGAGGATGTTCCGCATGGGGCTCGAGGGCGGCAAGCCGAAGCCCGGTGAAAAGGGTGTCCAGCCGGAATGGTTCTACAAGGGCAATGGCACCTCGGCGGTCGCGCCCGGCCAAGCCCTCGTTTCCCCGGCCTTTGCGGAAGATGGCGGCGAGGAGCCGGAAATGGCGGGCATCTATGTCATCTCCGACAAGGGCGTGCCCTATCGCCTCGGCTTTGCTGTTGCCAACGAGTTTTCCGATCACAAGACCGAGCGGGTCAACTATCTCTGGCTCGCCCATTCCAAGCTGCGCCAAGCGAGCTTCGGCCCGGAAATTCGCATCGGTGCGGCGCCTGACGACATTCGCGGCACCTCCCGCATCCTGCGCGGCGGCAAGGCATTGTGGGAAAAGCCGTTTCTTTCCGGCGAAGCCAACATGTCGCACAGCTTCGCCAACCTCGAATATCACCATTTCAAGTACGGTCTCTTCCGTGTGCCGGGCGACGTGCATGTGCACATGTTCGGCACGGCGACGCTTTCCTTCGGTGACGGCATCCGCACGGAGGAAGGCGACGTATTCGAGATCGAGGCTGAAGAATTCGGCCTGCCGCTGCGCAACCCGCTGACGATTGCCGCAGAGGAAGAAATCGACATACGTCAACTCTGATCTGCTACGGCAGCCGAGGCCGCAACGGGCGGCCTGTTGTCGCGTCAAGAAGACAAGGAGGCTTAAGGCCCATGACACTTCATCAGAACCTGATCGCCGGCGAATGGGTCGGCACCGACGGTGTCGCCAACGTCAATCCGTCGAACACCAACGATGTCATCGGCGACTATGCCCGTGCCAGCGCCGATGATGCGAAGGCAGCGATTGCGGCCGCCAAGGCGGCGTTTCCGGCCTGGTCGCGCTCCGGCCTCCTCGAGCGCCATGCGATCCTGAAGAAGACCGCCGACGAGATCATCGCGCGCAAGGACGAGCTCGGGCGGCTGCTGTCGCGCGAGGAGGGCAAGACGCTCGCGGAAGGCATCGGCGAGACCGTGCGGGCCGGCCAGATCTTCGAATTCTTCGCCGGCGAAGCCTTGCGGTTGGCCGGCGAGGTCATCCCCTCGGTCCGGCCGGGGATCGGCATCGAGATCACCCGCGAGCCGGTCGGTGTCGTCGGCATCATCACCCCGTGGAACTTCCCGATCGCCATTCCGGCCTGGAAGGTCGCCCCGGCGCTCTGCTACGGCAACACCGTCGTCTTCAAGCCGGCCGAACTGGTGCCGGGCTGCTCGTGGGCGATCGTCGACATTCTCCACCGTGCCGGCCTGCCGAAGGGCGTGTTGAACCTCGTCATGGGCAAGGGCTCGGTTGTCGGCCAGGCGATGCTCGACAGCCCCGACATCCAGGCGATCACCTTTACCGGTTCGGTCGGCACCGGCAAGCGCGTGGCCGCCGCCTCCGTCGAGCACAATCGCAAGTTTCAACTCGAGATGGGCGGCAAGAACCCGTTCGTCGTGCTCGATGATGCCGATCTTTCGGTCGCCGTCGAGGCTGCGGTCAACTCGGCCTTCTTCTCGACTGGCCAGCGCTGCACCGCCTCCTCGCGCCTGATCGTTACCGAAGGCATTCACGACAAATTCGTCGCGGCGATGGGCGAGCGGATGAAAGGCCTTGTCATCGACGACGCGCTGAAGGCCGGCACCCATATCGGCCCGGTCGTCGACCAGGGCCAGCTGAACCAGGACACCGATTATATCGCCATCGGACAGCAGGAAGGCGCCAGGCTCGCCTTCGGCGGCGAACTGATCTCGCGCGACACGCCCGGCTTCTATCTTGAGCCGGCGCTGTTCACCGAGGCGACCAATGCGATGCGGATTTCCCGAGAAGAGATCTTCGGTCCGGTCGCGGCGGTGATCCGGGTGAAGGACTACGACGAGGCGCTGGCCGTTGCCAACGACACTCCGTTCGGGCTTTCCTCCGGCATCGCCACCACCAGCCTCAAGCATGCGACGCATTTCAAGCGCAATGCCGAGGCCGGCATGGTGATGGTCAACCTGCCGACGGCCGGCGTCGATTTCCACGTGCCGTTCGGCGGCCGCAAGGGTTCGTCCTACGGCTCACGCGAGCAGGGCAAATACGCCGCCGAATTCTACACAACCGTCAAGACAGCCTACACGCTGGCTTGAAGAGTTTAGAGCGGGATGCGGGCGGAAAGCCGCACACACTTTTCCCATCCCGCTCTCAAGCCCACGTGATTTCGCCCGCTGCGATGCGGGGTTAAAGAGGAAGCAATGAAGAAGAAAGCTGAGTGGCCGCGCAAACTCCGTTCACAGGAATGGTTCGGCGGAACGGGCAAGAATGCCATCATGCATCGCTCCTGGATGAAGAACCAGGGGCTCCCCGCCGATACCTTCGACGGTCGGCCGATCATCGGCATTTGCAATACCTGGTCCGAGCTTACGCCCTGCAATGCGCATCTGCGTGACCTTGCGGAGCGCGTAAAGCGCGGCGTCTACGAGGCGGGTGGCTTCCCGGTTGAGTTCCCCGTCTTCTCAACGGGCGAAAGCACGCTGAGGCCGACAGCGATGATGTTCCGCAATCTCGCGGCCATGGACGTCGAGGAATCGATCCGGGGCAACCCGGTCGATGGAGTTGTGCTGCTCGGCGGCTGTGACAAGACCACGCCCAGCCTTCTGATGGGGGCGGCGAGCGTCGACATTCCGGCAATTGTCGTCTCCGGCGGTCCGATGCTCAACGGCAAGTGGCGCGGCAAGGACGTCGGTTCCGGGACCGCGGTCTGGCAGTTTTCCGAGATGGTCAAGTCCGGCGAGATGACGCTGGACGAGTTCATGGACGCTGAGCAGGGCATGGCCCGTTCGGCCGGAAGCTGCATGACCATGGGCACGGCCTCTACCATGGCGTCGATGGCCGAAGCGCTCGGCATGACGCTCTCCGGCAACGCCGCCATCCCCGCCGTCGATGCGCGTCGCCGGGTAATTTCCCAGCTCACCGGCCGCCGTATCGTCGAGATGGTCAAGGAAGACCTGAAGCCTTCCGACATCCTGACCAAGCAGGCCTTCGAAAACGCCATCCGCGTCAATGGCGCGGTCGGCGGCTCCACCAACGCGGTCCTGCACCTGCTCGCGCTCGCCGGCCGCATCGGCGTCGATCTTTCGCTCGACGATTGGGATCGGCTCGGCCGCGACGTGCCGACGATCGTCAACCTGCAGCCGTCGGGCAAGTACCTGATGGAGGAATTCTATTACGCCGGCGGCCTGCCGGTCGTCATCAAGGCCGTGGCCGAGATGGGGCTTCTGCACAACGACGCCATCACGGTGAGCGGCGACACGATCTGGAACGACGTCAAGGGCGTCGTCAACTACAACGAAGACGTCATCCTGCCGCGCGAGAAGGCGCTGACGAAGTCCGGCGGCATCGCCGTTCTGCGTGGTAACCTCG
The DNA here is from genome assembly GCF_013488225.1 of Sinorhizobium mexicanum. Lineage (NCBI taxonomy): Bacteria > Pseudomonadati > Pseudomonadota > Alphaproteobacteria > Hyphomicrobiales > Rhizobiaceae > Sinorhizobium > Sinorhizobium mexicanum. The sequence continues at coordinate 3,250,381 of NZ_CP041238.1, read as the reverse complement.
CCCCGAGGGGCGCCGTGCTGAAGCCTTCGGCCGCATCGCCGCATCTGATGCAGCACAAGGGCCGCGCCGTCGTCTTCGAAAGCATCGAGGACTATCACGCGCGCATCAACCGTGAAGATCTCGACATCGACGAGAACTGCATAATGGTGCTGAAATATTGCGGTCCCAAGGGCTATCCGGGCATGGCCGAGGTCGGCAACATGGGCCTGCCGCCCAAGGTGCTGAAGAAGGGCATCACGGACATGATCCGCATTTCGGACGCGCGCATGTCGGGCACGGCTTACGGCACCGTCATCCTCCATACCGCCCCGGAGGCGGCCGAAGGAGGACCTTTGGCGCTCGTCCAAAACGGCGACCTGATCGAAGTCGATATCCCGAACCGCACGCTGCATCTCGACGTTTCGGATGAGGAGCTTGCCCGCCGCCGTACGGCCTGGGTATCGCCGGTCGAGCCGCTCAAGGGTGGTTACGGCGGGCTCTATATCAAGACGGTCATGCAAGCCGATACCGGCGCCGACCTCGACTTCCTCGTGGGTGCGCGCGGCGATCGCATCCCAATGGACCGCGACAGCCATTGATTGGGTTTGCGAGGGGCCGTTGCCCCCCGCATTTGCACCTCACCTAACCCTCTCCCCGTAAGCACGGGGAGCGGGGACTGGGGCGGCGCCGCGAGTCCCTTCGCCCCGCTTGCGGGGAGAAGGTGGCCGGCAGGCCGAATGAGGGGCAGGCCCGGGCGTCATTACCCGGAAATGCCTCGCCATCTACTGACTCTGGCTTTGGCTCTGCTCGCCTTGTTTCTGGCTTTGCGTCTGCCCCTGCTTCTCGACCGTCACGGCCACCTTCAATGTCTCGCTGGCGGCGCCGTGTACCAGCCCGGAAATCGGCGCGGCATCGCGGTAGCAGAGGCCGGACGCGATCCGGACATAGCGGTCGTCCGGGCAGATCTTGTTGGCGGGGTCGAAGCCGACCCAGCCCAAGCCGGCGAGATGGACCTCCGCCCAAGCGTGGCTCGCCGTCTGCTCCGGATGGCCTTCCATCATCAGATAGCCGGAAAGATAGCGGGCGGGGAGGCCGAGCGTGCGCGCGGCGGAAATCAGGATGTGGGCGTGGTCCTGACAGACGCCCTTGCCGCGCTCCAACGCTTCCTCTGCGGTGGTTTCTGTCTGCGTGTCGCCGGGCTTGTATTCGACCGTTTCGTGGATGAGCGCCATCAGCGAATGCACGCGCTCGAGGTCGGTGTCGCCTTCGGCCGATTTCGCGAGATCGCGGATCAGCTTCCCCGCTTTGCTGAGCGGCGTTTCGCGTGCATAGAGCCATAGCGGCACGAAGGAGTGATGCGGGCCGAAAACGCCGGCGCGATCCTCCGTCTCCACCTCACCGATGGCGACGATCCGTATGGCTTGGCGGTCTCCCTCGACGCTGACGAGGTGCGTGCGATTGCCGAAGTGGTCGTCGTAGGACACCTCGACGGCCGCGCCCTCGACGCGAGTCTCCCAATTCAGGACCGTTTGGCCCACTTGTGTCGTCGGCGTCAGCCGCAACCGCTGCAGGGCATACTGCACCGGTTCATCGTAATGATATTCGGTCGTGTGGCTGATTTTCAGGTGCATGCTCTTCTCCTGAAGCTCAGTGATAGAACCGATAGCCGTCAGAGATTTCCTGGCCCAGACGGTTGTTGTCGCTGATGAACTCCTCGAGATATTCGTGCAGCCCCTGATCCATGATGTCGTTCATCGAACGGCTGCGGAGCGCCGCAAGCGTCTGCTCGGCGGTCTCGTGCGCCGCATGCGTCTCGCCGTATTCACGCGCGAGATAGCCGAGATTGCTGACGATCTTTTCGTAGCAATAGGCCAGCGACCGCGGCATGCGTCCGTTGGAGATGAGGAAGTCGGCGATGTTCGCCGGCTTGAGCTCGGCGTCGTAGACCCAGCCATAGGCGCGATGGGCTGAGACGGAGCGCAGGATCGATTCCCATTGCACGTTGTCCATCGACGAGCCGACGGCAGCGACGGCCGGCAGCAGCACGTAATATTTCACGTCGAGAATACGCGCCGTATTGTCCGCCCGCTCGATGAAGGTTCCAATGCGCGAGAAGTTGAAGATCTCGTTCCTCAGCATCGTGCCATGGAAGGCGCCGCGGATGAGGCCGGCGCGGCGCTTGATCGTGTCGATGATCTCGGGCAGGTCGGCGGGCCGTGCCTTCTTCGCCAGCATCGCCTTCATCTCGATCCAGCATTCGTTGGTCGCTTCCCAGGTCTCGCGCGTTAGCGCCGTGCGGACCATGCGGGCATTGTGGCGGCCGGCCTCGATGCAGGACATGACGCTCGAGGGATTGGCGCGGTCGCGAAGCAGGAAGTCGATGGCATCGCTGCTCGTCAGCGTCTCGTGCACTTCGTCATAGAGTTCGCGCACACCGGCGCTCTGCAGCACACCATCCCAGTCGTCCTCGGTCGCTTCGCTGCGGGTCAGCGACATACGCAGGCCCGCATCGATCAGGCGGGCGCTGTTCTCCGCGCGCTCGATATAGCGGAACATCCAGTAGAGGCCGTTCGCAGTTCTTCCCAGCATCGCGTCAGTCCTCCAGTACCCAGGTATCCTTGGTGCCGCCCCCCTGGCTGGAATTGACCACCAGGGAGCCGGCTTTCAGCGCGACGCGGGTCAAGCCGCCGGGAATGATCTGCACCTTGTCGGAGACGAGGACGTAGGGACGCAGGTCGACATGGCGAGGAGCGATGCCCTTGTTGACGAGGATCGGAACGGTGGACAGCGACAATGTCGGCTGGGCGATGTAGTTGCCGGGGCGCGCCTTCAGCTTCTCGGCGAAGGTGGTCCGTTCTTTCCTGGTTGCGGTCGGGCCGACGAGCATGCCGTAACCGCCGGAACCGTGGACTTCCTTGATTACCAGTTCCTCGATGTGTTCGAGCACGTATTTGAGGCTCTGCGGCTCCGAGCAGCGCCAGGTCGGCACGTTCTCGAGCAAGGGCTTGCGGCCGGTGTAGAACTCGACGATTTCCGGCATATAGGAATAGATCGCCTTGTCGTCGGAAATGCCGGTGCCGGGCGCGTTGGCGATGGTGATGTTGCCGGACCGATAGACGTCCATGATGCCGGGGATGCCGAGCGCGGAATCGGCGCGGAAGGTGAGGGGATCGAGGAAGTCGTCGTCGACGCGGCGGTAGAGCACGTCGATCGCCTCGTAGCCGCGCGTCGTGCGCATCTTCACCTTGCCGTCGATAACGCGCAGGTCCGAGCCCTCGACCAATTCGACGCCCATCATGTCCGCAAGGAAGGCGTGCTCGTAGAAGGCGGAGTTGTAGATACCGGGGGTCAGCACGGCGACACGCGGCTTCCCGCTGCACCCGGGCGGCGCCAGCGAGGCGAGGCTTTGGCGAAGCAGGTACGGATAGTTCTCGACCGGCCGCACGCGGTTCTGGTGAAAGAGCTCCGGGAACATCTGCATCATGGTCTCCCGGTTTTCCAGCATGTAGCTGACACCGGACGGCGTGCGGGCGTTGTCCTCGAGCACGTAGAACTGGTCTTCGCCGGTGCGCACGATGTCGGTGCCGACGATGTGCGTGTAGACGCCGCCCGGTGGCCTGAAGCCGATCATCTGCGGCAGGAAGGCATCGTTTTTCTCGATCAACTCGCGCGGGATGCGACCGGCGCGGACGATCTCCTGCTTATGGTAGATGTCGTCGAGGAAGGCGTTAAGCGCGATCACCCGCTGTTCGATGCCTTGCGCCAGCTTCCGCCACTCTCGGCCGGAAATGATGCGGGGAATAAGGTCGAAGGGGATGAGCTTTTCGGAGGAGTCTGCGTGTCCGTAGACCGCGAAGGTGATGCCCGTCTTGCGGAAGATATTCTCCGCTTCTTTTGATTTCGCGATGAGCCGATTTCTGTCCTGGCTGGCATACCATTCATTGTAGGTCGAATATGGCTGTCGCGGACTGCTGTCCGCATTCATCATTTCGTCAAATGCCAACGGCGTGGTCCCCTTATTTTTGACCATTTGAGTACAATGGTTGATGCAATGCAAGAAGCGTGCACATTCGAGGATCGAGAATTTTTGAGCCGCCTTCAAAGTCTTTCGGGACGCGGCTGCTGCGGTCGCGAGCGGCCGAAATCCGTCGCAGCCGGCGGCGGGCTCCCGGCGACTTCTCCATGTGCGTTGGGAAATCGGCAGGTGCCTGAAATTTGAGCATTCGGCGGAAGGCGATGGGAGGAAGCGAAATGGCGATAGCGTTCGAAATCGTGGAGCGCCCGGCGCAAAAGATCACGGGTCACCTCTGGGAGGGCACATTCGTCGAGGCGGCCGACGGTGCCGTTCGCCGCCTGATCGCCGAGACGCAGGAGCATCGTCGGCGCGCGCATCCCGAAGATCATTCGACCCTGATCGGTCTCTCCTGGAATGATCGGTCGGACGGCTTCCGTTATCTCGTCGGCTATGTGGGTGAGGACGGCGGAACCTTCACCCAGCCGCAGCATGTGGAACTGCCGGCCATGCGTCTGGTAACGATGATCCATCGTCCCGAGAGCTCGGATGTCTTCGTGGATTACGGCAGGATGTTCGACTGGATCGCAGCCGAGGGGCACGTCGTCGATACGACCCATTTCCACTATCGTGAGGAATACGAGGCCGGGTTCGTTTCACCCGCGACCTCGTCGCTCAGGCTTATGGTTCCGATTCGCTGATGGTGAGCATCAGAAAAATTGCTTTGACCGATTGCCGCATGCGCTTTATCCGCGGGCGTGCTCGTATCAGCCCACGACCTCCGGCACCCGACTAAATCTGCCGCGGGCGTGCCCAGCCATGGAAAAACCGATGACGCTTGCCCGTTTGGCCCCGGCCATCTTCGTCCTGCTCTGGTCCACCGGCTGGGTTGTCGCCAAATATGCGGCCTTTTTCGCCGATCCGCTGACTTTTCTCGTGCTGCGTTATACCTTCGCGATCCTGCTCTTCATCGGCTTCTGCGTCGTGACGGGCGCTCGCTGGCCACGCTCCTGGACGACGATCGGTCATGCTATCGTGTCGGGGATGTTTCTCCACGGGCTCTATCTGGGTGCCGTGTGGTGGGCCATCGGGCAGGGGGTGCCGGCGGCGATTTCCGGCATCATCGCCGGGCTGCAGCCATTGATGACCGCAGCCGTCGCGCCGCTCCTGATCAACGAAAACCTGACCCGGCAGCAGCAGACCGGGCTGGTGCTCGGATTTTTCGGCATTGCGCTCGCGGTGCTGCCGAAAATGGTGGCGATCGATACCGCCGCGACGCCGATCCAGATCCTGCCTGTTCTCGTCAACGTGCTTGGCATGGCGGCCGTCACCTACGGCACGCTCTACCAGAAACGGCACCTTCAAAATGGAGACATCCGTGCCATCGCGACGCTGCAATATGCCGGCGCCCTGATCGTCACCGTTCCTCTCGCGCTCGCGCTTGAGGACCTGCAGGTCACCTGGAACCTGCAGCTTGTCGGCGCGCTGGTCTGGTCGGTGCTTGGCCTGTCGATGGGTGCGATCGCGCTGTTGCTCTATCTCATCCGTCGCGGACAGGTCTCGCGGGCTGCCTCGCTGATCTATCTGGTGCCGCCACTTGCAGCCGTTCAGGCGGCGCTCTTCTTCGGCGAAGCCCTGACCCTGCCGATGATCGTCGGCACCATCATCGCCGTGATGGGGGTCTATCTCACCAACCGGAAGGCCGCTCGCCCGGTGCCGTCCGGCGACGCGGCCCGCAGCGCTGCCGCCAGGTAGATCGCTGGCGCCGAAGCATTGCCGCCGTCGATAGCTGAAACAGCGGGCACTCTCGGAGCTTGCAAATCAAATGACCAAAGCATTGCTGATAATCGACGTTCAAAACGCCATTCTATCGGGAAAGGGCACGCTGGAGCGTCAGCCGCACATCGATGCGGCGCTAGAGGAGACCGTCGCACGACTCAGCATGCTTCAGGTTAAGGCGCGAACTGCTGGCGTCCCGGTTGTGTTGGTCCAGCATGACGGCGACAAAGATCATCGATTGGCCGTCGGGACACATGGTTGGGCCATCCGCGACGAGATCGCGCCGAGGGAGAGCGACGTGGTCGTTCACAAGAAGAGTTGCGACTCGTTCTTTGAGACTGATCTTGCGAAGCGCCTCGCGGAACGGTCCGCGAGGCATCTGATCATCGGCGGATGCATGTCACAATTCTGTGTCGACACGACCGTCAGGCGGGCCGTTACGCTCGGATACGACGTGACGCTTGTTGCGGATGGGCACATGACCGCTGACTCGGGAAGCCTGCCGTTTCCCGAGATTGTGGCGCATCACAATGAAACGCTCGATGGATTCGATGCCGGCAGAGCCAAAGTGAGTGTTTGCCCCGCTGCCGAAATAGCCTTCTGACGAAGGTCTCAGCATAACGCGCGACCGCAGAAACTCCGCGATCGCGCTTGGCATTTTTGCGCTACGCCGCGCAGGCGTCAGCCCTGGCGAGCACCATTGTCGGTACGACGGTTTCCGCGGCCGCTTTCATGGCGGTTGCCGGGCTGCCCGTCACGCTGGCGTCGGCCCTCGTGCTTCGATGCCGGACGGCCGCGGTGTTTCCGACCCTCGTGATTGCGGTTGCCTTCCGACCGGCCTTCATGATGGCCGTGGCCCGGCTGGCGCTGATCCCGGCGGTCGTGCTTCGGCGGACGCCGTTCGTCCCGCAGCAGATCGTCCCCGGCAAAGCTCGACGGGGCTGCCGCCGGTTCGCGCGCCGGACGCTCGCGATGCGGACGCCCTTCCTGTCGGTGGCCGCCGCCGTTGCCATGACGCTGGCCGTTGCCGCGACCGCCGCGTCCCTTGGACGGACGCGCCTGATCGGCCGGTGCCTCGCCGCTGGCGATGGCGATCTGGATGCCCATCAGCTTCTCGATGTCACGGAGCAGGCGGATTTCGTCCGGGGTGCAGAAGGCGATCGCGATACCGTCGCGGCCGTTGCGGGCCGTGCGGCCGATGCGATGGACGTAGGCGTCCGGGACTTCCGGCAGGTCGTAGTTGTAGACATGCGTGACGCCCGGAATGTCGATGCCACGGGCGGCGACATCGGTTGCAACGAGCACCCGGATTTCACCATCGCGGAAGGCCTTCAGCGCACGCTCGCGCTGGCCCTGGCTCTTGTTGCCATGGATCGACGCGGCCTTGAAGCCGACGTGGTCCAGATGCTTCATCAGCTTCTCGGCGCCGTGCTTAGTGCGGCTGAAGATGAGCGAAAGGCCGTCGGGATTGTCGGAAAGCGACTGCTTGAGGATCGAGGTCTTCAAGTCTTTGCCGGGAACGAAGTGGACGTATTGCTCGATCTTGTCGGCGGCCTTGCCCGGCGGGGTGACTTCGACCTTGAGCGGATCGGTCAGGTATTCGCCGGCGAGTTCGGCGATCTGCTTCGGCATGGTCGCCGAGAAGAGCAGCGTCTGGCGGTTCTTCGGCACCAGCTTCGCGATCTTGCGCAGGTCGTGGATGAAGCCGAGGTCGAGCATCTGGTCGGCCTCGTCGAGCACGAGATAGCGGCCCTGGGTCAGCGTCACCGCCTTGCGATTGACGAGGTCCAGCAGGCGGCCGGGGGTCGCGACAAGAATGTCGACGCCACGGGCGAGCTGTTCGGTCTGCTTGTTGATCGAGACCCCACCGACGACGACGCCGATCTTGAGCGGCGTCTTCTTGACGAAGACCTTGAGGTTGGCGGCGATCTGGTTGACGAGCTCGCGGGTCGGAGCGAGGACGAGGGCGCGGATGTTGCGTGGGTCGGCGCGCTTGCCGTCGGCAACCAGCCTCTCGATCATGGGCAGGCCGAAGGCGGCCGTCTTGCCGGTTCCCGTCTGGGCAAGACCGATGAGGTCGTGGCCCTTGAGGACGACGGGAATGGCCTGCGTCTGGATGGGCGTCGGCTTCTCAAAACCATTGGCGGCAAGCGTCGCCAAAATCTGCTGGGAGAGGCCAAGCTCTTTGAATGTGGACAATGGATATACCTTTCGGGGACGCCAAACACATTCGCCGGAATCGCCGTATTGCAATTCCGGTTAGTCTGGCATCAAGAACCCCGCGTGAATTGGGAACTTGTGGGTTAAAGAAAAATCGTCATGCGCCTGTGCTGCCGCCGATCGCGGCGAATGTTTGCGCTTTTCCTTCTTCACGGCTTGAAAGTGGTTGCCGAGGGCGCGCTCACGCGGCGGCCGGAAGGTGACGCTGCGCCGATGTCGTTGTTTTTACCGGAAAAGTCAAGATCTATCTTTTCGCACGTGCGAAGCGGCGCTCCGATTCAGTCGATCACGAGCTCGAAATCGGCTCCGGCCATCGGTTGACCGTTGATCAGAACGACGACCCTGTGCGCGCCGGCATAGTAGCGTCGCGTCGTGATCGTTCGGATCGAGTGCAGCTTCTCGATTTCGAAGGCGGCACCGGATTCGAGCGTCGTTGTCGTCCACTTGAACACTTTCGGCGCCGTTGTGCCGTTCGCCTTCTGGTGATGCACGGCGTAGTCAATCATGACTTTTTGCTTGGCCGCGCCGGAATTCCGTATTTCCAGACCGAAGCGAAGATGCTCGCCGAGGCGGACAAGGGGCGTGCCCAGCGTCAGGCTGGCATCGATGCCTGACAACGCACCGAAACCGAAGTTGGCGAGTGCCGCCGCATGCCCCTGCTTCATGAGCGTGCGGCAGGCGTGGCGGAGCAATCTCAGGCGTTCCGGCGATGCGCGGTCGACATGCGCGGCCGCGAACTGTGCGACGAGATCCGGGTGATCCTTGGCGATGTCGTTGAGGCTGTTCGCGACGGAGCGGCGCACGTAATCTTCGGGGTCGTCGATCAGCGCTACGAGGATCGGAAGGATCGGCTTTGGATCGCGGATCAGTTCCGGCAGCCGCATGGCCCAGGGCAGGCGCGGGCGCGTGCCTTCGCTTGCCAGCCGCCGGACGTGATGATTGTCGTCGCTCGTCCAGCTGGAGATTATTGCCAGCGCTCGTTGCTGGTCCCGATGGATGAAAGCGCGGATGCCGAATTCCGCGGTGAAATGCGGTGTCAGGCGGCGCAGCAGCGAGAGCGAGAGTTCGAAATCGTCCAGGCCGCGAGCCGCGATGAACTGGTTTACCGGGAGTAGTGCCCAGCCGCTCAGCCCTGGTGTGTCGTTTCCCGGCAGCGCCCGCTGCAGGATCTCGGCGGCGGCAGGGAAATCTTCCGGCAGCGTCTGAAGGAGCGCGTCGCGGATTCGCAGCGATCGCTCCATCAATTCGAGCGAATCCAGGTCATGCGATGCGAGCGCAATGAAGCGCTCGCCGTCGAATGTATCCGCATTCCGGTCGAGATGCGTGGCGATTTCAAGGACGACTCCCGGATGCAGAAGGTTCTTGAGTGGTTCAGCCATAAGTCAGCGCCATCTTCTCCGCTCAGATCTGCTGTTCGGTGACGAAGTGCTGCATTAGCCTTACCCGCGTGATCGCCGCCATGTACGGTGTAAATTCCGGGTCGTTCAGCACCCGCTGGCCGGCGGCCTCGGCGGCATCGAGTGTTTCCCACTCGACCAGGTCAGCGAGCAGATCGGTCATTTCGCAGGCAGTCACGGCGCGCCACGAGACGAAACCGGGATAGCGGGACACGGCCTGCATGGCGCGGCCGCGAGCGACGAGTGCTGCCTTCTTGTCTCGCACGGTGCAGAGTGCCAGTTCGAGTACACGTTGGGCCATCATCGTTGCCTCCTTTCAACACAGCTTGACTTAATCACACTCCAACTGCCAGCCTTATGGCCATAGTGTTTGGGGAGGCGAAATCATGCGGCCCGCCGATCGGTTGTTTCGGATCATTCAACTCCTGCGTGCCTCTGGCAAGGCAATGACGGCGCGGGAAATTGCCGAAAGGATGGAAGTCGCGCCGCGCACGATCTATCGCGACATGGAGCACCTGATGGCGTCGGGAGCGCCGATCGATGGCGAACGCGGCGTGGGTTACCTCCTGCGGGAGGCCTTTGACGCGCCGCCGCTCACCTTCACCTTCGAGCAACTGGAGGCAATCGCATTTGGCGCGCGCGCCGTTCAGATGCTTGGCGACAGACGTCTGGCGCAAGCCGCGCGCGAGGCGATAGACAAGATCGGACATGGACTGCCGCCGGATCACGCAAAAAGGTTGAGAGAGGTACCGTTGAGGGCCTTCCGCTCGGCAATGCAGCCCGATCCGCCCCGACTGCTGGGCGAAATACGTCAGGCGATTGCGACCAGGCGGAAGCTGCAGTTGACTTACGAAAGCCTTGCAGAACTAACGTCGGAGCGTACAATCTGGCCGCTCGGCCTTAGCGTTTTCGGGCACAACTGGCTGCTCACGGCCTGGTGCGAATTGCGCCATGACTTCCGTGATTTTCGGGTTGATAGGATCGCTTCACTCAAGATCGAGCGGGAGCAATACGAACCAACACCGGAGCGCAGCTTCGACGCCTACCTTGCCCGAATGTAGTCCGGTCGCGCGCACTGCGTGTGAAAGATTTCGGCAGAAAGGGAACTTGAAACGGGTTCGGCCGTTCTGCCTTGATGACCTTCACCGACCTATCTGCCATCGACCAACACGGGGGAGAAAAAATAGTGCGGAACCGGATTTGGATACTGGCAGCCGACGGAAACACGGCGCGCATCTTCAAGGACGTCAACCTGCTGAAGGATGGACGCCAGCAACCGGAAGTGGAGACATACGAAATCGAAACCAAGCGTGCTCAAGATATCATGGCCGACAAACCCGGCCGCAGCCATACGTCGGTCGGCTACGGCCGTTCGGCGATGGAATACAGCAGCGATCCGGTTCGCGAGGAGCAGCACCGCTTCGCCATGGAGATTGCCGGGAAACTCGACCACTATGCGCTTGAGCACGCCTTCGAAAACCTTGTGATCTGCGCCGCGCCCAAGACGCTGGGCGACCTCAGAAAGCTGCTGTCGCCCCAGGTCAAGGAAAGGACCCTTGCGGAGATCGATCGCAACTGCGTCGCGGCGCCCACGGACCAGTTGATCGCAACGGTCCGCTCCGTGGTGTTTCCGTAGCGCAAACTTGCTTCCACGCGATAAGCTCTCGGCGTTCCGTCAGAAATCCGTCGGCACGCCGCCTTCTTGCTTGCGCCTGGCGACGAAAGCGTCGAGTTCTTCTTCTATCGCCGGATCGAGCGGCGGGCGCTCATATTCGTTGAGTTTCTGCTTGAAGACGCGGTTGGCATGATCGTAGGTGGTCGGCCGGCCCGCCTCGGTCCAGGTCTCGTAATTCCGCCAATCGGAAAGGATCGGCGAGTAGAAAGCGGTTTCGTAGCGCTGAAGCGTATGCAGCGTACCAAAATAGTGTCCGCCAGGACCGACGTCCCGCACCGCATCGAGACCGAGCGCATCCTCGCTGACATCGAGCGGCTGGAGAAATTCAGCCACCATCTGCAGCATGTCGACATCGAGGATGAACTTCTCGAAGGAGGCCGTCAGGCCGCCTTCGGTCCAGCCGGCCGCGTGCATCACGAAATTGCCGCCGCCCTGGATCAGCGCCCACAGCGAAAGTGCCGACTCATAGGCGGCTTGCGCGTCGAGCGTGTTTGCAGCGTTGGTGTTGGATGTGCGGTAGGGAAGATTGTACTTGCGCGCGAGCTGGCCGCCGGCGATGACGGCCTTCATGTATTCCGGCGTCCCGAAGGCCGGTGCGCCGGTCTTCATGTCGACATTCGAGGTGAAGCCGCCATACATCACCGGTGCACCCTTGCGCACCATCTGGGTAAAGGCAATGCCGCAAAGCGCCTCGGCGTTCTGCTGTACCAGAGCACCGGCGATGGTGACCGGCGCCATGGCGCCGGCGAGCGTGAAGGGCGTGACGACGACCACCTGATTGCGGGACGACATTTCGATGATGCCCTGAAGCATCGGCCCGTCGAGGCGAAGTGGCGAAGACGTATTGATGATCGTGAAGAGCGACGGTTCCCGCTCCATCTGCTCCATCGAGATACCGCGGCCGATGCGGGCGATTTCGATGCCGTCGGTGTTGCGCTGGCGACCGAGCGAATAGACGTGAAACACCTTGTCGGTCAGCTTCACCATGTCCGAGAGGCAATCCAGGTGACGGGTCGAGGCATGGAGATCGACCGGTTCGACCGGATAGCCGCCTGTCGTGTGGACGATGTCGTAAGACTGCGCCAGCTTCACCAGTTTGCGGAAATCCTCCTGGTTGCCAGTGCGCCTGCCGCCCTCCCGATCGGCGACGAAAGGCGCGCTGGCGATCTGCGCGAAGACGAGGTTGTTGCCGCCGATCTCGACGTTTCGCGCCGGATTGCGCGCGTGCATGGTGAAGCCGGCGGGAACCGACGCGATCATCTCCATGATCAGCCCGCGGTCGAAGTGGACGCGATCGGTGCCCGGTGTCACGTCCGCGCCGGCCGCTTTCATGCGATCGCGCGCCTCCGGCAGGATAATGTCCATGCCGATTTCTTCTAGGATAGTCAGGGAAGCGTCATGTATCGCTTCGAGCGCGTCCTCCGAGAGGACCATCGACGTCGCCAGCGTGTTGACGAGGTTTAGGTATTTCGCCGCCACCGGCTTTCGTGACCGTTCCGCACCCCGGCCGCCTGATCGGCGCCGCCGCTCCAGCGGTGACGTTTCGCCTGCCGCAGCGTCCCGGAATTGATTGTCGGTCATGAAAGATCCACCCCCGCGTTTCCGAAGGATCTCTGTCGCAGATTTTGAGGTGCAATGACCCGCCATTTGCGACAGTTCGCTTCGTGCAGCATAGCGGAGGTTCACAAAGCGCCGTCAGAATTTGGATCGCTGCGATTTAAGGATGAATAGAACGTCGGGCGCTGGCAAGGAAACTCAGTGATCAGGGCTTGTCGCCGCGCAGCATCTCGCGCTTGCCGGCGAAACCCGGGCGCCGCTCGACAATGAAGCCGGCCGCCTCGAGATTCCGTCGAACGAAGCCGGCGGCGGCATAAGTCGCGAAGGTGCCGCCGGACGTGGTCTTGTCGAACACCAACTGCATCAATTCCCGCGACCACATGTCCGGGTTGCGGGATGGCGCAAAACCGTCGAGGTACCAGGCGTCGAATGTGTGCTCCGACGCGCCGAGGCCCTCAAGCGCAGACCCGCAGACCACCGTCAACCGAACCTCCTCGGTGAGGTCGAGATCGACGTGGCCTTCCGGTGTTTCCGGCCAGCTTGCGACAAGCGCCTGTCTTTCCTCGGAAATTTCCGGCCAGTGCGAAAGCGCCCGGTCGATATCGGCCGCCGGCATCGGGAAACGCTCGAAGGAGACGAAGTGCAGTCGGCGCGCCGTCGTGCGCGTCTTTTTCCATTGCCGCCAGGTTTCGCAGAAGTTGAGGCCGGTGCCGAAGCCGAGCTCGCCTATGACGAAGCTTTCTGGCTTCTGCCAGCGTTGCGGCAGCCTGTTGCCGGAGAGAAAGACATGACCGCATTCAAGCCGGCCGTCGGTGCGGCAATAAAAGTGATCGCCAAATTCCATCGAGTAGGGCATATCGCCCTCATGCCATTCAAGGCTTTGCCGCGATGGCGGATGGCTCTGGCGGAGATCAGTTTCTGTCATGGCGGTGTTCATCTTCCGACCCTAAGAAAACGTGCAAGGGCCGTTGTAGCACTTTGAAACGCTGCATTTTCCTTCGATCGGATTCGATCTACGGAATTATGCGGTAGAAGGTCAATCGATGAGTGAAGTTTTGATCGTGGGCGGCGGTATCATGGGGCTGTGGGCCGCCGTGATGGCGGGCCGGGCCGGCATCCAGACGTGCCTTGTCGAGAGCAGGAGCATCGGCGCAGGCGCGAGTGGAGGCCTGCTCGGTGCGCTGATGCCGCATATGCCAGACCGATGGAACGCAAAGAAGCAATTCCAGTTCGATGCGTTGGTCGCGCTCGAAGACGAGATCGCCGAACTGCAGCAAGCGACCCGCCTATCGGCCGATTATCGTCGCTGCGGCCGGGTCATGCCGCTCGGCAAACCGCATTTGCGAGAGATCGCTCTCGGCCACGAGCAGGACGCGGCGCGGCAATGGATCTCCGGCGAGCGTCGGTTCCATTGGCATGTCCGGGATGCGGGCACCGGCAGCGGGTGGCCGGCGGCGGAGGCGGCGTCCTTCGGCATGGTCCACGACACGCTCGCCGCGAGGGTGGCGCCGCGGCGCCTAGTGCAAGTGCTCAAGGCCGCGCTTGCGCAATTCGCCCATGTCCAGGTCGAAGAGGGTGCCGAAGTTGCGTCACTCGATCCTCAACGCGGGCGGCTCTCGCTCTCGGACGGAAGGGTCTTCCTCTTCGGCCATTGCATCCTCTCCGCCGGGGTCGAAAGCTTTGGCCTGATCGATCGCCTGGCGCATTCGGCACAGGCGCCGAGCGGCAGCGCCGTTAAAGGGCAGGCAGCGTTGCTCAGCGCCGAAATCGATCCGGGTTCGCCGATCATCTTCACCGATGGGCTCTACATCGTCGCGCACGAAGATGGTCATGTGGCGATCGGCAGCACCAGCGAGAACCGCTTCGACGAGCCCTATTCGACGGACGATCAACTGGATGTGCTGATCCGGCGAGCTGAAGCAATGGCGCCCGCCTTGCGCGGTGCAGAGGTGATCGAGCGTTGGGCCGGGCTACGCCCCAGGGCGACCGGCCGCGAGCCGATCGTGGGACGCCATCCCGATTTCGACAATCTGTCCGTGCTGACCGGCGGCTTCAAAGTCAGTTTCGGCATGGCACATGCCCTGGCGCGCTTCGTGATCGACGAGATCATCGGGCGGCCGAGCATTGATCTTCCCGAGTCGTTTGCATGCGCGCACCACATCGCGGCGTTGCGGTAAGACCGAGCCGGGCAGACGGCGCCCCCCGCGTTACCCCATTGCTCGCCGTATGGTTTTTGACAGCAGGGACAGGAAGGCAGGGCGTGACGATGCCACGAGCTTCCAGGAGAGCACTGACGTCGCCAGCTGCCGCGGAAGCACCCCGACTGCAAGGAACCAGACGGCTTCGACGGCACGCCTGCGGATAGAGTAGTTCATGGCAAGACTGGCCGTTGCACCTGCTGCCGCCAGGCGCAGCCGCGAGTCGTCCCTGACCGGGTGCCGCGCCTCCTCGATGCACAGGGACGCAAGTCGCTCCTCGAGATGGGTCGGGTCACGCAGGGCGATACCGGGCCGCAACTGCGATCCGGTGGCCGCCGCCTCGGCGGAGAGGGCTTCGAGACGGCGGAAATCATGTTGCATGCGCCAGCGTGCCCGTTCGGCAAGTTTTTCGGCAAACAGCGAATGATTGGAACCATGCATGCGGTATGCCCCGAGGCAATCGTCGGTGGCCTGGACCTGGCCATGCAGCGGCGCCACGGTTGCAAGATAGCCATCGGCCCCTTGCCGGAATTTTCCCTCCGGCATCGGCATCACCGCTTCCAGGGCGGAACGGGCGAAGGCAAGGCCGCTGGTGACCGTCGTCTGATAACGACCACGCTGAAACAGTTTTGGCGTCACGTCGCCTGTGTCGAAGGGCTGTTCTGGCGGCGGGAAGACATCCATTACCTTTTCTTGTTGATCGACGAGATGGAGCCTGAACTGAAATTGAGCGGTTGAGACGTCCCATGCATTGACGACCTCGGATACGGCAGTCGGATAGAGATAGTCGTCGGCGTCCAGAAAGAACACGATATCGCCGGAGCTCGCGGCGAAACCGGTGTTGAAGGCGGCCGCGTGTCCGCCGTTTGCCGGACGCAGACACGCGCGGATCCTGTCGCCATACTTTCGAATGATGGCTGGCGATTCATCGGAAGAGGCATCGTCGACGACGATAACCTCGGTATGCGGGTGATCTTGAGCCAAGGCGCTGTCGACACAGCGCCTGAGAAAGTGCGCGTAGTTATAGTTGGTGATGATGATGGATACAGAAGTTTGGTCCAGCAAAGCCTGCCCTCGCTCTGATCCCCGCTTGTCGCTTCGGTACTCATGCCGAGTGTGAGTGGTCGGCGCCGGCATCTCGTCCGGAGACGATAAGGCATTCGCCCGCCAAGCAGGCGGCCGGTACCAACCTTTTAAAGGAAACCGCGGGTAGATTTCCTCCGGCGCAGCGGTGCTCGAAACGGCAGGTTGCTGCCTTGCACCATCGCGCGATTTTCGACGCTTCAGGGGAAGCGCTGCGGCGTAGTAACTGCACTTATTGTGTTGACAATAGGGCCTTGGCGAATCGTCGCGGGATCGCGATAGGCCTCTGCAGCGTTTCGACGCCGCGGATTTCCATGGCGCATCTTGCTTCGCATGACACGCGATTTCGGCGCGGTTCTGAGCCGCCAACTTCGTTAATCTGTCACGCAAATCACCTAATAGGCGGCCATCCACGGACTTCCGGAGCATGCGCCATGCGTTACGCCATTTGTTTCACCCCGCCTATGGGGGACCCGCTGTCGGCAGTGGCCGCCAGCTGGCTTGGGCGGAACGTTTATTCGGATGAGCCGACGGAACTGCCTTCCATTGCCGGATTGACGGTTTCCGAGATCGCCTTCCATACGGCAGCACCCCGCCGCTTCGGCTTTCATGCCATGATCATGGCGCCGTTCTGCCTCAACCCGGCGGCGGACGAAGCCGATCTGCTGAAGGCACTGATGCATTTCGCCAGCGCCGAAACGCCTTTCGAAATCGCGCGAATGGAGGTTGCTCGGTTCAGTCAGTGCTGGGGGCTGGTGCCGCAGGTACCGAGCCAGGAAATGCACCTGCTGGCCGCTCGTGTCGTGCAGACATTCGACAGGTTTCGCGCGCCGATAAGCGAGGACGAGATCGAACGGTGCGATCCGGACCGGCTGACGGCGCCGCAATTCAGCAACCTCCATCGCTGGGGCGATCCGTATGTGATGGACGAGTATCGCTTTCACATGAAGCTGACGGGCGCCTTGAATCCGGAAACCGCCCGGCGCATGGAAGCGCCCCTCAGGGAGCTTTTCGAGCCGTATCTGGAAAGGCCGCTGGCGATCGGCAGCCTTGCGCTCTTCATCGAGCAGGATCCGGGCGCGCCGATGCGGGTTCATTCGCAGCATCCGCTTGGCAAGATTTCCGCCCGGCTGCGCGACGGCACGGCGAAACGGCCGGCCGCCGAGAACCTCGCCGAGGGGCGCGTCGCCAGACCGATACCCTTCATCATGGCCTCCTTGCTCGCGGGCTGCTAGGCGCCGCTCGCAAACTCAATTTCATCTCGACAATCCGGTCCGCAGTGCTACCGTTCCGGAAAAATCGAAGGGTGATTTGATGGCAGGGACCTCCTATCCGCGCGATCTCATAGGCTATGGGCGGACGCCGCCGCAGGTGCGGTGGCCCGGCGATGCGCACATCGCCGTCCAATTCGTCCTGAACTACGAGGAAGGGGGCGAAAGCTGCATTCTCGATGGCGATCCGGCGTCCGAATGCCTGCTGTCGGAAATCGTCGGCGCGCAGCCCTGGCCGGGCCAGCGCAATCTCAACATGGAATCGATCTATGAATATGGCGCTCGCGCCGGCTTCTGGCGGCTGTGGCGCATGTTCACGAGCCGCGATGTCACGCTTACGGTCTATGGCGTCACGTCTGCGATGGCGCGCAACCCGGAGGCGGTTGCGGCGATGAAGGAGGCGGGCTGGGAGATCGCCAGCCACGGCCTGCGCTGGCTCGAATACAAGGACTTCCCGGAAGAGGTGGAGCGCGAGCATATTCGCGAGGTCGTCCGCCTGCATACGGAACTGACCGGCGAGCGGCCGCTCGGCATCTATCAGGGCAAGCCCTCGGTCAACACGCTGAAGCTCGTGCTGGAGGAGGGCGGTTTTCTCTATTCCTGCGATTCCTATGCGGACGAGCTTCCCTACTGGGTTCCTGGATTGGCCCCCGACAAGCCGCATCTCATCATTCCCTATACGCTCGACGCCAACGACATGCGCTTTGCGACCAATCAGGGGTTCAATTCCGGCGACCAGTTCTTCGCCTACCTCAAAGACACGTTCGACGTGCTCTACGCGGAGGGCCGGGAAGGCAGTCCGAAGATGATGAATATCGGCCTGCATTGTCGCCTCGTCGGGCGGCCAGGCCGCGCGGCTGCGCTCGCCCGCTTCATCGATTACGTCATGTCCCACGACAAGGTCTGGATACCGCGCCGCATCGACATTGCGCGCCATTGGTACGATCATCACAAGCCGGAAGGTGTGCGCTGATGTCTGACAGGGAGACCTTTGTCGATCGCTTCGGCGGTGTCTTCGAGCATTCGCCATGGGTGGCGGAGCGCGCCTACGACCGCGCCGCTGCCTGCGGGCTCACTGCTGGCAGCGTCCATTCGGCACTTTGCAACGCTTTTCGCGCGGCTTCGCCCGCCGAACGCCTCGCCGTCCTCAAGGCACATCCGGATCTCGCCGGCAAGCTTGCGATCGCCGGCAAGCTGACCGCCGACTCGCGGGCGGAGCAGGCCTCCGCCGGACTGGACCGCCTTTCACCCGAGGAGCATCAGCGCTTCACTGCACTCAACAAGGCTTACACGAAGAAATTCGGCTTCCCCTTCATCATTGCGGTCAAGGGGCTGACGAAGGATGACATTATCGCCGCTTTCGAAAGGCGGATTGACAATTCGGCGGAAGAAGAATTTGAAACCGCCTGCGCGCAGGTGGAGCAGATCGCCCGGCTACGGCTCAGATCCATGCTGCCCGGAGACGAAAATGCCTGAGAGTGCCGTTCGTGACTTGTCCGCCTCGGTGTCGTACCACGCGCCCGTGTGCTGCGGAGCCGAAGCCTGATGCCGCGCCTGCTCTCGATCGAACCCCTGACGAAGGAAGTTTTCGCGCCGTTCGGCAGCGTCATTGAAGCGGACCCAGCGTCGATGCGCTTCATCAATGGCGGCAACACCGAACGATTTCACGCCCTTGCGCGCGCCGATGTCAGGGGCGAGGGCGCCGGCGTCATCATCAACATCTTTCGCGGTCAGCCCCGCGCGTTCCCCTATGCCGTGACGATGATGGAGCGCCATCCCCTCGGCAGCCAGAGTTTTTCGCCGCTCGACGATCGGCCGTGGCTCGCAGTGGTGGCCGAGGATGAGGGCGGACTCCCGGGTAGGCCTCGGGTTTTTCTGGCGAGCGGACGGCAGGGGGTGAATTACGGCCGCAACGTCTGGCATCATCCGCTGATGTCGGTCGTAGCGGCGAGCGATTTCATCGTCGTCGATCGCGAAGGACCGGGCAATAATCTGGAAGAGTTCTTCTACGACGAGCCGTTCGTCATCCCCGTTCCCTTCTGAAGGAAATGAAGCGATGAGCAACACCGGGCGCTTGACGACCCACGTTCTCGACACCGCGCTCGGCAAACCGGCCGAGGGCCTCAGAATCGATCTCTATTGGCTGGAGGGCGAGGAGCGGCAATTGATCCGCACGGTCCACACGAACAGCGACGGTCGCGTCGACGGACCGATGGTCGAGGGCGTGGCCTTCATGGCGGGCCATTACGAACTGGTCTTCCATGCCGGCGACTATCTCCGGACAACGGGCGTCGTGCTTCCGAAGCCGGCCTTCCTCGACCTGATCCCCTTGCGCTTCGGGATCGCCGATCCGGGAAGCCATTATCACGTGCCGCTGCTGCTTTCGCCCTACGGCTATTCCACCTATCGCGGAAGCTGAAGCGCACGCTTCCTCATCCCGCACTATTCCGTAAGAATGTCGCGGCTCACGTCGGTTATGCTGCGCTTGCCGCAGAGAGCCATGGTGATGTCCATCTCCTTGCGGATGATATCGAGCGCGAGCGTCACGCCCTCCTTGCCCATCGCGCCGAGGCCGTAGAGGAAGGGGCGGCCGATAAACGTCCCTTGCGCGCCGAGGGCGATAGCCTTCAGCACATCCTGACCCGAGCGGATGCCTCCATCGAGGTGCACCTCGATCTGGTGCCCGACGGCATCGACGATGCGCGGCAGCATGCTGATCGACGACGGTGCGCCGTCAAGCTGGCGGCCGCCGTGGTTGGAAACGATGATCGCGTCGGCGCCGGTTTTGGCGGCCATCTTCGCATCCTCGGGATCGAGGATCCCCTTGAGGATCAGCGGGCCGCCCCAGCGCTCCTTGATCCATTCGACGTCCTTCCAGGAAAGCTGCGGATCGAACTGCTCGGTAGTCCAGGCACCCAGTGAGGAAAGATCGGTGACGCTTTTGGCGTGACCGACGATGTTGCGGAAGGTGCGCCGGTTCGTGCCGAGCATCTTCATACACCAGCCAGGCCGGGTCGCCATCTGCCAGAGGTGCTTCGGCGTCATACGCGGCGGCGCGGAAAGGCCGTTGCGCAGGTCCTTGTGACGCTGGCCGAGGATTTGCAGATCGAGTGTCAGCACCAGCGCCGAGCATTTCGCCGCCTTCGCACGGTCGATGAGGTTGAGAACGAATTCGCGCTCGCGCATTACATAAAGCTGGAACCAGAAGGGCTTGGTTGTGACCGAGGCGACATCCTCGATCGAGCAGATGCTCATGGTCGAGAGCGTGAAGGGTACCCCGAAGACCTCTGCGGCCTGTGCCGCCAGCATTTCGCCATCGGCATGCTGCATGCCGGTAAGGCCTGTCGGCGCAAGGGCGACCGGCATCGACACCTTCTGGCCGATCATCGTCGTTTCCAGCGAGCGGTTGCTCATGTCGACCAGAACCCGCTGACGTAGCTTGATCTTCGCAAAATCCTCCTCGTTGGCGCGATAGGTTCCCTCTGTCCAGGCGCCGCTGTCGGCATAGTCGAAGAAGAGTTTTGGAACACGCCGCTTGGCAAGCGCCTTGAGGTCGCGGATTTCGAGGATTTGCGTCATGGGAACGGCCTCATCGATGGATGACGACTGCATGTTTCCTTAAGTCGGGACGACCTAAGGACAAGTCATGCAGCAACTCAAAGCACTACAGCGACCCTTGCGTCTTTTAAGACGCATGGCGCTGCAGGGGCCATTATCACGATTTGGGAAGGCGCGTAATAGCTCTTGGGAGAGAGAGGTCAAAAAAATTGACCTCTCTTCGATTCAGTTCGCACCGAGCGAAGATTTGGCCGGGCGGCCCGCCACATAGGTCTCCACGATCGCCCGATCGTCCCCCATCGTCTGCAGCAGGAAGAGCTCATCGGCCAGCGAATTGACCACTTCGGCACGCAGCGCCATGGCCGGCGTCCCTGCCATGTCCAGGACGGTAAGGTCCGCATCGGTGCCCGGCTCCAGCGTGCCGATGCGATCGACGAGCGACAGCGCCTCGGCATTGCCGCGCGTCATCAGGTGGAAGCTGTCGAAAGGGTTCAGCCGCTCACCCTGCAACTGCAGGATCTTGTAGGCCTCGTCGAGCGTCTTGAGCATCGAGTAGCTGGTGCCGCCGCCGATATCGGAGGCGACGGAAACGCGCACCGGTTTCTGCCGGCGCGTCAGGGCGCGCAGCGGAAAAAGACCGGACCCCAGGAAAAGATTCGACGTCGGGCAGAATACCGCGACGGATCCCGTTTCGCTCATGGCATCGGCCTCGCGATCGGAAAGATGGATGCAATGGCCGAAGAGGCTCTTCGGCCCAAGCAGGCCGTAGCGGGCATAGACGTCGGTGTAGTCCTTCGCTTCCGGATAGAGCTCGCAGGTGTAGGCGATCTCGTCGCGGTTTTCGGAAAGATGCGTCTGGACATGCAGGTCGGGAAATTCACCGACGAGCGATTTCGCGACCTCCATCTGTTCCTGCGTCGAGGTGATGGCGAAACGCGGCGTGATGGCGACGTGGTTGCGGCCCTTGCCGTGCCAGTCGGCGATGACCGCCCGCGTCTCGTCATAGCTCATCTGCGGGTTGTCGAGTAGGCCTTGCGGTGCGTTGCGGTCCATCATCACCTTGCCGGCGATCATACGCATGCCGCGCTTCAGGCTTTCGGCGAAGAAGGCATCGGCGGAGGCCCTGTGGACCGAGCAATAGGCAGCCGCTGTCGTCGTCCCGTGGCGGATCATCTCGTCGAAGAAGTGAACGGCAATGCGCTCGGCATGCGCTGTCTCGACGAACCGGCATTCCTCCGGGAACGTGTAGGTGTTCAGCCATTCGAGCAGATTAGCGGCGTAGGAGGCCATAACCTGCATCTGCGGAAAATGAAGATGCGTGTCGATGAAGCCCGGCATGATCAGATGCGGGCGGTGATCGATCTCCGTGACACCCTCCGGCGCTGCGGCCTTTACCACCCCATACGGGCCGGACGCCTCGATCACGCCGTCCCCGATGAGAAGCGCGCCATCGCTTTCATAGGAATAGGCCGCGCTGTCGTCGATGGCTTGCGGGGCACGGTTGAAGCTCAAGAGGCGGCCGCGAATGAGGGTGGTTGTCATCGTGTCTCCCCGACGGAGTTTTCGTACCAGGCGGTCAGCAGCCTGCGTTCATCCGCCGTCATGTCGGTTATGTTGCCGGGCGGCATGGCATGGCTGCGCCCGGCCTGGATATAGATTTCGCGCGCGTGGGCGGCAATCTCCGCGTCGCTGTCGAGTATGACCCCCTTTGGCGCCCGGGCAATGCCCTCGTAGGCGGGCTCAGCCGCGTGACACATGCTGCAGCGGGTCGAAATCGCATCCTTGACAGCCGGGAAATGTACGTTCTCGGCAAAGCGCCTGAAGGCTGGCGCGGCCTCTGCTTGTTCCTCGCCCGTCAATACCTTAGGCACCGTCGAGAGCCACATGATCAGGATGAAGAGGACCACGGTGACGATCCATGTCCAGGTCGGCGCGCCCTTGCGTGCGTGGGTCGTATTGAACCAGTGGCGGATGGTCACCCCCATCAGGAAGACGAGCGCTGCGATGATCCAGTTGAAAGCCGTCGCGAAGGCCAGCGGATAGTGGTTCGACAGCATGAAGAAGATGACCGGCAGCGTCAGATAGTTGTTGTGCAGCGAGCGCTGTTTGGCCTGGGCGCCGAGCTTCGGATCCGGCGTGCGGCCGGCGATCAGGTCGGCGACGACGATCTTCTGGTTGGGAATGATGATGAAGAAGACGTTGGCGGACATGATGGTCGCGGTGAAAGCGCCAAGATGCACGAAGGCAGCGCGGCCGGTGAACACCTGCGTATAACCCCAGGCCATGGCGATGAGCACGACATAAAGCAGGGCCATCAACCCCCAGGTGTTCTTGCCAAGCGGTGATTTGCAGAGAAGATCGTAAAGGACCCAGCCGAGACCGAGCGAGGCGAGCGAGATCAGGATCGCCGTCGTCGCCGAGATGTCCAGCACGTGGCGGTCGATCAGGAAGAGATCGGCGCCGCCATAATAGACGATGCAGAGCATGGCGAAGCCGGAAAGCCACGTCATGTAGGATTCCCATTTGAACCAGGTGAGATGCTCAGGCATCGCCGCGGGCGCGACCAGGTATTTCTGGATATGGTAGAAGCCGCCGCCGTGCACCTGCCACTCCTCGCCATAGGCGCCAGGCGGGAGATGGTCGCGCTTCACCAGGCCGAGGTCCAGCGCGATGAAATAGAAGGATGAGCCGATCCAAGCGATCGCCGTCACGACATGCAGCCAGCGCGCGGCGAAGGCCAGCCATTCCCAGGCAATGGCGAATTCGTACATTCAGGTCCCCTCGTTTTCTTCGTCGGCGCAGCTTGCGAGAAAAAACCGAAACGGGGAAGGGCTGATTTAGCCGCCCGACCGCATTTAGCGACGTCTCGAAGCCGATGGATTCCAGTGTGTTAGGACAGACCGAGTGTAAATCGATCGCTAGTCACTCTGCGCCGCGTCTCAAGCGCCGTCCGGATTGAGTTCCGAAAGAATCCAGTCGCGAAAGGCGCGGATCTTGGGTGTGTTGCGCCGGGCATGCGGATAGGCGAGCCAATAGTCGCAGCCGTCGCTGCAGCGCAGTTCGAAGGGCTGGTAAAGCCGGCCAAGCGCAATGTCGTCCGGATAGAATTCGGGGGTGAGGATTGCCACTCCCTGGCCCGCTACTGCGGCGCGGGCCTCGAAGGTTTGAGCGCCGAGGCGGCTGGTGGGCCGTCCTGCGAGATCGGGCTCGGAAACGCCTGCCGCGGCAAACCACAGCGTCCACCAGGGATCGGTCGGATCAATGATCCTCAGTTTCAGAAGATCGCGCGGCTCATGGATGCCGCCGATGCTCTCAGCAAGCGCGGGGCTCAGCATCGGCGTGAATTCCACCCGCATCAGCGGGTAGCTGTCGAGGCCGGGCCATGAGCCGGCGCCCGACCTGATGGCGACGTCAGCCGCCTCTTTACCGAAACTGATCATCTGATCGCTGGCTGTCAGTCGAACGGCGATGTTCGGGTGCGCGAGCTGGAAGCCGCCGATATTGCGCGCGAGCCATTGGGAGGCGAAGGTCGCTGTCGAATGGATGATCAGGGCCGCATCGACATCGCCGCGTGCGGACGAAACGGCGTCTTGCAGCATTTCGAAAGCTTCCGTCACCTTCGGCGCCAGACGTTGGCCCACATCCGTCAGTGCGATCTGCCGCGTTCGTCTCAGGAACAAGGGCTCGCCGACATTTTCCTCGATCAGCTTGATCTGGTAGCTGACGGCGGTCTGGGTCATGCCAAGTTCTTCGCCTGCCTTGGTAAAGCTTCCGAGCCGCGCGGCCGCCTCGAAGACCTTCAGCGCGTTGAGCGGAAACTGCTTCGACATCTTCATGGATAAGTTCTCTTGATGCGTTCAGACGGATGTTCGATTGGAATTCGAGCACCTTTCGCGGCATCCTGCAAGCCGAGTTCAGCAATTGCAACAGGTGCCAGAATGACTTGCGACGCACTGGAAATCACTGAAAGAAAACCGTTTCTGTCCTCAGATCTGATTTTGCGCTTTGCTTCAGGCGCGCTTGGCCTGGTTCGTTCCTGCTACCCGAGACTGGACATCGAGGCGTTGCCCGATCACATGAAAAGAGACATGGGTTTCATGGATGGGCGTTCGCCGCTGCAAGACGACGAGATGTTCCGGTAGGCTCCCGGCACCGAGGTCAGACGTGGCTTCGCCTCAGCCTTTCAATCGCCATGAGGATACGCTCCGGCGTCGCCGGGGCGTCGAGGCGAGGGCACTCGCGATAGCCGGCGATGCTCGCGACCGCCATGGATAGCGCCTCGAGCACGGAGATCGGCAGCATGAAGGGCGGCTCTCCCACAGCCTTCGACCGCCCGATGGTCTTTTCGGCATTCTCCGACCATTCTGCGAGCCGGACGTTGAAGATCTTCGGCCGGTCCGAGGCCAGCGGGATCTTGTAGGTCGAGGGCGCATGCGTCCGCAAGCGCCCCTTTTCGTCCCACCAGAGTTCCTCGGTCGTCAGCCAGCCCATGCCCTGGACGAAGCCGCCTTCGATCTGGCCGAGGTCGATGGCCGGATTGAGCGAGCGGCCGACATCGTGCAGCACGTCGACCCGATCGACGAGGTATTCGCCGGTAAGAGTGTCGATCGAGACCTCGGAGACGGCGGCGCCATAGGCGAAATAGTAGAAAGGCGTGCCGCGCCCCGTGGCGCGATCCCAGTGAATCTTCGGGGTCTTGTAGAAGCCGGCTGCGGACAGCTGCACGCGGCCCGTGTAAGCCTGCCGGATGAAATCCGCGAAGGGCAC
Organism: Sinorhizobium mexicanum; assembly: GCF_013488225.1. Lineage (NCBI taxonomy): Bacteria > Pseudomonadati > Pseudomonadota > Alphaproteobacteria > Hyphomicrobiales > Rhizobiaceae > Sinorhizobium > Sinorhizobium mexicanum. The sequence goes on along the minus strand of NZ_CP041238.1, from coordinate 3,224,885 downwards.
GAGCTCCTCGCCGATCTTCACGTGGTTCGCCACGAAGGTGACCTGTTCGGCGGTCGTCTGCCAGCGCTCGGCGGCGAAGGCGACGAGACGATCCTTGATCTGGCGGGCCGCATCGAAGGCGGCCATGCCGTTGAGATCCGAACCCGACGAGGCCGCGGTCGCCGACGTGTTGGGTACCTTGCCGGTCGTCGTCGCGGTGATCTTCACCCGGTCGATATCGATCTGGAAACTGTCGCCGAGAACCTGGGCGACCTTGGTGTAAAGGCCCTGTCCCATCTCGGTGCCGCCATGATTGAGGTGGAGGGAGCCATCCTGGTAGATATGCACCAGCGCGCCCGCCTGATTGAAGGCCGTCATGGTGAAGGAGATGCCGAACTTGACGGGCGTCAGCGCAATTCCTTTTCGGATCACCCGGCTTGACTTGTTGAAATCGACGATCGCGGTGCGGCGCGCCTGGTAATCGGCGTTCACCTCGAGCTCGCCGACGATCCGATGGATGATATTGTCCTCGATCTTCTGGTGGTAGGGCGTGATGTCACGGCCCGAACCCTTCTCGCCGTAGAAGTTCAGCTTGCGGATTTCGAGCGGATCCTTGCCGAGGGCGTAGGCGATCTCCTCGATCATGCGCTCAGCGCCGACCATGCCCTGCGGTCCCCCGAAACCGCGATAGGCGGTGTTGGAGACCGTGTTGGTTTTCAGCGGCTGCGAGGTCAGCTTCACATGCGGGTAGAAATAGGAGCTGTCCGCGTGGAAAAGCGCCCGGTCCGTCACCGGTCCCGAGAGGTCGGAGGAGTAGCCGCAACGGGCGGCGTAGTTCGCATGGACCGCGTGGATACGCCCTTCGTCGTCAAAGCCGATGTCGTAATCGACAAGAAAATCATGGCGCTTGCCGGTCGCCATCATGTCGTCGTCGCGGTCCGGGCGGAACTTCACGGCGCGTCGAAGCTTCCGCGCGGCGACGGCGGCGAGTGCGGCGAACTGGTTGCCCTGCGTCTCCTTGCCGCCGAAGCCGCCGCCCATGCGACGGACATTCACCGTGACGGCGTTGGACGGCACACCCAGCACATGCGCGACCATATGCTGGATTTCGCTCGGATGTTGCGTCGAGGACCAGACGGTCATCTCGTCGTCTTCGCCGGGAATGGCCAGGGCTATGTGCCCTTCCAGATAGAAGTGCTCCTGCCCTCCGATCCGCATTCGTCCCTTCAGCCGTCGCGGCGCCCGCTCCAGTTCACCTTCCGCGTCACCGCGCTGGAGCGTCAGTGGCTGTGTCACGAGTTCGCCGCCCTGGGCCATGGCGTCGGTTACATCGAGCAGAAGCGGAAGGTCGCGATAGGTGATCTTGGCGAGCCGCGCGGCACGGCGCGCGATGTCGCGCGTTTCGGCGATCACGGCGAAAGCCGGCTGGCCATGGAACTGCACGCGGCCCTCAGCCAATACCGGCTCGTCGTGCAGGTGGCTCGGGCTGATGTCGTTGGAATGCGGCATGTCGCTCGCGGTCAGTACGCAGACGACACCGGGCAACGCGGCGACAGCCGAGAGATCCATCTCCAGGATTTCGGCATGTGCCCGATCGGTAAGGCCCAGTGCGCCATGCAGTGTACCAACCGGCTCGGGCATGTCGTCGATATAGTCTGCCGTTCCCGCCACGTGCTTGTGGGCGCTGTCGTGGCGCAGCCGTGTGTGCATCGGGCCAGCGATGGTGGTCTGCTCTTCGAAGGTGGACTTATCCATCTTGTCGATCCCTTTCGAAGAAGGCGCCCCTCATCCGGCCCGCCGGCCACCTTTTCCCCGTCCTGACGGGGAGAAGGGATTTTGCCGCGCCGCCTTTGTCCCCTCTCCCCGCCTGCGGGGAGAGGGTTAGTCTTCGGGTTAAACCCGAGGAGAGGGGCAATCCCAAGCCAGAAAGATCGTGGCTAGCGCTCATGCCACATCCTCGAAACGCTGGAGTTGGACCGTCTCGCCGGTGCTCTCCAGGAAAAAGCGCATCAGCAGGTTCTTTGCGGCGAGGATGCGATAGGCGCCCGTGGCGCGCCAGTCTGTGATCGGCTGGTAGTCGGTCTCCAGAGCAGCCTGCGCTGCACGAATGGTCTCCTCGCTCCAGCGCTCGCCGATCAAGGCTGCCTCCACGGCCTTCGCCCTTTTTGGCGTGGCGGCCATGCCGCCGAAAGCCACGAGAGCGGTGCGGACGCGATTGTCCTCGTCAAGCGCGATCCGGAAGGCGCCGAGGAGGGCGGAGATATCCTCGTCGCGGCGCTTTGAAACCTTGTAGGCGGCGAAACGATCGCCTTCGGGCAATGCGGGAACGAAGATGCCCTCGACGAATTCGCCGGGCTTCCGGTCCTGCCTGCTGTAGGCGATGAAGAAATCTTCGAGCGGCAGCGTGCGCGTGCCGTTCCTCGATCGCAAGGTGACCGAAGCGCCGAGCACGATCAGCGGTGGCGGGCTGTCGCCGATCGGCGAGCCATTGGCGATGTTGCCGCCGATCGTGCCCATGTTGCGGACCTGTTCGCCGCCGATGCGGTCGATGAGGCCACCGAAGGCGGGGTAGGCGCTGGAGAGGGCGTCGAACGCGGCCGTGTAGCTGACGCCGGCGCCGATCGTCAGGCCTGCTTCCGTGCTTTCGATCCGCTGCAGTTCGGCGACGCCGTTGATGAACACCGCCGGATTGAGCGGTCGCATGTGCTTCGTCACCCAGAGACCGACATCGGTTGCACCTGCGACGATCGTCGCGGCCGGATGTTCGTCGAGCACCGCTGCGAGGCCTGTCGCATCCGCCGGCACGATCAGACAGTCCTCGCCGTTGCGGATCACGATCGTTTCCGTGGTACGGAGCGCCTTCAGCCGTGCGGTTACCGCTTCTCGCGTACGGGTGATCGGATCGAAGATTGCCGAGGGGCGTTCCCGCGCTGCCGCCTCTGCCGCCCGCACGATCGGCTCGTAGCCGGTGCAGCGACAGAGATTGCCTTGCAGCGTCTTCTCGATCGCGGCCCGGCTCGGATTGTCGTTCGTCAGCCACAAGCCATAGAGCGACATGACGAAGCCCGGCGTGCAGAAGCCGCACTGCGAGCCGTGGAAATCGACCATCGCCTGCTGCACCGGATGGAGCGTGCCTTCCCTGGCCGCGAGATGCTCGACAGTTACGACATGCGTGGCGTTCAGGGAGCCGACGAAGCGGATGCAGGCGTTGACGCTCTCGTAGACGAGGCTTTCGCCGTTCTCGCCGTCGTCGGCAAGCCGGCCAACGAGCACCGTGCAGGCGCCGCAATCACCTTCGGCGCAGCCCTCCTTGGTGCCGGTCAGCCGGCGCTCCAGCCTCAGATAGTCGAGCAAGGTCGCGGTCGGTGCGACGTCCGAAAGGGCGACTTCGGTGTCGTTCAGGATGAAGCGGATGCTGTCGGATGCCTGTGCCATGTCAATCATTCCGTGGCTGCTACATGTCTTTCGATCCTAGCCGATCTGAGAATAAAAACATGCAGCAATTCAAAGTGCTACAGCGTCCTTTGCGCGCCTGATAACGCGCGGCGCTGTAGCTCGTCAGCGGTGGAAAACCGCTCACACTTCCGCCTGCTACTGCGCGGTCCAGCCGCCGTCCATCGAGACATGCGTGCCGGTGATCTGCGCGGCATCGTCGCTCGCAAGATAGAGCGCCAGCGATGCCACTTGCTCGACGGTTATGAATTTCTTGGTCGGCTGGCCCTTGAGCATCACGTCGTTCACCACCTGCGCCTCCGTGATGCCGCGCGTCCTCGCCTGGTCCGGAATCTGCTTCTCGACAAGCGGCGTCAGCACGTAGCCGGGGCAGATCGAGTTGGCTGTGATGCCGTTTTCGGCGACCTCCAGCGCGACCGTCTTCGTGAGCCCCATGATACCATGCTTGGCTGCGACATAGGCGGACTTGAAGGGCGAGGCGACGAGCCCATGCGCGGAGGCGATATTGATGATGCGCCCCCAGCCCTTCGCCTTCATGCCGGGGAGAGCCGCACGGATCGTGTGGAAGGAGGAGGAGAGATTGATCGCGATGATCCGGTCCCATTGTTCGACCGGAAAGTCCTCGACCTTCTCGACATATTGCACGCCGGCATTGTTGACGAGGATATCGACGCCGCCGAAGCGCGCCGCAGCGGTCGCCAACAGGTCGGAGATTTCCCCGGGCTTCGTCATGTCGGCGGGATGATGTATGACCGTGCCGCTGCCGAGGCCGGCGATGTCGTCCGTCACCGCCCTGATCTCGTCCGGCGCACCGAAGCCATTCAGCACGATATTGGCGCCAGTCTTCGCGAAAGCCTTGGCAATCGCCAGTCCGATGCCGCTCGTCGAACCTGTTATGACCGCAGTCTTCGTCATTTCGTTCTCTCCCTCGCGCTGCCGCTCTTTGTTACCGTTCCGGGCGGGTCGCGGGCGAAAATCGCCATGCTGTTCTCCGTCCGCCCTCGGTTCGGTTTGGCAATGCAACAGTGTCAACCTACGCGGAAAAATACATGAGTGACAATTGTGTTTTTCAGATTGCCGACGCAGATTTAGCGCCGTTTGGAAGAGCGGTGATATTGCGTTTCATTTTCGTTTGACATTCGTTTTTCCGTCGTATTGAAGTTTTTCGAACGTCGTCGTTGAGGAAGGCGCGACGTCAAAGCAAGGCCGGGGAGGGGCGCATGGGCGAATATATTCTCGCGATCGATCAGGGCACGACATCGAGCCGGGCGATCGTTTTCGACCGCCAGCAGAAGATCGCCGGCGTCGGCCAAATGGAGTTCAAGCAGCACTTCCCGAAGTCGGGCTGGGTCGAGCACGATCCCGAGGAAATCTGGCAAACGGTGCTCCTCACCGTCAAGGAAGCGATCGGGAAGGCCGGGATCTCCGCGAGCGAGATCGCCGCAATCGGCATCACGAACCAGCGCGAGACGGTGGTGGTATGGGAGCGCGAGACCGGCGAGCCGATCCACAATGCGATCGTCTGGCAGGACCGCCGCACCGCGCCGTTCTGCGACAAGCTCAAGAAGAAGGGACTGGAAAAGACCTTTGCGAAAAAGACCGGTCTGCTTCTCGATCCTTATTTCTCCGGCACGAAGCTCAATTGGCTGCTTGCCAATGTGAAGGGGGCTCAGGCGCGCGCGGCAAAGGGCGAGCTTTGCTTCGGCACCATCGACACCTTCCTCATCTGGCGGCTTACCGGCGGCAAGTCTTTCGCCACGGATGCGACCAACGCATCGCGCACGCTCCTCTACAACATCGCCGACAATGCCTGGGACGACGAGTTGCTCGACATTCTGCGCGTTCCACGGGCGATGCTGCCGGAGGTCAAGGATTGCGCCGCCGACTTCGGCGTCGCTGATGCAGCGCTCTTCGGCGCGGCGATCCCGATCCTCGGCGTTGCAGGCGACCAGCAGGCGGCGACGATCGGTCAGGCCTGCTTCAAGCCCGGCATGTTGAAGTCGACCTACGGCACAGGCTGCTTTGCACTGCTCAACACCGGCAACGACATCGTCCGCTCGAAGAACCGGTTGCTGACCACGATCGCCTATCGCCTCAACGGTGAGACCACCTACGCGCTCGAGGGTTCGATCTTCGTTGCCGGTGCGGCGGTGCAATGGCTGCGCGATGGCCTCAAGGTGATCAAGGCGGCCCCGGACACGGGCACGCTTGCCGAAAGCGCCGATCCCTCGCAGGACGTCTATCTCGTGCCGGCCTTTACCGGGCTCGGCGCACCGCACTGGGATCCGGACGCGCGCGGCGCGATCTTCGGCATGACCCGCAACACCGGACCGGCGGAGTTTGCCCGGGCGGCACTCGAAGCCGTCTGCTACCAGACCCGCGATTTGCTCGAGGCGATGCACAAGGACTGGCGTAACGGCGGCAAGGATACGGTGCTGCGCGTCGACGGCGGCATGGTCGCGTCCGACTGGACGATGCAGCGCCTCTCCGATCTGCTTGACGCGCCGGTCGATCGCCCCGTGATTCTCGAAACGACGGCGCTTGGTGTCGCCTGGCTTGCCGGAAGCCGCGCCGGCATCTGGCCAACCCAGGAGGAGTTCGCCAAGTCCTGGGCGCGCGACCGGCGTTTCGAACCAAAAATGGACGAAGCGACGCGGAAGGGAAAGCTCAAGGGCTGGCGGAGCGCCGTCAAGAGGACGCTGATCGCGGCGTAAGCGGCAGGGTTTCGCCTGCGGTTCTGCCAGGCTTGTCTACAAACGCATAACACAGGCATCTGCGGATCGCGGCAATGAAGCGCTGCTGCGAGCGCCGATGATTCGATGACGTCGATGTGTAATGCATCTCCAATGGGCTATGGGAAGACTGTCTGTTTGCGCAATCCGAACTCCGGGGCGTCGCGCAAGAAGTATGCCCTACGAGAAGTCTCGATGATGCCGGTTCGTTTACGAGAAGTCGCTGTATCGAGGGTCATCACGCGGCCCGTCGTTCGACTTGACTCTCGCATAGCTGGATGGCTATATGTCGATCAATAGCCAACCGGGTATGGATCCCAAATGTCGAACGCTCACGACGTGCTCTTCAGAACGCTGGCCGATCCGACTCGGCGGGCTCTCTTTGAGCGATTGTGCCGTGAGGGGGAAAGGACAGTCGGGGCACTGACGGCTCGGGCCGGGGTCTCGCAACCGGTCGTCTCAAAGCATCTCGGGGTCCTGAAGCAGGCGGGGTTGGTGCGCGACCGCCACGAAGGTCGCCACACCTACTACAGCGCCCAACTCGGCGCGCTTGCTCCTTTGCTCGATTGGACAAGCCAGATGGCCGGCTTCTGGCAAAGCCGCTTCGACGACCTCGAAGACCTACTGAAAAGGATGGACCAATGAACGAAACGTCGCCTGAAACGCGCTCCGTCGTGGTTGAACGCGAGATCCCTCATCCACCGGAAAAGATCTGGCGCGCGCTTACGCAACCACACCTGGTGGAGGAGTGGCTGATGAAGAACGATTTCAAAGCTGTTGTGGGTCACCGTTTCAATCTCCGCGGCGACTGGGGCGGAGTATTAGACTGCGAGGTCCTCGCCGTAGAGCCGAACAAAAAGCTGACCTACACTTGGAATTTCGCCCACGACGATGCGGCCTACGATTTGAGGAGCGTGGTGACTTTCACCCTCATCCCAACGAGCACGGGGACCCAGCTGCGCATGGAGCAGTCGGGCTTCCGGCCGGAACAGCGGCAGGCCTACGGAGGCGCCAAAGCGGGATGGCAGCAGTTCCTTGCCAATCTGGAGCGCGTCTTGGCGCAGCTGGACTGAAGTCCGCCGGTACGTCCAAAATGGGCCAGTCGGCCCGATTCACTGCGTTAATGGGAGGTCTCGATGAATTGGAACACGTGGATCCGGCAAATCCACCGCTGGTTGTCAATCGCGTTCACGGTGGCCGTGATCGCTAACTTCGTCGCCATGGGACTGGGGGAGCCTCCTGCCTGGGTAGTCTATTCGCCACTGCTCCCGCTCTTCCTGCTGTTGTTCACGGGCCTCTACATGTTCGCGCTGCCGTATGTTGCGAAGCGGCAAGGTGGTCGAGCCGCTGGCGTAATCAAGTGAACATAATCGCCGGCAACGTGCTGCAGGACCGAGAAGTTGGCCAAGCGGGTCACGGCTAAGCCGCGCCATGCGGGCTGGAAAAGTGACGGTGAGCCCTTGGGCTCGCCGCGTTCGCTCCCATAAAGCCAACAGCGCTGGAGTGCGGTCAACCGGCTGGTATGACTTGCAAACCAACTACGGACATTGTGGTCATCTCCTGTGGGTTACGCGCAAGGGCGCCCGACACCAGGAAAGCTCATCCAGCCTGTTGGGCCAACTGCATGCGCGGCAGGCGTGTGGAGATTTCTCGAAAAAATACTCTCTCCGGCTGCAAATTTAGGAACAGATATGGCCGCATGCGGTTCAACTGTGCAAGCCGGCATCGTGCCGGCCAATGGAGAACACTCATGATCCTGAAATCAGTCGCTACTCTCGCCTTCATTGCGGCACTCGCCGCTCCTGCACTTGCGCAGACGGATGTCGTTTGCGATGCGGCCGCCATCGCGAAGGCCGAACAGCAGATCAGTCAGATTTCCGACGGTGCAAAGAAAGTCGAATCTGCCAAGGAATTGACCATGGCCAAGGAGGCCATGGCGGCCAATGACCTGGAAAAGTGCAAGTCGCATCTGGGTAACGCGATCAAGGGCATGGACGCCATGTAGAAAAACGCACGCGGGGCGGCCTTCCACGCCCCGCGCTGCCGCCAACGGGTTCCCGGCGGGCTTTATACATTCGCGGACGTGGATCCGAATGCGATCGACAAGGGTGCGGAAGGGCGGCGTCGTCTCGCCAACCTTCTCGAGGAAATAGAGCTTGCCGACCAGGTCGGGCTCGATGTCTTCGGCCTCGGCGAGCATCACCGCCCGGACTATGCGGCTTCCGCGCCGGCGGTGATCCTTGCGGCTGCTGCCTCGCGCACCAGCAGGATCCGGCTGAGCAGCGCCGTGACGGTGCTGAGCTCGGACGATCCGGTGCGGGTCTTCCAGCAGTTTTCGACGCTCGACCTTCTCTCCAACGGACGTGCCGAGATTATGGCAGGCCGGGGTTCCTTCATCGAGTCCTTCCCGCTCTTCGGCCAGTCGCTCGACGACTACGACCAGCTCTTTTCCGAGAAGCTGGATCTGCTGCTGGCGATCCGGGAGAGCGAAAAGGTCACCTGGTCGGGCGAGTTGCGGCCGCCGATCGACGACCGTGGGGTCTATCCGCGGCCGCTGCAGGATCCGCTGCCGCTCTGGATCGCTGTCGGCGGCACACCGCAGTCGGTGGCGCGGGCCGGCGCGCTCGGCTTGCCGATGGCGCTTGCGATCATTGGCGGTGAGCCGCGCCGTTTTGCGCCGCTCTTCGACCTCTACCGCGAGGCGGCGCGCCGCGCAGGCCAAGACGTCGCGAAGCTGAAGACGAGCATCAACGTTCATGGTTTCATCGCCGACACGATGGAGAAGGCGGCTGACCAGTTCTACGGACCGCAGGCGGAGGTGATGAACCGCATCGGCCGTGAACGCGGCTGGGGGCCGACGAACCGCGCCCACTTCGATCAGGCGCGCAACCCGACGGGCAATCTCTTCCTCGGCGATCCCGAGACGGTGGCGGAGAAGATCGTCGCGCATCAAAAACTCTTCCGCAATGATCGCTTCCTCCTGCAGATGGCGATCGGCCTGATGCCGCATGACCAGATCATGCGCGGCATCGAGCTTTACGGCACCAAGGTCGCGCCGCTGGTCCGGGAGATGCTGGCGGAGGAACGCCGATCGCAGCCTGCCGGCGCATGAACGTCTGGTGTCGCACTGGCATATGCCGGGCCGGCACGCTACATGTGGCCGCGAAAGCGAGACACCATGACCCTCAACAACGACGAAGATCTTGAGCGGCTGAAGGAAATCGGCCGCATTTGCGCCAATGCGCTCCAAGCCATGGGCGAGGCCCTCGAACCCGGTATCACCACGGCCGAGCTCGACGCGATCGGCCGCAAGGTGCTGGAGGATGCGGGCGCGCGTTCCGCGCCGGAGCTTTGCTATCAGTTCCCCGGCGCGACCTGCATCAGCGTCAACGAGGAAATCGCCCACGGCATCCCCGGCGCCCGCGTGATCCGCGCCGGCGATCTCGTCAATATCGACGTTTCGGCGGAGAAGGACGGTATCTTCGCCGATACGGGCGCGTCTTTTCCGGTGCCTCCGGTGACCGCAGCAATCGACAGGCTTTGCCGCGACGGCAAGCGCGCCATGTGGGTCGGGCTGAAACAGGTGCGCCCGGGTCAATCGCTGGCGGCGATCGGCAATGCCATCGGCGACTTCGCCCGCAAGAACCGCTATTCGCTCGTCACCAATCTCGCAAGCCACGGCATTGGCCGTTCGCTGCATGAGGAGCCGGGCGAGATCGCCACCTGGCCGGACCCGTCCGAGCGACGGCACATGACCGATGGCATGGTTTTCACGGTCGAGCCGTTCCTGTCGATGGGCGCCCACTGGGCGGAAGGCGGAGACGACGACTGGACGCTTTACAGCGAGCCGCGCGCCCCGACGGTGCAGTATGAACATACCGTCGTCGTCACGCGCGGCGGGCCTCTGGTCGTAACCTTGCCGGGGTGACACCCCCCACAGCGCCGCGCGTCTTATCATACGCGCAAAGGACGCTGTAGCACTTTGAATTGCTGCATGTTTTTGTCCTTAAATCGCCTACGATTTAAGGAAACATGCGGCGGATTGTGTGGAGCGTTCGATTCCGTCAACAGGACGTTCAATTATTGTCATTTGTCGTCTTCTTGCTGCGGTGCAATAAGAAGGTCATGAGCACGCTTCACAAACTGCCGGACCATGATCACGTCCTTTCGAAGCAAGCCGGTGCCGGCCTTCATCAGGTAAGACAGCGCGGCGGCAAAGAGCCCGCGCCTTCGCTCGTGCATCCCACCCCAGGCGGCAATCTCGCGGCAACGGCGATTGCCGGTGCCATCGCCATGGCTGTTGCGATGGGCTTCGGCCGTTTTTCCTACACGCCGATCCTGCCGGCGATGATCGCGGATGCGGGGCTCTCGCCACGGGATGCCGGGCTGATCGCCTCGGCGAACTTCGTTGGCTATCTCGCCGGCGCCGTGCTTGCGGCCTATGGCTGGGCTCATGGTCGCGAACGGCGGATCGGGCTCGCCGCGCTCGTGGCGACGACGCTGTTGCTCGCCGCAATGGGACTGACGTCCTCTGTGCTCGCTTACTCCATCATTCGTTTCTTCGCCGGCCTTGCCAGCGCTTTTGCAATGATCTTCATCTCGGGGATCGTGCTCGGAGAGGGGCTGCGCGCCAGATCGGAGCATGTGCCATCAGTGCATTTCGGCGGAGTCGGGTTTGGCATCGCGCTTTCCTCGATCTGCGTCTGGGCCGCCCCGCTTGCAGCCGCCGGCTTCTCCACGTCGCAAGCGGACTGGTTCACCGGCGCACTCGTCGCGCTTGTGGGCACGGTCGTCGTCGCCGCGCTGCTGCCGCGCGGACATCTCACCACGAGTAGTGGTCAACGCGAAGGGCCGCTGATGTGGACGCGGCCGTTGACGGTCGTGACGTTTACCTACGGCTTCTTCGGCTTCGGCTACGTGATCACCGCCACGTTTCTCGTCGCCATGGCCCGCGATGCGAGCGGCGGCCACAGTGTTGAGTTTCTTGCCTGGCTGCTGACGGGCGCGAGCGCTGCGGTCTCGGTGTATCTCTGGCGCTTCGCCGTACCGCGCTTCGGGCTTGCGGGTGTCTACGCCATCGGTCTTCTGGTCGAGGCTGCCGGGCTTGTCCTGACCGTCTCGTTGCCCTTGCCCTTCGCGCCGATCGTGGGCGGCTTGATGCTCGGCGCCACCTTCATGATGATCACGGCCTACGGCCTGCAGATCGGCCGGCGACTTGCGCCGGAAAGCCCGCGCCGGGCACTTGCCTTGATGACGGCAGCCTTCGGCATCGGCCAGATCGTCGGGCCGCTCGTCGCCGGCTGGCTTGCCGAACGGACCGGCGATTTTACCTTGCCGACGCTCGTGGCAGCGGTGGTTCTGTTTTGCTGCGGAAGCGTGGTCGTTCTTGAGTTGGGCAAGATCAGCGCCGCCCTGGATCGTTGATTTCCAAGGTCATCCGGCCGATCCGCGGGAAAAAATTAAAAACGGGCAGCTTGATGAAATAACAGTAACATTCACATTACCTAATTGTTGCCTTAGGCGAATTGCCCTAGTTTCGGCACATCAGGGGGCAAGTCATTGTCCCTCCTCAGAACCGAGAGTGCCGCACCTTGTTCCAATCCTTTTTCCCCAAGCCGAAGCAATTCTTCATTTCCGTCATCGCCTGGTCGCTGTTAGCCATTGCCTTCTGGTACGGCTGGGGCGAAAGCCTGGGCGCCGCATTCGGCCTTCCTCCGTTGGCGGTTGATGCCCCTCCGATCGTCGGCATTTCCGCGTTCTGGTCGCCGGCTTTCCTGTGGTTTTACATCTACTTTGGCGTCGTCGTCGGGCTTTTCACGGCTTTCTGGTACGTTTATTCGCCGCATCGCTGGCAGACCTGGTCGATCCTGGGCTCGTCTCTGATCCTTTTCGTTACCTATTTCCAGGTTCAGGTCAGTGTCGCAATCAACAACTGGTACGGCCCGTTCTGGGACCTGGTGCAGGCAGCGGTTTCCAAGTCGGCTGTGGTGACGGCCGAGCAGTTCTACGGGGAGATCGGCACGTTCCTGGCGATTGCGATGGTCGCTGTCGCCGTTGCCGTCATGACGCGCTTCTTCGTCAGCCACTACATCTTCCGTTGGCGCACGGCGATGAACGAATATTACATGGAGAACTGGGGCAAGCTTCGCCACATCGAAGGTGCTTCGCAGCGCGTTCAGGAAGACACGATGCGTTTCTCGACCACCGTCGAGGGGCTTGGCGTCAGCCTGATCGATAGCGTCATGACCCTGATCGCCTTCACGCCGGTGCTGATCCGACTATCCGCCAACGTCACCGAGCTTCCGATCGTGGGCATCATTCCCTATCCGCTGGTAACGGCCGCAGTACTTTGGTCACTGTTCGGCACCCTGTTCCTGGCGCTTGTCGGCATCAAGCTGCCGGGGCTGGAATTCCGCAATCAGCGGGTGGAAGCCGCTTACCGCAAGGAGCTGGTCTATGGCGAGGACCACGCCGACCGCGCCCAGCCGCCAACGGTCGCCGATCTGTTCGACAATGTCCGCCGGAACTATTTCCGGCTTTACTTCCACTATCTCTATTTCAATATCGCCCGCATCTTCTATCTGCAGATCAACAACATCTTCTCGCTGCTGATCCTGGCTCCGTCGATCATCGCCGGGCGAATTTCGCTCGGTGCGCTGAACCAGATTTCCGGTGCTTTCGGCCAGGTGACGTCCTCGTTCCAGTATCTCGTCAACTCCTGGCCGACGATCGTCGAGTTGCTCTCGATCTACAAGCGCCTGCGCGCCTTCGAGTCCATCCTCGACGAGGCGCCGCTGCCAGAAATCGACCAGCAGTTCATCAAGGCTGGCGGCAAGGAAGAGCTTGCGCTTTAAGCCTGATTTGTCAGAAGGCGGAACGATCCGCCTTCTTTTTTGCGCTCTCGATAAGGGGAAGCGCCTCGGCATAGCTGACACAGGCGACATCCGGCCTGCTGCAGGTCTCCGTCAGGAAGCGGTCGAGCGCGCGCCAATAGGCGCCCCCGTTCATCTCGACGAAATGGAAGCCGAGCTGAAGCGGAACACGGCCGCCGTCGTATTCCTTGCCGAACGCCTCGCGATAGGCTGCAAGCGTGCGTTCTTCGAAGGCGGCGCTGTTCTTCTTGTTCTCGACGCCCATCGAATGGCGGACGAAGAGGTTGTAGTCCATGCCGATCACCGGACGGTGCGACGGGCCTTCGGGAATGAGGGGCAAGCCGAAACGGGGCAAGCCGTCCTGTGACGACGGCCATCCGGGGCCTTTGGTCACGAGGCTTGCGTCATAGGTGAAGCGAAACGCCTTCAACGCCGGCACCAGGCCGTCGCTCAAGGAAAGGTAGGGCGCGCGAAAACCCTTGATATCGTTCCTCGCAAACTCCGCCCAGCCTTGCGGCTCGGCCCCTGCCTTGTCGGCCTTCTTCCAGGCGGAAGTCAACGCCTCGCGGAACGCGGTGAATTCCCGCTGCCAATCGGCATCGCTCCAACCCTTGCCGTCGAAATGGCCGCAGGCATGGCTGGCGATATCGTGCCCATCGATATGGGCCTGCCAGATATGGCCGGCCCGCGTCGCGATCTCCTCACGGCTTTGCGCGAAGCCGACGTTCGAGCGCCCGGTCTTTTGGCCCGGCGCCTTGTAGATCTGCTTGCCGTCCGCTTTCGTCATCAGGAAGGTGCAGGACAGGAAATAGGTGAAGTGGGCGCCGGTGCGCTTTGCCATGGCGAGGCTCTTGTCCCACAGCGCGTTGTCATGCGCACCGTCGAAGGAAACGATGACGAGTTGTTTGTTCGCTGTGGCTTGGGGTGCCGGCAGCGGCTCGGCAATAGCGAGGGCGGGAAAAAGGCAAAGGGAGAGAGCAAGGATCTGGCGCGTCATTCGGGAGGCATCTTGGGAGAATCAGTAAAGGAATTGTTCGTGCCGTCCGTTGTGCAGGAATGCGGCAATCCTTTGATCCATCTGGAAATTCGTGATCGATATCGCTATGGCTTGGTAAACAAATGAATAATTGCGGCGGGTGAAACATGGCGCTTCTCATTCTGGGCATTGTGATCTTCTTGGGCATCCATCTCGTTCGAAGCTTCGCACCGGGCGTGCGCAAGGTGGTGATCGAGCGAAAGGGCGTCGGAACCTGGTATGCGATCCACGGCATCTCCGCGGCAGTTGGCCTCGCACTTATCGCCGTCGGTTTCGGCCAGGCGCGCGCGACCACCGGCATCCTCTATACGCCGCCGGTCTTTCTCTCCCATATCGCCTTGACCCTGATGCTGATCGCCTGCATCTGTCTCGCCGCCGCCTTCCTGCCGGCCGGCAAGATCCGTGTCGCAACGAAGCATCCGGCGATCCTCGCCATCAAGATCTGGGCGCTTGCCCATCTGCTTGCCAACGGCGAGACCTCGTCCGTCCTGCTCTTCGGCTCCTTCCTGGCGTGGGGCGTCATGCTCCGCATTTCCATGAAGAACCGCTGGCGAGCCGGCGAGATCAGCTATCCGACCGTTGTTTCCTATCGTTACGATGTCGGCGCAATCCTCCTCGGGGCTGCGCTCTTCGTTGCGATTGTCTGGAAATTGCACGAACTGGTGATCGGGGTAGCACCTATCGCCATCGGCTAAATGATCTCCTCCCCCTTACAAGCGGCGCAAAATCGGGTAGAAGGCGCAAAATTCTCATCATGAAGGCCGGGCAGCCGGAACACAGGGACATGGCGAACCAAGACGACAGCTTTATCCGCGAGGTCAATGAAGAACTCCGTTCGGACCAGATGAAAGCCATCTGGATGCGCTTCGGCGGGCTGATCGTCGCGCTCGCCGCCTTGATCGTGCTCGGCACCGTCGGCAAGGTCGGTTACGACTATTGGCAGGAAACCTCCTCCTCGCAATCGGGCGACGCCTTCCTTGCGGCGCTCAACCTTGCCCGGGAAAACAAGTCGGACGAGGCGCTTGCGGCGCTGACGGCTTTGGAAAAGGACGGCTACGGCTCCTATCCGGTGCTGGCCCGGCTGCGGTCTGCTACCCTGCAGGCGCAGAAGGGCGAGACCGACGCGGCGATCACTGCCTTCTCCGAAATCGGCAAGGATACGCGCATTCCGCCGGCGCTCCGCGATGCCGCGCGCCTGCGCGCCGCCTATCTGCTCATCGACCACGGGACCTATGATCAGGTGTCGTCGGAGGTCGAACAACTGGCCGTTCCGCAAAACACGATGCGCCATTCCGCCCGGGAAGCGCTTGGTCTTTCGGCCTACAAAGCGGGCGACTTCGCCAAGGCAAAAAGCTGGTTCCAGCAGATCACCGATGACACCGAGAGCCCGCGCGGGGTTATGGGCCGTGCGCAGATGATGCTTGACGTGATCGCGGCGAGTGGAAAAGCCTGAAGCGCGTCGCGTTTAAGCGGCCTCGTGTGACGCGCTTGAGGTCTTTGTTTTCATGCAGGTCGTTGTCCCAAAACCGCTGAACACTTTTGGGCGACATGCATTAAGAGCGGAAACGGATATTTCGAGATGAGCTTTACCGTCGCCATCGTCGGGCGCCCCAATGTCGGCAAGTCCACCTTGTTCAACCGCCTGGTTGGCAAGAAGCTGGCGCTTGTCGACGATACGCCGGGGGTGACCCGCGACCGGCGCCCGGGAGACGCAAAGCTCGTCGACCTGAAGTTCCGCATCATCGATACCGCCGGCCTCGAGCAATCGGCGCCAGATAGCCTGCAGGGGCGGATGTGGGCGCAGACCGAGGCGGCGATCGACGAGGCCGATCTTTCGCTGTTCGTGATCGATGCCAAGGCGGGATTGACCCCGGCGGATGAGACGCTCGCCGAAATGCTGCGCCGTCACGGCAAGCCCGTCATCGTCGTCGCCAACAAGGCCGAGGCGCGCGGTTCCGATGGCGGCTTTTACGACGCCTTCACGCTCGGCCTCGGCGATCCTTGCCCGATCTCGGCCGAACACGGCGAGGGCATGCTCGACCTGCGCGACGCAATTGTGGCCGCGCTCGGCCAAGAGAGGGCCTTTCCGCCGAAGGAAGACGTGGCGGTGACCGATGTCGACATCCGCCCGAGCGCTCCGGGCGAGGGGCCTGAGGATGAGGATGTCGAGCCCGCCTATGACGAGACGAAGCCGCTGCGCGTGGCGATCGTCGGCCGGCCGAATGCCGGGAAGTCGACACTGATCAATCGTTTCCTCGGCGAAGACCGGTTGTTGACCGGACCCGAGGCCGGGATCACCCGCGATTCGATCTCCGTCGAATGGCAATGGCGGAGCCGCACGATCAAGATGTTCGATACGGCCGGCATGCGCCGCAAGGCCAAGGTCCAGGAAAAGCTCGAGAAGCTCTCGGTCGCCGATGCGTTGAGGGCGATCCGCTTTGCTGAGACTGTGGTCGTCGTCTTCGATGCGACGATTCCCTTCGAGAAGCAGGATCTCCAGATCGTCGATCTGGTCCTGCGCGAGGGACGCGCGGCGGTGCTCGCCTTCAACAAATGGGATCTTGTCGAGGATTGGCAGGCAGTGCTGGCCGATCTTCGCGAAAAGACCGAGCGCCTCCTGCCGCAGGCGCGCGGTATCCGTGCCGTGCCGATTTCCGGCCATACGGGCTATGGCCTCGACCGGCTGATGCAGGCGATCATCGACACCGACAAGGTGTGGAACCGGCGCATCTCGACGGCGCGGCTCAACCGCTGGCTCGAATCGCAGCAGGTGCAACATCCGCCGCCGGCCGTTTCCGGGCGCCGCCTCAAGCTCAAATACATGACGCAGGTAAAGGCCCGTCCGCCGGGCTTCATGATCTCCTGCACGCGTCCCGAGGCCCTGCCGGAATCCTATACCCGCTATCTGATCAACGGGCTTCGCAACGACTTCGACCTGCCGGGTGTACCAATCCGGGTGCATTTCCGCGCGTCGGACAATCCGTACGAATCGAAGGCGCGCAAGAAGCGCTGATCAGAGGACCGTTGCCGGCAACTTGTCCCGCGCGATCAATGCTCCGTGACGACTGATTACGGCAGCCGCGACGCGAACGGCGAATGCCGCCGCGTCGGCGTGGCTGTCACCCGCTGCAAGACGGGCAAGGAACGCCCCATTGAAGCTGTCGCCGGCACTGGTCGTATCGATCACGACCGGCACCGGCAGCGCAGGAACATGAACGCGTTCCTTGCCGGCGAGGTCCACGGTTACGCCGTTGGCGCCATCCTTGACTGCGATATCTTCGACACCGAGTGCCCGATAGCGATCGATCGTCGCCGAAACCGTACCGTCGCCGAAATGGGTCGCTTCGTCGTCGAAGCTTGGCAGAACCATGTTGGCCGCCCGCGCACCGGCTTCCAGCACCGCGCGCATCTGCGCCAGGTGTTCCCAGAGACGCGGACGGATATTCGGATCGAAGACGACCCGTTTTCCGCTTGCTCGCGCACGACGCAACTCCGACCGCAAAGTCTCGACAGCGTTGGACGACAGGATTGCAAGCGTGATCCCGGAGAAGAAGACAAGGTCCGCCGTCTCGATCGCCGCCCGTAGCCGATCGGGATCGTCGGCGAGCAATTTGGCGGCCGAGGCGGAGCGCCAATAGGAGAAACTGCGTTCGCCGTCCTTCAGGTGGATCATGTAGAGACCAGGGATCCGGTCCTCGTTCCTGCAGATATGGGCAGTGCCTATGTTCTTGCTTTCGATAAAGGCCAGCATTTCAGCCGAGACGGTATCGGTGCCGACGGCCGTGAAATAGTCGACGCTCCAGTCCGACGGCAGGAACAGGCGGGCATAGTAGGCGGTGTTGAACGTGTCGCCGGCATAGCCCTTGCGCAGCATGCCCCCTTCCGCCTGCATCAGTTCGACCATGCACTCGCCGATCGAAAGCAGTGTGCCGGCCATATGCTCCTCCATTTCCGGGATTACGCGAGCCGAGGCCCTGCGAGCAAATATCACCATCGTCGTTTACTCGAAGAACTCCCAAAGATAAATCTGCTTGGAGACAGCCGAAACGAGGAGATTTGCCGATGGCGATAGCATCGAGTTCAGCGGCCGACTGGTGGCGCGGCGCAGTGATCTATCAGGTCTACCCGCGCTCCTTTCAGGATACCAACGGCGATGGCATCGGAGACCTTCGCGGCGTCACCGGGCGGCTTCCCCATATCGCCTCGCTCGGTGTCGATGCGATCTGGCTGTCGCCCTTCTTCCGGTCACCGCAGGCCGACATGGGCTATGACGTCTCCGACTATTGCGACGTCGACCCGATGTTCGGCACCCTTGCCGATTTCGACGCCATGCTCGCAGAGGCGCATCGCCTCGGCCTGAAGGTGATCATTGACCAGGTGATTTCGCACAGCTCGGATCGCCATCCGTGGTTCGTCGAGAGCCGATCCAGCAGGACCAATGCCAAGGCCGACTGGTATGTCTGGGCGGATCCGAAACCCGACGGCACGGCGCCGAACAACTGGCTTTCGATCTTCGGAGGTCCTGCCTGGGAATGGGACGGCGTGCGCAGGCAATACTACATGCACAATTTCCTGTCGTCGCAGCCGGACCTCAACTTCCACAATCCGGAGGTCCAGGAGGCCGTGCTCTCGACCGTCCGCTTCTGGCTCGATCGCGGCGTCGACGGCTTCCGGCTCGATACCGCCAACTACTATTTCCACGACCGGCACCTCAGGGACAATCCGCCGCTCGTTCCAGATCCGGATGCGACGAGCCACGATGCGCCGGATGTCAATCCCTATGGCATGCAGAATCATCTCTACGACAAGACACAACCGGAGAACGTCGGCTTCCTGCGCAGATTGCGGGCCATGCTCGATGAATACAGCGCTCGCGCAACTGTCGGCGAAGTGGGCGACGGCGCCCGTTCGCTGAGCACGGTCGCCGCCTACACGGGCGGCCGCGACAAGCTGCACATGTGCTACACCTTCGATTTTCTCGGCCCCGAATTCACGGCGGGGCATATCCGCCGCTGCGTGGAAAAGTTTCGGGCGGTGGTCGCTGACGGCTGGGTTTGCTGGGCCTTTTCCAATCACGATGTGATCCGCCATGTCAGCCGGTTCGCGCGCAATGGAGCCGAGCGCGAGCGAGTGGCGAAGCTCGCGATCTCCCTGCTTGCCGCGTTGCGCGGGTCGATCTGCCTTTACCAGGGCGAGGAACTGGGATTGCCGGAGGCGGATCTCGCATTCGAGGAACTGCGCGACCCCTACGGCATCCGCTTCTGGCCAGCCTTCAAGGGCCGCGACGGATGCCGCACGCCGATGGTATGGGAACAGGAATTGCCCCATGCGGGCTTCTCCCTCGGGACGCCCTGGCTGCCGGTCCGCGACGAACAGCGGTTGCTAGCGGTCGATGCGCAGGAGGGCGTTCCGGGCTCGGTGCTGGAGCATTACCGCCAGACTCTCGATTTTCGCCGGACACATGTGCCGCTGCTCGACGGCGACATGACGTTTCTCAACTTCAACCAGGACATCCTGGCTTTCACGAGAGAGAAGGATGGCGAGCGATTGCTGTTCGTTTTCAATCTCACTCGGGAGTCGCAAAGCGTTCATCCACTGGAAGGGGTCAGCGAGGTGTTGCCGATGCCGGGATTTGCCGCGACCTTCGACAACGGTGAAATCCGGTTGGACGCACTGGATGCATTCTGCGGTCGGATTGCCTGCCGGTCTGCCGAGTCGGCGTAGAAGGGTCACGGAGCTTGTCGTGCCGTTAGCCGATAGGATTCGCGTAAAGCATAGGTCAGCATCGCAATGGTTCCCCAAAGTCGAAGGTAGGAGAACGCGAGGACCCAGCCGATATATACCAAAGGTCTCGCCCGGCTGTACCCGGGACTGTCGAATAACAGCGAAAGCAATTTAGCGGCCTGTCCCTGCAAGAACGTCATGGCCACCAGAAATGCGCAGATATACACGACCGCTCGCGAAAGATGGCGACGGTGAAGTCTGAATTCACGCAGAATGCCGACGAACCGGGGTTGGCGACCCACCCCCTTCTCCACCACGAACATGAAGGTGATCATCGAAACAATTGCAATCCACACCTGCAGCACCCCCTGCCGCCAGGGGTAGGCAATGCCATCAAAGCCGAGCCAGAGCTGAGCTGCGGCGAACTTGTCGACGCCCGCAAGATCGGCAGTGCAAACGGTTAGCAAAAACAGCAGCAAAAGTCGCCAGATCACGCGCCAGCCGAAAGTCACCTGTTCCCTGAACGTAAGTCGTGAAAGCGACGTCCAGCCATTTGCCAGTTCGATCATCTTCTGGCTGGCGAGAAGAAACGCGATAAAGACCGCAAACTGGACCAATATCATGCCCAGGAGGAGCAAGGCGTTCGGCATCGCTTTAACATAGGTCCGAAGCACTGTTGCAAGCAGCAGCCAGGGCACGGTCTGCAGAAGTAGGTACGGCCCAAACGTAGGAAGAGAGCGGAATGTGCTGCTTCCCCGGTCGGACGTGAGTGAAGTTTCGACCGTTTCCATTACAGCGTTATGCCGGAAAGACATAAAGCGCCGCTTAGCACCTTCGTTAAAATACAAATGACTGTCCGACCCTCAAGCCGATAACACGCTTGAGGGTCACTTCATTGAAACAGACACAATGCCGGATGGAAAACCGCACAACTTCCTGGAGTTGTCCAGGCGTCACCCGATCAGCGTGAACTTGTCCACGTCAACCAGGCCGCGATCCGAGATCTTCAGGTGCGGAATCACCGGCAGCGGCAGGAAGGCGAGTTGCAGGAAGGGCTCCTCCAGGGTGGCGCCGAGGGCGAAGGCGGCTTGCCGGAGGTGATGGAGAATGTCGCGCACGCGCTCATAGGGTTCGAGGCTCATCAGGCCGGCGACGGGGAGGGCGATCTCACCGGTCACCTTGCCGTCGTCGACGACGACGAAACCGCCCTTGATCTCGCCGAGCCGGTTGGCGGCGAGCGCCATGTCCTCCTCGTTGACGCCGACGACACAGATATTGTGGCTGTCGTGGCCGACGGTCGAGGCGATCGCGCCTTTCTTCAGGCCGAAGCCCTGGACGAAGCCGTTGGCGTGATTACCATTGACGCCGTGGCGCTCGATGACGGCCACCTTGATGATGTCTTGGCCAAGGTCGATTCCAGTTTGGTTTCCTTCAGCGGGCAGGTGGAAGCGCCGATGTTCCGTGATGATCTTGCCCGGCAGGACGCCGATCACCGAGGTTTGGCCCTCTGTATAGGGGACCGCGAAATCGGCGGCCTTGACCGCGCCAGCCTTGACGCTGTCGAGCCCGACAGGCTCGACCGGCTTGCGCGTCGCGAAGAGGGCATCGGTTACCCGTCTCCCCGCGGCAAACACGATCTCGGCCTTGCAGTTGTCCAAGCTGTCGATGACGACGAGGTCGGCGCGCCAGCCGGGCGCGACAAGGCCGCGGTCCCTGAGGCCGAAGGCGCGGGCGGCGGAAATCGAGGCAGCGCGATAGATCGCCAGAGGCTCGACGCCGGCCGCGATCGCGGTGCGGATCATGTGATCAAGGTGGCCCTGTTCGGCGATGTCGAGCGGATTGCGGTCGTCGGTGCAGAGTGCAAGGTAGGGAGACAGCCGCTCGGTGATGATCGGCATGAGGGCATGCAAGTCCTTTGAGACGGAACCCTCGCGGACGAGGATGTGCATGCCCTTGCGGATTTTTTCGAGCGCCTCGGCCGCAGTCGTGCATTCGTGATCGGTGCGGATGCCGGTGGCAAGATAGCCGTTCAGTTCCTTGCCGGAGAGAAGCGGCGCATGACCGTCGATGTGACCGCCCTGGAATGCATCGAGCTTGGCGAGGCAAATGGGGTCCTTGTGGACGACGCCGGGAAAATTCATGAACTCGGCGAGCCCGATCACCTTCGGGTGGTGGCGGAAGGGCAGGAGGCGCTCTATCGGCAGGTCGGCGCCGGCCGTCTCAAGATGTGTTGCCGGCACGCAGGACGACAACTGGACGCGGATGTCCATGATCGTTTCCATCGCCGAATCGAGGAAGAACTGGATGCCCTCGGTGCCAAGGACGTTGGCGATCTCGTGCGGATCGCAGATCGCCGTCGTGATGCCGAGCGGTAAGACGCAGCGGTCGAATTCGTGCGGCGTGACGAGCGAGGATTCGATGTGCAGATGCGTGTCGATGAAGCCCGGAACGGCGATGCGGCCGGTGATGTCGATCTCCTCGCGTCCCTGATAGTCGCCGTAGGTGCCGACGATGCGGTCGCCGCAAATGGCGATGTCTGAAGCAATGAGTTCGCCCGTCACCAGATCGAAGAAACGGCCGCCCTTGAGCACGATGTCTGCCGGGACACGGCCCACGCCCTGATCGATAATACGTTCCAACATCTCGGACACGTGCGCACTCCGCTTTCTATATTGATTCATAACAATAACCCTCTCCCCGCATGCGGGGAAAGGGCCTGAGAAAGCGTGATGCCGAAAGCTCAGATGTTGTTCTTCAGCACGTCTCGCAGCTTGTCGAACAATTCGTCGATCTGCTGTTTCTGGATGATCAGCGGCGGCGACAACGCGATGATGTCGCCGGTCGTACGGATGAGCAGCCCCTTCTCATAGGCCTTCAGGAAGGCGGAGAACGCCCGCTTCGTTGGCTCTCCGGCGATCGGTTCCAGTTCGATCGCACCGATCAGTCCGATGTTGCGGATGTCGATGACATGCGGGCAGTCCTTGAGCGAATGCAGCGCTTCTTCCCAGTAGGACGCAAGCTCGGCGGCGCGCGTGAGCAGGCCTTCCTCCTTGTAGGTATCGAGCGTGCCAAGCGCCGCGGCGGATGCGATCGGGTTGCCGGAATAGGTGTAGCCGTGGAAGAACTCGATGAGATGTTCCGGCCCAGTCATGAAGGCGTCGTGGATCTCGGACGTCACGAAGACGGCGCCCATCGGGATCACGCCGTTGGTGATGCCTTTCGCGGTCGTGATGATGTCTGGCTTCACGTCGAAATACTGCGCAGCAAAGGGCGTGCCGAGGCGGCCAAAACCGGTGATGACCTCGTCGAAGATCAGGAGGATGCCGTGCTTGGTGCATATCTCGCGCAGTTTCTGGAGATAGCCTTTCGGCGGGATGAGCACGCCGGTGGAGCCGGCAACGGGCTCGACGATGACGGCGGCGACCGTGGAGGCATCATGCAGGGTGACGATCCGTTCCAGTTCGGCTGCAAGATCGGCGCCATGCTCGGGTTCGCCGCGGGTGAAAGCATTCTTTGCCGGAAGATGGGTATGCGGCAGGTGATCGACGCCGGTCAGCAGCGTGCCGAACATCTTGCGGTTGGCGACGATGCCGCCGACCGAGATGCCGCCGAAGTTGACGCCGTGGTAGCCGCGCTCGCGGCCGATCAGCCGGAAGCGCGAGCCATTGCCCTTGGCGCGATGATAGGCGAGCGCGACCTTCAGCGCCGTGTCGACCGATTCCGAACCCGAGTTCGTGTAGAGAACATGGTTCATGCCTTCA
Organism: Sinorhizobium mexicanum; assembly: GCF_013488225.1. Lineage (NCBI taxonomy): Bacteria > Pseudomonadati > Pseudomonadota > Alphaproteobacteria > Hyphomicrobiales > Rhizobiaceae > Sinorhizobium > Sinorhizobium mexicanum. The sequence goes on along the minus strand of NZ_CP041238.1, from coordinate 3,201,328 downwards.
GGCGCGATGTCCACCAGCCGGTTCGCCAGTTCGAAGGCTTTCGGATGGCCAAGCTGGAAAGCCGGAGCGTAGTCGAGTTCGCCAGCCTGCTCGCGGATCGCTTCGGTGATCTTCGGCCGACAGTGACCGGCATTGACGCACCAGAGGCCAGCCGTGCCGTCCAGCACGGTGCGGCCGTCGTGGGTCGTGTAGTACATGTCCTTGGCGCCGACGAAGAGGCGCGGCTCCTTCTTGAATTGCCGGTTGGCCGTGAACGGCATCCAGAAGGCGCGCAGATCGTTAGGCGTTGTATTCAATCGGTTCGACATGTCCTGTTCTCCTCGGCGAATTCTGACTGCTGGCGGTGCGAGTGGCTGGCCAGGTCGGATTCTTTTACCCTTTGGTCAAACTATCAGCGCGCCCGATCGCGTCAAGCCTGTGGCGCCTGCGTCGCTGCAGCAAGTTTTCGAGAGAACCACGGCCGTCAACTTTGTGGCTCGCCAAAAAAATTGAGCCCCGCGCGATTGCTCGTGGGGGCTTCATAAGGCGTCCAGCGTGACGGACGTATTGGGAGTTTACGCCGATTTGCGGACGAGGACTTTCTCTGCCACGGCATTGTCTTCACCGTAGATTTCCGCAAGGGCGCCCAAGATCTTCATGACCGCATCAGAGGAACTCGAGTAATAAATCGTCTGGGCGTCACGTCGGGTGCTCACCAAGTTCTGGGCGCGCAATTTCGAGAGGTGCTGGGAAAGGGCCGACTGGCTCAGCCCGACCTTGTTGGCCAAGGCGCCGACGGCCAGCTCTTCCTTGATGAGAGAGTCAAGGATGAGGAGGCGTTTGGGATTTGCCATGGCCGAAAGGAAACCGGCTGCTATTTCGGCTTCCTCGTGTTTTTCAGGCGAAAGGGGCTGCATTGCGTGCTCCATGCGAAAATTACATCACACGTAGTTATGATTGGTGAAGCCCGATAATTAGACGTGATGCATAAAAGGGCAACCACCCAGTGCGAAAAATGGGGGTAGCTAAACACCGATTAACCGTAAAGTTTTTTCAGAAGCGGCCGCAATTCCGCCGTTTCCTGCAGCGGTGCCTCGAATTCAAGGCGCTTCAAGCGCTCGCCATCAAAGAGATCGAGGCCGGCTGCGTCGATACCGACGATCTTCCAGTCCCCCACCGGCGCGCGGCAAAGGACGGTCGCATAGTGATTCACGGCGTCGGTATGGTCGGCATTCATGTGCTCGATCGCGCTGTCCTCCATTTCCGCGAGATCGGCGGCGGCCGCTGAGGTGATCGCGAGGTCGTCGGCCGTCAGTGTATAGGCGCGTCCGAAACCGCCGTTGAGGCTCGCCCTTACTGGGTTCAGGCGGAAGAAACCGAAATCGGGAAAGTCGACATAAAGCTTGGCCTTGGGGTGACGGCGGACGAAGCGTGCGCGAATACGGTCATGAACCTCGGAATCGCGCGGAACCTCTTCAGCTTCGCATTGAACGGTCAGGCGCGGGTGGGCGAGCGGGTCGCCCTTGCCGAGTTCGCCGGTCAGGAGCGACGCCCGCCGGTCGGCGAGCAGCGCCTGCGTGTGGGTTGCCAGTCGCGAGACGAGAACGACCGGCGCGCCATCGATGTCGATGCCGATCAGCACACGGCTGACAAACGGGAATCCACCGCTTTCGGGCTCGATTGCAGCAAGCGAACCGCTTTTTGCCGAGCGAAGCAATGTCCGTGCGAGCTTGCGGGCGTCATCATCGGTTTCGCGCAGAACATTGGATTTTTCGCTCATGCCGGTCTTCCTTTCGCTGCTCGTCACCCCGAACAATATAAATGAAAAAGCCCGAAGCGGTTGCTCCGGGCTTTATTGGCCGTGCGGCGTGTTGCGTCAACTTTTGTTGCGATGACGCGTCAGGCCCTCGACTATGTTTTGCGCGTCGATCGTGCCGACCACCGAGCCGTTGTCGACGACACCGATGCTGCCCGGCTGGCGAGACATCGCGTCCAAGATATCGACGAGGGGAGTCGTCGGCTTCGCCGTCGCCGTCACGCCGGCAATTGTCGCGCCCCGCTCGACGCCGGTCCGCATGACATCCTTGGCCATCAGCATGGTGATCGGGTTCATGTGCTGAACGAAGTCGGCGACATACTGGTTTGCCGGGTTTTTCACGATCTCCTGCGGTGTACCGCACTGGATGATGCGTCCGCCCTCCATGATCGCGATGCGGTTGCCGATGCGGAAGGCTTCGTCGAGGTCGTGGCTCACGAAGAGGATCGTCTTCTTCAGCCGCCGCTGGAATTCGAGCAATTCGTCCTGCAAGCGGGTGCGGATCAACGGGTCGAGCGCCGAGAACGGTTCGTCCATCAGGAGGATGGGCGCGCCGGTCGCAAAGGCGCGGGCAAGTCCGACGCGCTGCTGCATGCCGCCCGAAAGCTCATTGACCTTCCTGTCCGCCCATTTTGCAAGGTTGACCAGTTCGAGCTGTTCGCCGACGCGCTTCTTGCGTTCTGCCTCAGGCATGCCTGCGAGCTCGAGACCGAAGCCGACGTTGTCGGCGACGGTGCGCCAGGGAAGAAGCGCGAACTGCTGGAATACCATGGAAACCGTGTGCATGCGGAAGTCGCGCAGCGACTTCGCGGTGCAGCGATAGGGGTTCAGCGATCCGTTTGCAGTCTTGATCTCGACGTTGCCACGCACCACGGGCGCAAGGCCGTTTACGGCTCTGAGCAGGGTTGACTTTCCGGAGCCGGAGAGGCCCATCAGGACCAGGATCTCGCCCTCGTTGATCGTCAGCGAAGCGCCGGCGACGCCGAGCACGAGACCCGTGGCGGCACCGATCTCGTCACGGCTTTTTCCCTGGTCGACCATTTGCAGGGCGACCTGCGGACTCTTGCCGAAGATGATGTCGACATTCTTGAAAACGACGGCGTCCGTCATGCGCCTTCTCCTTCATCCGACGAGCGGAATAGACGGTCGAGGATGATCGCGAGGATGACGATGCAAAGACCGGACTCGAAACCCTTGGCAACGTTGACCGAGTTCAGCGCGCGAAGCACGGGAACGCCGAGACCATTGGCGCCAACGAGCGCGGCGATGACGACCATCGAGAGCGACAGCATGATCGTTTGGGTAAGACCGGCCATGATCTGCGGCGTGGCAAAGGGCAGTTCCACCTTGCGCAACACCTGCCACGGTGTTGCGCCGAAGGACTCGGCGGCCTCAACCAGGGAAGGGGGTGTCGAGATGATGCCGAGGCGCGTGAGCCGGATTGGCGCGGGAATGGCGAAGATGACGGTGGCGATCAGTCCCGGCACCATGCCGAGACCGAAGAGAATCAGCGCGGGGATGAGGTAGACAAAGGTCGGGATCGTCTGCATCAGGTCGAGAATGGGGCGCATGACGGAATAGACCCATGCGCGGCGGGCTGCGGCAATACCGAGCGGAACGCCGACGGCCATGCTGACGAAGCTTGCGGCGAGAACCAGCGCCAACGTTTCGGTCGTTTCCTTCCAGTAGCCCTGGTTGACGATCAAAAGAAGCCCGAGACCGGTGAAGAGCGTCACCCCGAGCGAGCGGCGGAACCACCAGGCAGCCGCCGTGACGACCGCAACGACGATCAGCGGGTGAGGGGTCTGGAGGATGTAAAGCAGGACGGCCACGACCGCCGACAGGAAATTTGCGAGCTGATCGAAGAACAGTTCGAAATTCGTTGTCAGCCAATCGACGAACGCCTTGGCCCAGCCCCCGATGGGGATGCGGTGTTCAGTCAGAAATTCCACGATAATGGATCCCTCTTGCCAGGGTCAAAAACCGGATCGCGCGAGCGGTGAAAAAAGGCGGAGGTGGTCCCCCGCCCGCTGCATGTCTCCTTGAACCGGACCGGTTCAAGGCTAAAACGTGCAACACCTCAAAGTGCTACAGCGACCTTTATGCGTGCTGCAGGACATACGGTCCTGCAGTCGATCACAGACCGAGGGCGGTCTTGACCGCGGCCAGTCCGTCGCCGCCATCCTTGGCGGTCACACCGGCAAGCCAGGGGTCGACTGCCGTTGGATTGGCCTTGAGCCATGCCGCCGCAGCTGCTTCCGGCTCTTCGCCGTCGTTCAGGATCTTGCCCATGATCTCGTTCTCCATCTGGAGCGAGAACTTTAGGTTCTTCAGCAGCGCGCCGACGTTCGGGCATTCGGTCGTGTAGCCGGCACGCACATTGGTCAGCACCGTCGCGCCACCGAAATTCGGGCCGAAGATGTCATCGCCGCCCGACAGATAGGTGAGCTTGAAATTGGCGTTCATCGGGTGCGGTTCCCACCCGAGAAAGACGATCGGTTCGCCGTCCTTCTCGGCGCGGGCGACCTGCGCCAGCATGCCTTGCTCGGACGATTCGACGACTTCGAAACCCTTGAGATTGAAAGTTCCCTTGTCGACCATGTCGATGATCAGACGATTGCCGTCATTGCCCGGTTCGATCCCGTAGATCTTGCCGTCCAGTTCATCCTTGTGCGCGGCGATATCCTTGAAATCCTTTATGCCGAGTTCTGCGCCCTTGGCGTTGGTCGCAAGCGTGTACTTGGCACCTTCGAGATTCTCCCGCACGGTTTCGACCGACTTGTCCTCGCGATAGGGCGCGATGTCGGCCTCCATCGTCGGCATCCAGTTGCCGAGGAAGACGTCGATGTCCCTGTTCTTCAGCGAGGTATAGGTGACAGGAACCGACAGGACCTTCACGTCCGTCTGGTAGCCGAGGCCCTTGAGGATCGTCGTTACCGTTGCCGTCGTTGCCGTAATGTCCGTCCAGCCGACATCTGAGAAACGGACGGTGCCGCAGCTATCCGGTTCGGCCGCGACGGCATTTCCGGCGGTCAGGGCTGCCATGCAAACGGCACCAGCCAGCATGAATTTGAGAGAGCGTATCCTTATCATCGTTGTCGTTCCCCTGCCTCTATTATTGTTTTAGCCAAACACCAATGGAGCTTGAATTCAAGCGCCTTGATGCCGAAGGAAGTGTATTGCGTCAATACATTGACGGGATGCACAATGCGACGCCCGATGTCGCAATGTCCAAGAAAAGGAAGTCATTTTGCGTCACGCCCTTGCGCCGACGCGCAAGGGTTGTCGTCGTGCTTCGACCGACCATGTGGTTTTCAAGGAATCGCGCTGCCGCGAAAACCTGTGGGTCGCGCCGACCCGCTCTGGCTATCGGCGGCAAGCCCCGTCATGAAGCGGACGACTGCATGTTTCCTTAAATCGTAGCCGATTTAAGGACAAAACCATGCAGCAATTCAAAGTGCTACAGCGTCCTTTGCGCGTCTGACAAGACGCGCGGCGCTATAGGAGGTCCGGAGACGGGAATATGGCCAAACTCTATTTCAGCTATGCGACGATGAATGCCGGCAAGAGCACCCTGTTGCTGCAGGCCTCCTATAACTACCAGGAGCGCGGCATGCGCGTCGCCATGCTGATCGCCGCCTTCGACGACCGCGGCGGGGCCGGCCGCATCTCGTCGCGCATCGGGCTGGCATCGGACGCGATCCCGTTCAGCGGCGATGACGATCTCTACGCCCTTGTCGAATGCCTGAACGCAGACGGTTCCGGCGAGATCGCCTGCGTCTTCGTGGATGAGGCCCAATTCCTCGGCGAGGACCAGGTCTGGCAACTCGCGCGCGTCGCCGACCGCCTCGGCATTCCGGTGATGGCCTATGGCCTCAGAACCGACTTCCAGGGCAAGCTCTTTCCCGGTTCGATGGCGCTGCTGGCGATCGCTGACGAGTTGCGCGAAGTCAGGACGATCTGCCATTGCGGGCGCAAGGCGACGATGGTCGTGCGGCTCGACGGCGCCGGCAACCTTGTGCGCGAAGGCGCGCAGGTGGATGTCGGCGGTAACGAGAAATACGTTTCCTATTGCCGCCGTCACTGGGAAGACCGGATGCGCGACGGCTGACGCTACCCGCTTGTCAGCGCGGCGGCGGGGGCCCGCGCATTTTCGGACTATCTTCTGAGCCCCGGGGGTCAGGTCAGCTGTACCACGGGCGAGCCTTGGGGTTGAACAAGCCCGCTGAGATCGCGGATCTGATCGCCGATCTAAAGGGCCTTCGCCTACACGGTAGTCGGCCGCTGCCATCACTCGCTCTTCTGCTCGACCAACCGTGCTAAAAAGCCTGAGTGCGACACTTGTTCTCACCGGCTAAACGTCCTTTATATAACTGCAATCGAAGGCTGAATAATCTGGCGCGCCGATGCGGATGACTGTCCTGATCAATGGGGCCGGATTAAAGGGGGAAGGAATGGCGACTCTTCAGAATTTTGATGCGGAAATCGAGAAGACGAGGAACGTCGTCCAGGAGATGCGCGGCAGGCTTGAACAATCTGGCGTTGTTCTCGACCAGTTCTCCAAGGCCGACACCAAACTCGGCGACGTCAATTTCGACATCGAGAACGCCCGCATCCAGGACGTGATCAATCAGCAGAAGGTGATGGAAGCCAACATCGCCGATCTGATCATTGGGCTTGAGGATGCGACCAACCTCTTCGGCTCCGAATTCGAAAGCATGAAGAGCTATACCGGCTACGAGAAATTCATCGGCATGTTCTCCAAGCAGAAGATGCAGCGCCTGCGGACCGATCGCGTGCGCAACATGTCGCTTGCCGGCAATCTGCAGGAGCTTCTCGTCAAGTCCGACACCATCGTCGGCATCCTCAAGGACCAGAGGGCGATCCTCGACCAGCGCTACAAAACCTCCGAGCAGAGCCTCATCAAGGTGATCGATCGCCGCAAGGGCACGATGGCAGCGCTTGAGCAGACGCAGAAGCGCATCGAGGAGCTAAATCCCCTGTTGCTCGACATCGAGAACAGAATTGCCGCGTCCACCGACCAGAAGACGAGAACGGACCTGGAAGGCGAGCGCGCGACGCTCGCGACCGAATATAACGAGAAGCAGGCGAAGGAGCAGGAGCTGCTTGCGGAGAGCCAGACGCTCGAGCGCTACACGTCGATGTTCCAGACCTTCGTCGATTCCCTCAACAATCAGATCGCGGCCCAGAACACGCTGATCAACAAGCTGACGATCGACACCGAACAGCGCATCGTCCTCTACAAGTCGCTGGAAGACTCGTTGAAGACGGCGGCGCAGCAGGACGTCGCGCACAAGATCAATACGCTCGGAAGCCAGGTCGACACTGCGGCCGAGGAGACAATGGCCGGGATCGGCGCGGCGGCACAGCGTCACATCGGCGACCTGCTCGAAATGCATGAAAAGAACATGCTGGCAACGCAGGATATCCAGCGGCGCAAGAAACTGGCCGACGACGCCTTCGCCCGTCGCTTCCAAACGGTGATGGACAAGCACAATGCGGCAAACTACGTGAAGCAGTGATCGGCAAGGCGGCAATGACGAGATTTCCGACCGCCTTTCGGCGCCTGCCGAGGGACTTGGCATGAACACCGCCGCATCCGCAGCCGTACGGCAATACTTCAGTTCCATCCGGTCCGCGCTGGCGGGGCTCGAACTCTTTCTCGGCGACCGCAACTCACCGCTTTACCAGAACACGGTGGTCGGCGAGATCATCGTTCCCTATCTCGCCCGGCTGAAGGCTTCGATCGCCTGCTGGGAAAATCGCATCGGCTTCGTAGAGCGGTTCCGGATTTCGCGCGCCGAAAGCGGCTTCCCGGTGTTCCAGAACGTACTCGAGCTGGAAAACGACCGACAGAGTGCGGAAAAGCGGCTGGCGAGCATCCCGCCGGCCGATGCGCTCCGCGAGGAGATGGCCGACTTCATTCTCAGGCAGAAGGCCTTTCCCGAGGCCTTGCAGGCCCGCATGGCGGAAAGGCTTTATCTCGAGCAGATCGGCAAAGGCGATATTTTCTCGCCCTTCATTCTGCCGGAGACCATCCGGGTCGCTGTCAACCCGAAGACGATGAGGCCCTACTACGTCGTCTCGTGGGGCGCCTTCGATGGCACCCAGACGCTTCCCATGGTCTACATGGCGACGATCGAGGATTCATCGGAAAACATCGTCGAGATGCTGGTCACCCGTGACGGCAAGCTCAATCCTGATATCGAGATTCCGCTGCCGGTCGGCGGTCTGCTCAATCCTGAACTTGCGAGCCGCTTCGATGACTTCGCTTCAAAGAACAGCGCTTATTCGCTGACGCCGGTGACGATCGCCACGAATCTCGACAAGGACTTCCCGGAGCTCCACCCGAAACAGCTTCGGCGCATCGTGCTCGGCCCGTTCTATTCGGCCGGGATCACCGAGAACAACGCCAGGATCAACGATATTCTGTCGAAGGTGCGCAAGACGGAGAACGCCTGGCTTTTGACCTGGACGGTGCAGGAAGTCTTCTCCAAGGCCGAACGTCCTGCGGAGCGCGGCTTCTGGTCCTCGACGCCGGCGCAGGAGGAATTCCACATAGACACCGACAACTTGGAGGCTGCCCGGATGGGGGTCAGCTCTTACGAGAAGCATGCGCTCGTGCCGCACGACGCCTATCAGGCGCTTTACGCCGAGGGCGAGGCGGGGGAAGTCTTTGGAGACTACAAGGTGCACGTGATTTCCGGCAACCAGGTGGTGAGCGAGGTTTGACGATGACGCTGAATACCGGCTTGACGACGTTGCACGAGGACGACATCGCCAAGCATCAGGCGACAGCCCAGAGCCTTGTCACCAAGCTGATCATCCTCGAACGGGATGACATATCAGGGGGAACGCCGCTCGCCGGCACAGGCCGTCGTTTCGTCTCGACCGTTTCGAGTGGCGGCCAGCGCCGCAGCCGCGAGGTTGAACTTCAGCGCACGATCCAATCGGTGCGTGGCGCCGATCCGCTCCTGTCGCCGGCCCAGCATGCCGTCCTTTACCGCGCGCGCCGCGGCATTCAAGTGGCGCTTGCCGTCGCCGACGTTTTCGCGCGCCAGACGAATCTCGAGCAATTGCAGGCGCGCAACGCCGCGGCGCCGCTCGGCGGCGAGGAGGCGGGCCAATTCAAGGCACTGCTTTCGGCGGCCGCCTATGTTGCCGCCTTCACGCTGGCGGCCTATCTGGGCGCGACCCTGCAGGGGGAAGGGGAGCCGGTCGACGATGCGGCAGAGCCCGACTTTCTCTTCGATACGCCCCAGGATGCGCTGAAAAGCATGATCGCGGCGCTCGATCGCAGCATTGCCGGCGCGCCCGACGATCTTGCCCTGACCGCCCGCACGCGCGCCTTTTCACGGGTCGCGATCGAAGGACTGATCGCCCGCAAGGCGCGGTTCACCGGCCTTCAGAGCTTCGAAAACGTCCACATCCGGCTCGACCAGGACGACTTCACCCTGAACGGTTTCGACATTGCGCCGGGACAGAAGCGCAAACCGCTGGTGATGACCTTCAAGAAGCCCGAAGAAATCATCGGCAACCACATTGCGAAATACCAGGCGCTGAAGCTCGCGAAGATGCTGATGGCCTATGACTTCGACCGGCAGATGAATCCGTTCGTCGAACTTGGCGGCTTCCTCTTCACCTTCATCGGCGACGGCATGCCGGGCACCGGCAAGACCATTCTCATCCAGATGCTGGCCGGAATGCTCCACGACTATTGCGGCGTCGCCGGCTACGCTTTCCACTACGAGAACTTCGGCGTCGACCAGATTTCCTCCTACCAGGGAAAATCCGGTCAGAACTGCAAGGAGTTCGTCAACAACGTCATCAATCCTCGGGCGATCGGCTTCGGCACGATCGACGATGTCGATCAGGTGACGGCCAAGCGCTCCGATGACCGTGCCTCGGCCGGCCAGCATGAGGTGACGGCGGTGCTGATGGAGAGTTTCGCCGGTGCGTCGACCGTGGTGCGCGGCAACTGCACCTTCGGCATGTTCTCGAACTACCCGGAGAATGTCGATGACGCGTTGCGCCAGCGGGCTGGCGCGCGCTGGCTCGTCGATGGGCCGCAGACGGAAGGCGATTATATCGATATTTTCGCGCTGCTCGTCGGCAAGAACCACAAGATCCCGCTTGGTCAGCACGATCTCTATGCCGGCCAGGAGATCAAGCGGGCGGTGTCGCAGTCCTACGAGGCCCATTCACGGCCGCAGGAGGAGGGGCTTGCCGCCGTTTGGGAGCGCTACGAGAAAGAGAAGGGAAAGATCGCCACGCTCGCCGACGTCGGCGCCTATCTGCACATGATCAAGGAGGCCGAGCCACGCTTTACCGGTCGGGCGATCAGGAACATCACCGATGCGATCAAGATGCGGGCGATGGACGTCGAACTGCCCGATGACTGGTTCAAGGATGCCGGCGCATTCATGCACAAGTCCTACGACGAGAAGAAGGCGATGATCGAAGACCTGCGCGGCCCGATCACGATCGAGATCGTGCTGCAGGAAATCAACCGCTACGCCGACAGCGAGTTTCGCTACACCGACAAGTCGGACGATGCCGCCGTTGGCGACATCATCCGCCGCGAGCGCCAGCGCGAAAGGGCAATCCGCGAGATCGAGACCATGAAACGCGAGGGCAGATGGCAGGGATGAGCGAAGAGAATCGGGAGCGCTCAATTGCCGCGGCGGGGAGCATTCCCGCATGAAGCGCCTTCTTGAAGCGGAGCTGGTCTACGGTCGGCTGCTCGACATATCCGAGCCGCATCTCGTCGCGCGCTACAACAAGGCGCTGGAGGGCTTGGGCCTGCAACGGACGGCGCTCGATCACTTCAGCATCGACATGACCGGCTTCTCACCCGAGATCGCCGACGAACTCGGGGATCTCGATTATCTTGACCCGAACCGCGTCAATCGACGTTTTATCATCCTGACGCCGGCTCAGGCGGATCTCCCCGTCGTCCACACGAGTTTTTCCAACACAGCCGCGCTGATGCATGAATTCTTCAACGCCAACAGCCGCGCGATCAACGCGGTGACGATCAAGGACGCGCTCTACGGCGAGATCGAGGATTCTGTTTCGGTGGTCGAGGACATCGACGACCTCCTGTCGATCAACGAGGTTCGTTTCCGGGTTCTTTCGGCGGAAGACATGCTCGGCAAGGCAACCGAGCTCAGGGAACTGGTCGACCGGTTGAAGAAGGTACCGACCGCCTGGGCCGATGATGCCATGCTGAACCGGATGGTGGAGCTGGCAAAAGTGACCGGCGACATCCGGCAGAACGCGCTGGTGCCAAACGAACTCGTTTTCCGTCATGATGCCTTCTGGGCCAATCACTTTGGCGGCATCTATGTCTTCCTCGACCAGAAGACGACGACGGTTATTTGCGATCCCTCGGTGCCCGGTTTCAGGCGATCGCGGCCATGGCAGGTGAGCTACATTGCCATCAACGACCATGCCCGTATTTACGAGTTCCTCGCCCGGACCAACCGGCTGCAATTGCCGCAGGCTTCCTGGGTGCAGGAATCCGGGCTGTTCCAGCACCGGGCGGACATGATCATTCGCGGGCTGATCAGCGATGCCGATCCGACAGCCGATCTCATGAACGCCGATCGGATCTGGCTGCAGACCTGGATCCACCGTAACGCGGCGCTTGTGTCGCGCGATGGAACCTACCCCTTCCTTCAGGAAATGGCCCGGACGATAGCGGCAACGGGCACGATCACCATGGCGGAGGTCCCGCCGGAACATCGCTTCCTGCTCGTGCGCGCCGCACCGATGCATCCCGATCAATGGCTGGTGAACCGCCTGATCTCCGAGCTCGTCCCCCGCGATTTCGTCTCCCGCTTCGTTTTCGACAAGCAGGGATTCTACGGAGCTTACGAGCACTTCAGCGAAAAGTTCCGGGAATATGTTGTCGCGACATTGACCAGCACGTATCTCAAGGACAAGGCCGCTTTCCGCCACAAGCTCTACGGTCTCAAAGAGGAATAGACATGTTCGATCCGATCGTTGCGTTTTTTCAGCGTATTTTCACGGCGATCGGCCGTGGCATCGGCTTGGCGGTGGCCTGGCTTCTCTGGCCCTTCGTCGCACTCGGTAACTGGTATCGGGCAAGAAGCTGGATCATCAAGGGCCCGATCGGCCTCATCCTCCTTGGCCTCGTCCTGTTCTATGGCTACTTCGTCTGGCAGACGCAGGCCTGGACCAATTTCGACCCGGACTATGTCGACCGCTACAAGCTCGCCGAGCGCAAGGTGCCGGCAGGGTCGCCGGTAAGCGGTCCCGGCGCAACGGCGCCGGGGCGGCAAAATCCAGGGACTACCGGCGGCCAGGCTGCCGCAGTCGGTCCATCGGGCGAGGCCAGCACGACCGAGGCGCTCGCCGTGGCGCAACTGCCGGCGGGAACGGTTTGTCAGACCTCGGCGATCGTCGACGTCGCAGCCGATCTCATCGACTACAACGTCAACCAGAATGCCTGGATATCCTCCATGCTGCTCTACAAGCTCGGCCTCTTCGGGATGGACTGGGACGATACGCCCTGGCTCGACAACAAGGCGTCGTTCCAGCGGGGAATCAACCAGGCGATACGCCGCACTTCGGTGGAACTCGTGGATTCGCTCGGGCGCGTCCGCGGCACGTCGGGCATCAACAACGACCTGCAAAGCGCGCGCGGCAACATCCAGTTCGACGAGGAGACCTGGTATTTCGGCATCAACCCGTTCGGGCCCAAGACGCCGACGCCAAGCTTTTATCGGGCGGCGATGCGCGATTTCAGGAAGTTCAATGGTTCGCTCGGAAAGTGCGAGGCGATCTTCGACGGTCGGTCCGACAACATGGTCGAGTTCCTCGACCGCATCGCCAACGACCTCGGCAACACATCGGCGATCATCCGCGAACGATCCGAATTCCACAATGGCGGCTGGTTCGATACGCGCGCCGACGACCGCTTCTGGTTCGCCTTCGGCCAGCTCTATGGCTACTACGGCATTCTTTCCGCCGCCGGTGCCGACTTCGAGAATGTCGTTGCCCAGCGCGGCCTGACACCGATCTGGACCGAGACGATCCGGCAGCTGCGCGCCGCCTTGAACATCCAGCCGCTGATCATCTCGAACGGCCGCGAGGATGGCTGGATCATGCCGACCCATCTGGCGACGATGGGTTTCTACATCCTTCGAGTGCGGTCAAATCTCGTGGAAATGCGCGATATCCTTGCCCGCTGATGCGCGGCGTGCAAGCGTAAGCGCAAGAAACAGAACGCGCCCATTTTCGCGGAGGAGGCGGATTGGTGCGCCACAAGAGGGGGAGCAGCCATGCCGGAGGTCAAATCCGATATCGAGATCGCGCGCGCCGCGAGGAAGAAGCCGATCCAGGAGATCGGCGAAAAACTCGGCATTCCGCCGGAGCACCTGCTCCCCTACGGCCACGACAAGGCCAAGGTCAGCGCTGAATTCGTCGCCGCACAGCAGGGAAACGGAAACGGCCGGCTTATCCTGGTGACAGCGATCAACCCCACGCCAGCCGGCGAAGGCAAGACGACGACCACCGTTGGGCTTGGCGACGGCCTCAACCGCATCGGCAAGAAGACGGTCGTCTGCATCCGGGAGGCATCGCTCGGCCCGTGCTTCGGCAGCAAGGGCGGAGCGGCCGGCGGCGGTTACGCCCAGGTCGTGCCGATGGAGGATATCAACCTTCACTTCACCGGCGATTTTCATGCCATCACGGCGGCACACAACCTGCTCGCTGCGCTGATAGACAATCACATCTATTGGGGCAACGAGCAGGCGATCGACATTCGGCGCATCGCCTGGCGCCGGGTGATGGACATGAACGACCGGGCGCTGCGCCAGATCGTCGGTTCGCTTGGCGGCGTCGCCAACGGCTACCCGCGCGAGACCGGCTTCGACATCACCGTCGCCTCGGAAGTCATGGCGATCCTTTGCCTTGCGATGGACATCAAGGATCTCGAGAAGCGGCTCGGCAACATCATCATCGGCTACCGGCGCGACAAGAGCCCGGTCTATGCCCGCGACATCAAGGCGGACGGGGCGATGGCGGTACTGCTCAGGGACGCGATGCAGCCGAACCTGGTGCAGACGCTCGAGAACAACCCGGCCTTTGTCCATGGCGGCCCCTTTGCCAATATCGCCCATGGCTGCAATTCGGTTGTCGCCACGGCAACCGCCCTGAAGCTCGCCGACTATGTCGTTACCGAGGCCGGATTCGGTGCCGATCTCGGCGCCGAAAAGTTCTTTGACATCAAGTGCCGCAAGGCCGGCCTGAAGCCGGACGCCGCGGTCGTCGTCGCGACCGTGCGGGCGGTCAAGATGAATGGCGGCGTGAAGAAGGAGGATCTGGGTCGGGAGAATGTCGAGGCGCTCAAGAAGGGCTGCGCCAATCTCGGGCGGCACGTCCAGAACGTCAAGAAATTCGGCGTTCCCGTGCTCGTTGCGATCAACCACTTCACCTCCGACACCGAGGCAGAGATCCAGGCGATCAAGGACTATGTGAGGACGCTTGGTTCCGAAGCCGTTCTCTGCAAGCACTGGGCCGAGGGTTCGGCAGGGATCGAGGAACTGGCCCACAAGGTCGTGGACCTCGCCAATGCGGGGCACTCGCAGTTCTCGCCGCTTTACCCGGACGACATGCCGCTCTTCCAGAAGATCGAGACGATTGCCAAGGACATCTATCACGCGAGCGAGGTCATTGCCGACAAGCTGGTGCGCGAACAGCTCCGGACCTGGGAGGACCAGGGTTACGGCCACCTGCCGATCTGCATGGCGAAGACTCAATATTCCTTCTCGACCGACCCGAACCTGCGCGGCGCGCCGAGTGGCCACACCGTGCCGATCCGCGAGGTGCGGCTTGCGGCCGGCGCCGGCTTCATCGTCGTCATCACCGGAGAGATCATGACGATGCCGGGCCTGCCGAAAGCGCCGTCCTCTGAGAAAATACGGCTCAATGAGGAGGGGCTGATCGAGGGGCTGTTCTGAGGCCTTTCGAACACAGCGGGAGCGAGACCGGACCGATTGGGTGTGTTACGGCCGGCATCCTCCCGAACTGCGCGGGTGGTAGCCCCTCGGCCCTGTCGGGCAGGAGGCATCGACAGTCGACGTCCGTTGCCTTTCAGCCGAGGCCGCCGATGTAGTCGGCCTTGCCGATCGGCACGCCCTTGTGGCGGAGGATGTCGTAGGCGGTGGTTACGTGGAAGTAGAAGTTCGGCAACACGAACTGCAAGAGGTAGTCCTCGCCGGTAAAGGCCACCTTGAGGTTGGGGAAGCTGAGCGTCACGTCGCGGTTTTCGCTGCCTTCGAGATCTGCCGGTTGGACCGTTTCGAGGAATGCGACCGTCTTGGCGATCCGTTCGCGCAATTCCGCGAAGCTTTGTTCCTCGTCCGGGAAGCGCGGCGCCTCGATTTTCGTCAGCCGCGCGATGGCGTTTTTGCTCGTGTCGCTCGCCCGCTGGATCTGGCCCGCCAGCGGCAGCATGTCCGGGGCCAACCGTGCGTCAAAGAGTTCAGCGAGCGGCATGCCCTTCTCAGAAGCGAAGGCTTCGGCCTTGTCGAACAGGCCACCGAGGGCGGAAAAGCCGCGGATGAAGGCGGGTACGGAAAGCTTGTACATGGTTGGCGGCATGGATTGTTCCTCGGTCAGGTCGGTGGCGGGCGAAAAATGATGCGCCATAGATCGTGCTCGCCCGCGGCGATTTCAATCGTGTCGCCGCTATCTTATGCGCCACGAGGTGGAGCGGTGCGGCGGTGCGCGTCTTATGATAACGGTCGAGCTGTCGGCGCACGAAGAGGTCGCCGGTCTTTTCTGGCGAGTTCGTCGTGCTTGGCTCGAAAAGGCGCCAACCGGCTCCGGCAGGACCTGACAACCGCCTATCGACAGTAACGATAGCCGTTCTTGCGTTCGATGACGTCGAGATGCAGGTGCGTCTCATGGGCGGCGTCGCTGCCCGGGTCGAGCACAGTCGTGAAGTAGAGGCAGCCCGTAGCCGTAACTGCGCGCTGAAACGCGCCGGTCAGCGTGCCATCCTCGTCACGCGGTTGAATGGCGATCGTCCTGCCGTCTCCGAGCGTGAACGAGGCAATGTCCACAGCGTTACCGTGGGCATGCTCCGATATCTTGCCGGTCGTTGCGTTGTTACGCAGGCGGCAGACGTAGGTCGAGGCCTGGTTCAGCGCCGTGATCCGGGTATCCGGTCCGAAGGCAGTGGCGGCCGCGGGGGTCGCCGATTCCTTGGTCCAGCGGGCAAGCGCTAGTGCCGTCGCGCAGCGCATCGTTCCCTCCGGCTTCAAGGCGACGCCCGGCAAGATGGCAGTCACGCGAATCGGTTTGTCGATACCGCAGCCTTTGCCATCGTCGATGCGCTTGCTGTCAGTGAATGTGCCGCCGAGCGCCTTGAGGTCGGCAAGGCAGGTTGCGTGCTCTTCGGCAGACTCCTCTTTCACCGGCAGGAATATTTCCTCGACGCTGTCGTCCTTGGTCGTGTCCCCGGGGGCTTCCTCTTTCTTTTCTGCGCCCGGCTGAGCAGCTGTCTTGCCATTGATCTCGGCGCCCTTGGGCGGCACCCCGGGCTTCGGCTCCGGGGTTGGCGTTGCCTGCTCGCCAGGGACGGCGGGTTTCGGGACGGGCACCGGGCCCTTTCTGGGAAGGCTTGCGCCCGAAAGAATCAAGACGGACAACAGGATCATTCCGGCGGAGTGGCGCATGCAGGTCCTTTCCATCCGTTGCGGCCGAAGCCAAAACGCATGAGAGCAGATCCTGTTTCAAAATGTGCTGAAACTGAGGACGTCACCTGCAACGAGCGTGGATCGGAAGCTCGCCGGCACCCCTGGATTTATATTGACAATTTCACTCAAGTTTTTTATGTGGCGTAAATGAGGCGACGCGCTGACACGTCGCACACATCCAAACCTTCGCCCAGCCAGCCCCTTGAGTTTGCCGCTCAACAGCAAGCCCGGCCAACATCTCAAAGGACTGGTCTATGCTCAACCGGCATCATCGCCTGGCTCTTCTCGCATGCACGGCATTCATCACTCTGGCCGGAACAACGTTTTCGCACGCCCAAGCGACCGAGGCGGCGACTGCCGCCGAAAAGCAGGGGCGCGTAACGGCACTGAAGAAACTGATCGCCACGAACGGCGAGAAGGAGGGGGTGGCCGATACGCCGCTTGCCGAGCGGGTCACCGAACAGGAACTCGACAACAACCAGATATCGAGCTTCGAAGATCTGGGCAGAAGCCTTGAACCCGGTGTGAACTTCAACCGCACGAACGGCAGCGTCAATATTCGCGGTCTCGAAGGGCCGCGCGTGCTGACGACGATCGACGGCATCCCGATCCCCTTCCTTGACGACGGCGCGCGCGATGCAGACGGCGGCATCGACAGCTTCGATTTTGCCGCGCTCTCGACGATCGATATCGTGCGCGGCGCCGATTCGAGCCGCGCCGGCGGCGGTGTGCTCGGCGGGGCCGTCGTCCTGCGCACGCTGGAGCCGGAAGACCTGATCGGAGAAGGCAGGACCTGGGGCGGGATCTTCAAGTTCGCCTACGATGGGGACGACGAGAGCGTCGGCGGGTCCGCCGCCGTCGCCGCGCGCTACGACAACACGGCCGTCCTGTTCCAGGGCGGCTACAAGAGGGGACACGAACGGCAGAGCAATGGCGACGTTGGCGGCTATTCGACGACGCGCACCGAGGCGGATCCCGCCGACTACGACCAGAACAACCTCCTGTTCAAGGTCCGGCAATACACTGACAGTGGCCACACTTTCGGTCTGACGGCGGAACGCTTTGATCGCGACAAGGACATCGATTTCATGTCCGGCCAAAGCCTCTTCGGCAATTATCGGCCGGGCAATTACGACAAGCTCGACAATACCCGGCGCGAGCGCCTGTCGCTCGACTACGAATTCGAGGCGACCGACGATAACGCCTGGTTCGACAGCGCTTCGGCCACCATCTACTGGCAGCGCCTGCTCCGCGAAAATGGTGTCGACGCCTTCCGCAGCACCTCGGTGATCGGCGGGTATTCGCGGCTCAACGAAGCGGAGGACGAGAGCTTCGGCGCCAGCGGCTACGTCGACAAGTTCTTCGATACCGGCCTCCTGCAGCATCAGGTCACGCTCGGCGGCGATTTTGCCATCGGCAAGCTCCACCAGTATTCCTCAGGCGAGGACAGCTGCGACACGGCGCCCAGCCCCTCCTGCAACTTCCTGCATACCAATCAGTCGGATAGCCCCGACGTCGACAGCAAGAAGGTCGGTATCTACCTGCAGGATCGCATCTCGATCGGTGATGGTCCTTTCGCGCTGACGCCGGGGCTCCGCTTCGACTGGTACGACTATTCACCTCAGAATACGGCCGCCTACATGCGCAATCCCAACTATGACGGGTTGCCACCCGGACAGAGCGACCAGACGCTGTCGCCAAAGCTGCTTGCGACCTATCAGGCAGCCGAACAGGTCGAGCTTTTCGCACAGTGGGCGATGGCTTTCCGGCCGCCGACAGCCGAGGAGCTCTATCTGAACTACGGTGCGCCGGGCAGCTACCTGCAGATCGGCAATCCCGACCTGAGGCCGGAAACGAGCCATGGTTTTGAGGTCGGGGCCAATCTCGGCGACGAGGAATTCGGCGGTCGCGTAAGCGCCTTCTACAACAGGTACAGGAACTTCATCGACGAGCGCTGGAGTTTTGATCCGACCGGGAGCTACCCGCTCGGCATTACCGAGGCGATAAACCGCGCCAACGTCTCCATTCACGGCGTTGAGGTGTCGGGCCACAAGGTCTTCAGCAACGGCGTCCACGTCCGAACCGCGCTCGCCTATGCCTATGGCCGGGACCTCGATACGGATGAGGTGCTCGGTTCCGTGGCTCCGCTGAAGGGAGTCCTCGGTGTAGGCTATGCCACGGAAAGCTGGGGAACCGACGTCATCCTGACGGCTGCAATGGCCGTTTCGGACAAGTCGACCAACAGCTTCAAGGCACCGGGCTATGGCATCGTCGATCTCACCGGCTGGTGGGAACCGGTTGAGTTGCCGGGTCTGCGGGTGAACGCCGGCGTCTACAACGTCTTCGACAAGACGTATTGGGATGCCGTCAACACCCAGAACACGTTCACGCAGCCGGCTGATTTCTATTCGGAGCCGGGTAGAACCTTCAAGATCTCGCTGACGCAACGCTTCTGAAGCGGCCCAACGCATCCGATCGATCGAACGGGCGGCTCGCGGTAGCCGCCCATTTCAGCTCTGCCGTCGACCCCGTTTTCCCGCTTGCGTGCATTCGCAAGCCGCGCTAACACTTTCGCCCATGATAGACGCACGCAACATTTCGATCTGGTGGTGGGCTCGCTGAGGCGGCCTTGACCAGTCATGCGTGATTGAGACATGAAGCCGCCCGGAGATTTCGAGGCGGCTTTTTCATATTCAGGCCGCGTGGAAAGACCGGGCCTTTACGGAGCGAGGCGAATGGCAACGGTAATTCTGGAAGACGGCGCGGAGACCTACACCACTGAAGGCGGCATTGTCGTCACGCGCAGGCGGCGCGATGCGTCCTACACGGACGCGATCTCGTCCTGTGTCGACAAGCTCGATGAGCGGCGCGGCGCGGTCTTTTCCTCGAACTATGAATATCCCGGCCGTTACACACGCTGGGACACCGCTGTCGTCGACCCGCCGCTCGCCATCTCTTCCTTCGGTCGTTCGCTCTGGATCGAAGCCTATAACGGGCGCGGCGAGGTATTGCTGGCGCTCATCGGCGAGCATCTGAAATCCGTTGCAGACATTACCATTGGCGCGTTGACGACGCGTAGGCTCGATCTCACCATCAACCAGCCGGACCGGGTGTTTACCGAGGAAGAGCGCTCGAAGATGCCGACGGTCTTCACGGTGCTGCGCGCTGTTACGAACCTTTTCCATTCGGCCGAAGATTCCAATCTCGGCTTCTATGGCGCCTTCGGCTACGACCTTGCCTTCCAGTTCGACGCGATCGACCTGAAATTGCAGCGGCCGGACGACCAGCGCGACATGGTTCTCTTCCTCCCGGACGAGATCCTCGTCGTCGACCACTATGCGGCGAAGGCCTGGGTCGACTGCTATGATTTTGCCAAGGGCGGCCTTTCGACCGAGGGCAAGGCGGCGGAAATCACGCCGGAGCCGTTCCGCACCGTCGACAGCATTCCGCCCCATGGCGATCATCGCCCGGGCGAATATGCCGAACTCGTGGTCAAGGCCAAGGAAAGCTTCCGTCGCGGCGACCTCTTCGAGGTCGTGCCGGGACAGAAATTTTACGAGCGCTGCGAGAGCCGCCCTTCGGAGATTTCCAACCGGCTGAAGGCGATCAACCCGTCGCCCTATTCCTTCTTCATCAACCTCGGAAACCAGGAATATCTCGTTGGCGCCTCGCCAGAGATGTTCGTCCGGGTTTCGGGCCGCCGCATCGAGACCTGCCCGATCTCCGGCACGATCAAGCGGGGCGACGACCCGATCGCCGACAGCGAGCAGATCCTGAAGCTGTTGAATTCGAAAAAGGATGAATCCGAGCTCACCATGTGCTCGGACGTCGACCGCAACGACAAGAGCCGCGTCTGCGTGCCCGGTTCGGTGAAGGTCATCGGGCGTCGCCAGATCGAGATGTATTCGCGGCTGATCCACACGGTCGACCACATCGAGGGGCGGCTTCGCGATGACATGGACGCTTTCGATGGCTTTCTGAGCCACGCCTGGGCGGTGACCGTCACCGGGGCGCCGAAGCTCTGGGCGATGCGCTTCATCGAGAGCCACGAGAAGAGCCCGCGCGCATGGTATGGTGGCGCAATCGGCATGGTCGGCTTCAATGGCGACATGAACACCGGCCTGACCTTGCGCACCATCCGCATCAAGGACGGGATCGCCGAGGTGAGAGCGGGCGCCACGCTGCTCTATGATTCCAATCCGGAAGAAGAAGAAGCCGAAACCGAACTGAAGGCATCCGCCATGATTGCAGCCATCCGCGACGCCAAATCCGCCAACAGCGCCAAGGCCGGGCGCGACGTTGCGTCGGTCGGCGCGGGCGTCAACATTCTGCTCGTCGACCACGAGGACAGCTTCGTCCACACGCTGGCGAACTACTTCCGGCAAACGGGCGCGACCGTCACCACCGTGCGTACGCCGGTTGCCGAGGAGATTTTCGACCGCGTCAAACCGGACCTCGTCGTGCTTTCGCCCGGGCCCGGCAGCCCGAAGGATTTCGACTGCAAGGCGACGATCAAGAAGGCGAGGGCGCGCGAACTGCCGATCTTCGGGGTCTGCCTCGGCCTTCAGGCGCTCGCAGAGGCCTATGGCGGCAACCTCCGGCAACTGGCGATCCCGATGCACGGCAAGCCATCGCGCATCCGCGTGCTGGAACCCGGCATCGTCTTCTCCGGGCTCGGCAAGGATGTGACCGTCGGACGCTACCATTCGATCTTTGCCGATCCTTCCAGCCTGCCACCCGAGTTCATGATCACAGCGGAGAGCGAAGACGGCACGATCATGGGCATCGAACATATGAAAGAGCCGGTGGCGGCGGTGCAGTTCCATCCGGAGTCGATCATGACGCTCGGCGGCGACGCCGGCATGCGGATGATCGAGAATGTGGTCGCGCATCTTGCCAAACGGGCGAAAACCAAGGCCGCCTGACGACGCTCGAATTGGGCTGGCACAAGCCGGCACTCACGGCCCTTTGACAAGCCGTGCATAATCACCCATATGGTGTTTGGAACCCGCCTGCGCGAAAATTCGCGCGGGCGGTTTTGCGTTTGAATGGGCTTGCATTTGCAACTCGTTTGCATCTGCACGAGGAATGAAGATGACTGCTTTCGATAACAGAACGATCCTGAGGCTGGCCTTTTGGGGTATGCCGCTTTCCGTCGGGGTCATGGGGCTGAAGATGCTCGCCTGGTGGGTGACCGGTTCGGTTGCGCTGCTTTCCGACGGGCTCGAATCCATCGTGAACGTTATTGCCGCGGTGATCGCCTATGCAATGATCGGCTATGCCGCGAAACCGGCGGACGCGACACACCCGTTCGGGCACCACAAGGCGGAGTATTTTTCCGCCGTCATCGAAGGCGTGTTGATTGTCGTGGCGGCGCTTCTGATCATATGGGAAGCGGTGCCGGAAATGATGGCGCCGGAGCTGCTAAGCGCACCGGCGCTCGGTCTTGCGATCAACTTCGCCGCCAGCGGCATCAACGCGATCTGGGCTTATGTCCTGATCCGCGCGGGTACCCGCCATCGCTCGCCGGCGCTGAGCGCCGACGGACACCACCTTCTCTCCGACGTGATAACCTCGGCAGGCGTGCTCGTTGGCCTTCTTCTTGCCATTGCCACCGGATACGCCATCCTCGATCCGCTGCTGGCGGTGATCGTCGCCGGCAACATCCTGCTGCAGGGCTGGAAGGTCATCTCGCGTTCAGTCGACGGACTGATGGACAGGGCCGTGCCGGCAGACGAGGAGGAGGCGATCAAGCAGGCGATCGCGGCAAATGCCGGCGGCTCTCTCGGGGTTCACGATCTGAAGACCCGGCAGGCCGGCCCGGCGATCTTCGTGGATTTCCACATGGTCGTGCCCGAAGCGATGCCGGTCGGCGACGCCCATGACATTTGCGACCGTATCGAGGACGCGATCCGCGTCGTTCATCCGGGCGCGAGAATAGCCATTCATGTCGAGCCGGAAGGCGAGAAGGCGCACGGCGTGCGCGTGAAAACCAGAGCGGGATGAGGAAAAGTGTATGCGGTTTTCCGCCCGCATCCCGCTCTTACTATTTAGAATCGATCACGGCCAGGATTTGGGTTGTACAGACCCAAATCCTCGTGATCTTCGTGGAGCAGTAAGGAAATGACGAAAACGGACGTATCGGGACTTTCACAACTTGGCGCAAAGGTCGACCTGCCGCAGAGCCCGGATGAGGCGGTGCTGGAAAGGGTGCCGAGCGGCCATGCGGGCACGGACTTCGTCGTCCGCTTCACGGCACCGGAGTTCACCTCGCTTTGTCCGATGACGGGGCAGCCGGATTTCGCACATATCGTCATCGACTATGTGCCGGATGGCTGGCTGGTGGAGTCGAAGTCGCTCAAGCTCTTCCTGCATTCCTTCCGCAACCATGGGGCTTTTCACGAGGATTGCACCATTGATATCGCCAAGAGGCTGGTGTCGCTGCTTTCGCCGAAGTGGCTGAGGATCGGCGCCTATTGGTATCCGCGTGGCGGCATTCCGATCGACGTCTTCTGGCAGACGGGCAAGCTGCCGGAGGGTGTCTGGCTGCCGGATCAGGGTGTGCCGACCTATCGGGGACGCGGGTGAAGGCTGACGAGGTTCCTAACTGTCGATGACGCGGCACGATGGAAGCAAGCCGGCCGGTCGCCCTGGTTCACGGTTCGGTTTGCTGCATTGTCTTCGCGGTCGAGTCGCATTATCTCACTTTGTAGACATTTCATGAGGAGTCCGAAGAATGCGGAACGACGACGAACAGGAAGAAAAGAAGACCGAATTGCCGCTCGGCAAGGAAACGGAGGCGAACCTTTTCAAGTCGCGTTCGATTTTCATCTACGGGACGATCACCCAGGACCTGGCGCAGAAGGTTTGCTCGCAACTCGTGGCGCTCGCTTCCGCCAGCGATGACGATATCCGCATTTTCGTCAATTCTCCCGGTGGCCACGTCGAGTCCGGCGACAGCATTCACGACATGATCAAATTCGTGAAGCCGAAGGTATGGACGATCGGCACCGGCTGGGTCGCCTCCGCCGGCGCCCTGATCTATGTCGGCGCGCCGAAGGAACGGCGCCTTTGCCTGCCGAACACGCGCTTCCTGCTGCACCAACCGTCGGGCGGCACACGCGGCATGGCCTCCGATATCGAGATCCAGGCACGGGAAATCCTCAAGATGAACGAGCGCCTGAACAAGATCTTCTCCGAAGCAACCGGCCAGCCGGTCGAGAAGATCGCCAAGGATACTGACCGCGACTACTGGCTTTCCGCCGAGGAGGCGAAGTCCTACGGCCTCGTTTCGCGGATCATCACGTCGATCGCCGACGTCTGACGATAGCCGCAAATCACATGGAAAGGCATCGGCCACGCGCCGGTGCCTTTTTCCTTGCTTTGCTCTCGCTGCGGGTGCAACCGCTTCGGCGCGATATTGACGCCGTCGCCCTTGCCCTGTTTCGGCAGGCCGTGTATAGGCTTTCGCATGACCAGCGCGAACGCACATAAGATCGCAGCGATCTTCCCCGGACACGATGACAATCGTGCGCCGTCCCGTGCGCTTGCATCGCTTCTTCTTCTCGGCCTTATTCGCGGTTGCCGGGTTCGCTGAGGAGCGCCCGGCGGCCGAAAAGCCTAGCCGGCAGATGCTCCTCGAATCCCAAGAGAGCTGAAACAAAAGGCGCGGCCCACGCGGCATTAGGCATCGCAATGACTTCGATGATCGGCTATTGCATGCGGCAAGCCACGCTCCAGTGACGAAGAGAAGCTGCAATGATTCTGAAATCGCATTCCATTAAGTCCGGTATGCCCGACGCGGCGGTGAAATATCAACCTTACCCGCAGATCGCGCTGCAGGACCGTACCTGGCCATCCAAGACCATCACGCAAGCTCCGATCTGGTGCTCGGTGGATCTGCGCGACGGCAACCAGGCGCTCGTCGACCCGATGGGGCACGACCGCAAGGCGCGGATGTTCCACCTGCTGGTCGACATGGGCTTCAAGGAAATCGAGATAGGCTTCCCCTCCGCCTCGCAGACGGACTTCGACTTCGCCCGCTGGTGCGTGGAGGAGGGCAACGTCCCTGACGACGTCTCGCTGCAGGTGCTGGTGCAATGCCGGCCGGAACTGATCGCCCGCACGTTCGAGGCGCTCCGCGGCGCCCATAAGCCGATCGTTCATTTCTACAACTCGACCAGCGAGTTGCAGCGCCGCGTGGTGTTCGGCAAGGACGTCGTCGGCATCAAGCAGATCGCGACCGATGCCGCCAAGATGATCACCGACATGGCGGCGAAGGCCGGCGGCGGTTACCGCTTCGAATATTCGCCGGAAAGCTTCACCGGCACCGAGCTCGAAGTGGCGCTGGAGATCTGCAACGCCGTCACCGAAATCGTCAGGCCGACGGCGGACAACAAGCTGATCATCAATCTGCCCTCGACCGTCGAGATGGCGACGCCGAACATCTATGCCGACCAGATCGAGTGGATGTGCCGCAACCTCGACAACCGCGAGAACCTGATCATCTCGCTGCATCCGCACAACGACCGCGGCACCGGTATTGCCGCCACCGAGCTGGGCTTGATGGCAGGCGCCGACCGCGTCGAGGGAACGCTCTTCGGCAACGGCGAGCGCACCGGTAACGTCGATGTGGTGACGCTGGCCTTGAACATGTTCACGCAAGGGGTGGACCCGGGGCTCGACTGCTCGGACATCGAGCGGATCAAGGAAGTCTACGAATATTCGAACCAGATGGTCATTCCCGAGCGCCACCCTTACGTCGGCGAACTCGTCTACACGGCTTTCTCCGGATCGCACCAGGACGCGATCAACAAGGGCATGAAGGCGATCAAGCAGGCCAACAAGCCGCTCTGGGAGGTGCCATACCTGCCGATCGATCCGCGCGACGTTGGCCGCAGCTACGAGGCGATCATCCGGATCAATTCCCAGTCCGGCAAAGGTGGCATCGCCTATATCCTGCAGGAAGACTACGGCATCAACCTGCCGCGCAACCTGCAGGTCGAGTTCCGCGAGGACATCCAGCGCATCACCGACGAAGAGGGCAAGGAGCTTCCGTCGAAGCGCATCCATGCCCGTTTCCTCGAGCGATACGTCGAGCAGCCCAGCGCGCGGCTGAAATTCGTCGACCACCACACCTATCCGGTCGGCGAGCACAAGGGCCTGCGCGTCGTTGCCGCGGAAATCACCGACAAGGGCGAGACCAAGCGGATCGAAGGCAAGGGCACCGGCCCGATCGACGGCTTCATCAACGCGTTGTCGATCTATCTCGGCATCGAGCTTTCGGTGGCCGACTATTCGGAGCACTCGCTGCAGCATGGTTCGAATGCCGCGGCCATTGCCTATGTCGAGGTCGAGCATCCAGGCGGCACGCTGTTCGGCGTTGGCATCAATACCAACATCGTCGCTGCCTCGCTGGAAGCGATTGTCTCGGCGGCCAACCGGGTGCTGGAGATGAAGGCGGTATAAGGACCGCCAACATCAAGCTATGCAGAAAAGCCGCGCCGGTTCTTCGAGCCGCGCGGCTTTTTCTTATGTTGCCGGGCAGGGGTTCCCCTGACCCTGCGATGCACCCTGGCGCGCAGATCGTTCCGGTTCGATCAGATGCTCGCCGCTACGGCTTCGGCGAGTTCGCGGAGCGCGGCATCCGCGGACGGGCCGACCAGCACCAGGGATGCATCGTCTTTCTGCCAGGAGACCAGCCCGAGGTTGTCGCGGATATCTTCGCGGAACTGATCCGCTTGTGGCTTGTCACCACCCTTGAGGAAGCAGATCGCATAGATGTCGCCTTCGCGATCGCGGTAGACGAGCTGACCGACGGGCTTGCCGTCAACCACCAACAGTCTTGCACCCTCGAAGGTCAGGCCCTTGCTTGCGAGATCCGGGGTCTTGAAGCCGACGCCGACGCTGGAGGCGAGCCAGGTCTCGATCTTAGGCCCATCCGACGCAGGCGCCTCGACGAGGTGGTCCTTCTGCCGGGAGTAGATGCGGTGATAGTCGGCGATCTCATCGATCCACGGGCGCGCAGAGGCGGCGCTTTCGGGCTCCGCGACGTAATGCGCGCTGCCGGCGAGGAAGCCCGCGGCACCGCCGACAAGCAATAGCGCCATGGCTGCAGCGAGCGCCCGCGGCCAGACGCGAACCGTCCGCGCCGGCAGGTTCGCCGTCGCGACGCGCTCGGATCGCGGATTGATGCCGGGTCCCTGCTTGATCTGGCGCACCAGCGCCAGCGGCACCGGGTCATGGAGAAAGTCCTCGAAGGCCTTGTTGCCAAACGCGCTGCCGGCCTTCAACTTCTCGAGCATGACCTTGGCGTCGTCGTCACGGGCCAGCAAAGCATCGAGCTCGGCTCTCTCGGCGTCGCCGAGCTCGCCGTCGATATAGGCGGACAACCGAACTTCAAGCGCTTGACCTGTCGTCTGCTGCAATGGTCAGGCCCTCCTTTCGGTATTCTCAGACAGCATGGCGGCGAGCCGCAGGCGGGCGGTGGACAGCCTGCTCATCACGGTACCGATCGGAACCCCGAGGATATCTGCGGTCTCGCGGTAGCTGTGACCTTCGACGTTGATGAGCAGGAAAACGCTGGCAAGGCCTTCCGGCATGGACAGGATCATCCTCTGCAACTGATTGGCATAGACCGCTTTTTCGGCAACAGCCTCCACGCGCAGCTCATTCTGGTCAAAAATGTCGACGGCTCCGCCGCCGGCGCGGACCTTGCGCTTGCGGACTTCATCGACCCAGAGATTGCGTGTCATGGCATAGACCCAGCTCTCCAGCCGGCCTTCCCCGTTCCACAGGTGGCTGCGTGCGATGGCCCGCTCGCAAGCCTCCTGAACGAGGTCATCGGCATCATTGGCGTTGCGCGTCAGCGTCAGCGCAAAGCGGCGCAATTTGGGCAGCAGGCTGACCAAATCCCGTCTGAAGTCTTTCGTCTCTGCCGCTGGGCGCATTGCTCTTCCAATGAGACGTACCGGATCGGGCATCTATTCGCGGTGCGAAATGCACTACCCAATGATATGAAACATTTGATCCGAAGTCTGCAAGGGAAGAGCCGGAACGGAAACAGGTTTTTGCGTTCCGGCGTCAGTTTCCCGTTGCCTCGCGCCCCGGAGCCGGTGGCGGAGAAGGCTGTGCTGCTCGACGTGCAGTGCCGGTCGTCTCCGACCGCCTCTCAGTAATGATGACGGAGGCCGCCGAGGGACTGAAGCAGAGCCCTGTACGCCCAGGTGTTTTCGCCGCCACGATCACGAATTTCGACGAGCTGCACCTTGGCCTCCTCGATCCGGCCTTGCTCGACCAAGGCCTGGCCGAGATAGGACCGGGCGAGGATGTAGTTCTCGTCGGCCTGAAGCGCGCGTTTGTAATATTGCATGCCGAGTTCCATGCGCCCGGCCTTGCGGTTGGCGTAGCCGAGATAGTTGAGCACGCGGGCACTGCGTTGGTCGCTTACGGCTTCGAGCACCTTGATCGCATTGTCGTACTGGCCGGCATAGGCAAGCTCGCGCGCGGCTTCGAACAGGACGTCGTCGCCGAGACCGCTTTTCTTCGCGTTGACGCACTGGCCCTTGCGCGTATCCCAGATCTTGCCGTTCTTGCATTGGGTGCTTGTCTTGGTCTTGCGCGGCGGTTCGCTGGTGTCGCCGACGGCCATGGCCGACTGCCCCGCGATCGAAGCCATGAATGCAGCAAGGACAAAGAAGGTCGTCTTCCTGAACATCGTGCCTGTCTCCCTCGAACATCGCAACGCACCGCCGGCAACCCGAACGACGCGTCGCGCCGGCTGCCGAACCCGAACCGCATTATGACGCACGGGCGTGGCAAAATATTCGGCGAGCGCGGAATTTTCCTGCAAGGCTGTCGACGTTGCGGGCAGACGAACCCTAGAAAAGAGTGGTTTCGGCGAGTTCGACGCCGGTCGCGTCGGCATTGAGCGTGTAGCGCTCGCGGCTGAGTTGCCAGTTGCCGGGCTCGCCCGCTATCGAGAAGAGATTGTACGCGGCGGCCGGCTTGCTGCCCCCCGGCCCCTGCGACGCCGAGGCAATGCCGACGACCGGGACCGGCGCGGTCTGTCCCTTGAGGTAATAAACCGTGTTGAGGTGAGTGTGGCCATGCAGCACCAGTTCGGCGCCCCCGGACGAGATGGTCGCAGCAAAACGGCGAATGCCGATCATGCGCTTGTGCATCGAGGTCGCGCCACGGATGGGCGGATGATGGATCAGCACGACCCGGAAGAGACCAGCCTCGCCCGCGGCCTGCAGCAGGTCGACGGTCGCACGCGCCTGTCGCTGGCCGAAGTAGCCGCTCGCGGCGAAGGGCGGCGTGGCCACTGCGGTCGAGCAGCCGATGATTGCCACCGGGCCGCGCACGCGCACATAGGGAAAACAATGATGGTCTCGGATCCAGCCGAGCGGACCCTCGTCGCTGCGCATATAGGGGTACCAGGCGCGTGTCGTCTTTTCGTAGGCACCCGGAACATAGGCGTCGTGGTTGCCCGGCACTACCGAGATATCCTTGGCGTCGCCCGCCTCCGCAAGCCACGCGGTCACGGCCGCGATCTCCAGGGAAGAGGCGAGATTCACGAGGTCGCCGGTGATCGCCAGATGGTCCGGCTTGCGCCTTTGGATATCCGCCATCAGGCTATCCAATGTGCCGGCGAAAAGATGGCGCGCTCTGTTCCTGTGCCAGTTGACGAAACCGGTTATCCGCTTCGAGGCAAGTTCCCTCAGGGACAGATCTGGCAGAGGTCCGAGATGAACGTCCGAAATATGCGCAAGTTTGAACATCGCCCCCGTCTAGCGCATATTCCATCAGAGTGGAATCACTAGATTGTAACGATTTCGGGTGAAAAGCCGCCGCTACGAGGAGACGTGGTTGAAGCAGCAGCGACCGGCGGAAATGCGTAACTGGCGAATTCGCCTGCTGACGCGGTTCGCACATGCCTATTTTGCGATCTCGCGCGGCATGACGCTTGGCGTGCGCGCCGCCTGCTTCGACGAAGAAGGGCGGATCTTCCTCGTCAGGCATTCCTATCTTCCGGGCTGGCATCTGCCGGGCGGCGGGCTCGACCGCCATGAGACGGCGGTGCAGGGGCTCGCCCGCGAACTTAGGGAAGAAGGCAATTTGGAACTCACGTCACCGCCGTCGCTGGTGCAGGTCTACTATAACCGGGGCACCAGCAAGCGCGATCACGTCATCTTCTTTCGTTGCGACAACGTCCGCCAGCAACAGCCGAAGGTCCCCGACCTGGAGATAGCTGCGGCCGGATTCTTTGCGCTCGACGAACTGCCCGAGGACACGACCGGCGCGACACGCCGGCGGATTGCGGAGCTTGCGGGAACGGAGGCGCCGGACACGTTCTGGTGAGCATCAATGGGTGCCGATCGCAACGCGCCTCGTAGTCTCGTTTGAACGTGCTGTGTGGTCGAGGCGATCGCGACCGTGCGGCGTCGTAAGGTCAACCACCGGGCCCACTGGCACGACACCCGTCGGGTTGATCATGGTGTGGCTGCGATAGTAGTGCTCCTTGATATGGCGCATGTTCACGGTGTCGGCGACACCCGGGACCTGGTAGAGGTCGCGCAGGTACGCGTAGAGGTTCGGATAGTCGGCAATGCGCCGAATATTGCATTTGAAGTGGCCGACATAGACCGGGTCGAACCGCACCAGTGTCGTGAACAGGCGCCAGTCGGCCTCGGTGATCCGATCTCCCATAAGATAACGCCGCGAGGCGAGGCGGCCTTCCAACTCGTCCAACATGGCGAACAGAGCCGTGACGCTCTCGTCATAGGCTTGCTGGCTGGTAGCGAAGCCGGCCTTGTAGACGCCGTTGTTTACCGCGTCATAGACGCGGGCGTTGAGCCCGTCGATTTCGCCACGCAGGTCCGTGGGGCAGAAATCTTCGGTCGAGCCGGTAAGATGATCGAAGGCCGAATTGAACATGCGGATGATTTCGGCCGATTCATTCGAGACGATGGTGTTCTTCTTCTTGTCCCAAAGCACGGGCACCGTCACGCGGCCGGAATAGTTGGGGTCGGCGCGCGCATAAATCTGCCAAAGCGCGTCGGAACCGAAGAGATGGTCCACGGTGCCGCCGTTTACGCCCTTGAACTCCCAACCGCTGGACAGCATCAGGGGATCAACGATCGAGACCGGAATGATGTCCTCAAGCTTCTTGAGCTTGCGGAAGATCAGCGTGCGATGCGCCCAGGGACAGGCAAGCGAGACATAGAGATGGTAGCGGTCCGGCTCGGCCGCGAACCCGCCCTGGCCGGAGGGCCCAGGCGATTCGTCGGCGGTGATCCAGTTGCGAAACTGCGACCCGCTGCGCTTGAAATGGCCCTTCGTCGCCTTGGTGTCGTACCAGACGTCCTGCCAGACTCCGTTGACCAGCCTGCCCATGCATGAGCTCCTTCGCGTTTTCTCTTACCCTTGATAAATAACGCAGCAGCGGGGCGGTGATAGGTATCAAATTCTGAACACTGCGTTTTGGGCTTTGACGGGCGGCAATTTTCTGCTATCGCGATCAGGCAAATTTCATGTTCGGAACGATCGTAACCATGATCCTGTCGGGAAGCCTGCGACGACGCTGATGCTGCCAACGCCCTTTCGGGGCGCGCCATCTCTATTGTCCGCTCGCATGCCTGGTTCTCGATATCCATGAAAAAGCACGACATCGTCTATCTGACTGAAGACGCTTCACACGACGCAGCCATCGAAATCATCAACGAAGAAGCCTTTGGCCCCGGGCGTTTCGTGCGCGCCGCCGCTCGCATTCGCGAGCAGGGTCCGCATGACCGTTCGCTATCCTTCATCTGCGCCGACGATGGCGAGACGATCGCCTCCGTGCGGATGACGCCGATCATAGCCGGGTCGGTGAGGGGGCATCTGCTCGGTCCGCTGGCGGTGCGACCTTCGCACAAGAACCGGGGCATCGGCCGCGAGCTCGTGCGGATTGCCGTCGAAGCTGCGCGGCGGAAGGGCTCCGAGGCAGTGATCCTCGTCGGCGATCCGCCCTATTACCAGCCGCTCGGTTTCGAGAAGGTGCATTACGGAGCACTTGAATTTCCAGGGCCTGTCGACCCGGCGAGGGTTCTGGTGGTGCCGATGGCTGCGGATGTCCACGCGCGGCTCAGCGGCGTGATCTGCTGGCGGGACGACAGCGTTGCCTCGGTGGCCGAACACGCCGTCGAAGCCCAGGCCGAGGGTGCCGCCGCCTGATTTGAAGCGCTTCTATGATGGTGCCCACTCAGCCTTGGCGTGAAAAACAGGGATCTCGCGTGCGTCTGAAAAGACGCACGCCGCCAGTCACCGGCCCTCGCGATACCACATGGACGAGATCAGGAAGAGCAGGGCGGCGAGCCCGAAGAGACCGCCGAACAGGGACAGGGAGTTGATGCCCTTCAGCACCGTCTCGTCGGTCATGCGCAGCGAGAGGCGTTCGTCGTCGGCCACCCGCACCGCGCCACGCACCGGTAGGATCGAGGGGAGATCGACCGGGCCGTCGGCATCCGCCAGCCGGCGTACGAGACCCTTGGTTTTTTCCGCCCAGGGACGGAGCTTTTCTTCCGTGGAGATTGCCGCCTTGAATTCCGGCGCATCGACATTGCCGACATGGACGAGCGTCGTCAGCTCGTCATTGGCCACTTCGAAGAGGCCGGTCTCCGTCGTTTTGACTTCCGCCTTGTAGAGGCCTGGTTCGCGCTCGGTCAGAGTGATCTCGTCGGTCTTGCCCGACGGATACGTAAGCGTCGCCTGCCCGGGGTCGCCTTCGATCGTCTGCCTGGTAATTTCCAACGTACGCCCGGAGGCGCGCGCCGTCAGGGCCTCCTCTTCGAGCGCCGGTTCCTGCATCAGCCAGTGGGCCGTGCGCCGGTAGAGCGAAACATGCGGTCCGCCCCCCTCATAACCGCGTGCCCACAGCCAGCCCTGATCGGACAAAAGCATCGCGACACGCCCCTTGCCGACGCGGTTGAGAACGAGCAACGGCTTTCCGTCGGCCGCTTCCATCACCGTCTGCCCGAGCGGACGGTCCACGTCGACGGTGCGGAACCACCGGCCCCAGCCCGGCGGCTCGCTCGACGAGCCCTCAAGGCCGCGTGTGACGGGATGCTTCTTTCCCTCCTCCGAGAGGCGGGGGAAGAAGGCCTTTTCATTCATGACGCCGGTGGGGGTCGCGGGCAGAACCGCCGAAAGCGGCGTGGCGGCGATCGAGTCGTCCCCGGCGTGTTCGGGGCCCGCGGCGATCAGCAAGGCACCGCCGTTCTGCACATATTGCGCGATGTTGTCGTAGTAGAGGATCGGCAGCACGCCGCGATGCTGGTAACGGTCGAAGATGATCAGATCGAACTCGCTGATCTTGTCGACGAAGAGTTCGCGTGTCGGAAAGGCGATCAGCGAAAGTTCGTTGATCGGGGTGCCATCCTGTTTCTCCGGGGGACGCAGAATGGTGAAATGGACGAGATCGACCGCTGCGTCGGATTTCAGAAGGTTGCGCCAGGCGCGCTCGCCCGCATGCGGCTCGCCGGAAACGAGAAGCACGCGCAGGTTCTCGCGAATGCCGTCGAGGACGTGGACGGCGCGGTTGTTGACCTCCGTCACTTCGCCGGCGACGGGGTTCACCGCGAATTCGAGGATGTTGTTGCCACCGCGCGGCACGGTGAAGCTGAAGGGCACGTCGGTGCCCGGCTCGGCATGCTCGGTCGCGATCTCATTGCCGTTAAGGCGGATCGTCACTTCGGCGCCACCGCCGGGAGCGGCGCCGTCGTCGACGACGCGGAAGGTCATCTTCTGCTGTTCGCCGACGATGCCGAAGCGCGGTGCGCTGACGATTTCGATACGCCGATCGAATTCATCCGGCTTGCCGGTGATCAGGCCATGGATCGGCGCGTCGAAGCCGAGCTTCTGATTGACGGCGGGAACGTCGTGAATTTGTCCGTCGGTGATGAAGATCGCGCCGCCGACCCGCGCCGGTGGCACGTCGGCAAGCGCTGTCGACAATGCGCCGAAGAGCTTCGTCGAAGGCGCCTCGGTTTCGGCGCTGTCCGCGGCCTCGACGATGCGGGTCTCTATCTGCGGAAAGCGGGAGAGGCGATCCTTGAGGCCGGCGAGCGCCCTGTCGGTCTGCTCGCGGCGATTGCCATTGTTCTGACTCTGGCTGCGGTCGACGACGACGGCAACGATGGTCGAAAGCGGCTCGCGCTCCTCCTGGAAAATCGACGGATTGCTGATTGCCAGGCAGAACGCGGCCAGCGCCGCCGTTCTCAACCAGGCGCCGCGAACGCCACGCCAAAGGCCGAGCGCTGCGAGCGCGACCGCCGCAAGGGTCAGCGCCGCGAGATAAGGCCAGGGAAGAAATGGTGCAAAGTCGACGGTCATCGAACGGTCCTCACTGACCGAGCCGCTCGAGCAGGGCAGGCACGTGCACCTGGTCGGCCTTGTAGTTGCCGGTCAGCATATACATCATGATGTTGACGCCAGAGCGGAAGGCGTATTCGCGCTGCATCTCGTCCGGCGGAACCGTCGGCAAGAGCGCAACGCCATTGGTATCCACGGCCCAGGCACCGGCAAAGTCGTTGCCGGTGATCATGATCGGCGTGACGCCATCTCCGGACCGGGCCGGGCGGTCGCTTGGCTCTTCGTGGTTGTCGAGTTGCGCCTCGATCCAGAGAGGACTGCCGGTGTAGCGGCCCGGAAAATTCGTCAACAGATAGAAGGCCTTGGTCAGCACATGGTCGGCCGGAACGGGCTCCAGCGGCGGAATGTCGAGATTGGCCAAAATCGCCTGCAGTCGTTCGCTGTTCGGGCTTGTTCCATTCGACGAGGCACCCAATGAGGAGAACTGGTCGCGCGTGTCGAAGAGCACGGTGCCGCCTGCGCGCATATAGGCGTCGATGCGGCTTACAGCCTGCGGGCTCGGCATCGGCGCATTGGCGGAGATCGGCCAGTAGATGATCGGATAGAAGCTGAGTTCGTCCTTGGATATGTCAAGCCCGACGGGTGCACCCGGCTCGAGCGTCGTGCGATAGGTCAGGAAATCGGTGAGTCCCGTGAGACCGCGTTCGGAGAGACGATCGACGTCGTCTTCTCCGGTGACGACATAGGCGAGGTGGGTCGTATCGAGGTGTTCGAGGATGCGTTGGTCATCCGGGCGCGCGTCATCTGCAAGTGCCTGCGGCGGCATGAGTAGCGGCATGAGTACAAGGGTGCCGCACAGGATGAAGAGCATTGTGGCCGCGGTCCTGACCATGCGGACCCGCGAAAAGGCTCCGCCCATGAAGAGAACGACGACGGCGTCTGCCAGGAGCAGGAGCAGCGCCAGCGTCAAGAGAGCAGGCTTCAGCGACCAGCTTTCCTCGCCGGTCAGCCGCTCCGAGCTGTGCGGGCCTGCCGCCACCATGTCGATCCGCTTGAGTTCCGCGTCGCGCGGGAGCAGGTTCAACGCCGTGAAACCGTCTTCGGAACCGTAGAGCCCCGGCGGGTTTTCCGGAGTCGCAAGCGGCGCCTTGCCGGGAGCGACGTCGAGCGGCCGCGCACTGCCGGTTTCAGCGACGAGGACGCCGTCGGCGTTCAGCAGCCGGTAGGGCGCCAGCGTCTGTGCCTGTGTCTTGCCTTCGCTCGCGACGCCGCCGCTGCGCGAGAGCTGCACACTACGACGAAGCATTTCGACGAAATGGCCGGAAATCGGCAGATTCGACCAGGTTGCCTCGGCGCTGACGTGGAAGAGGATGATGCGTCCCGACCCCTGGGCAGCCGTCGTCACCAGGGGTGTTCCGTCCGCAAGATTTGCCCAGGTCCGCTCGGGCAGGTCAGCCGTGGGTTCGGCCAGGACCTGCCGCTTGACGAGAATGTCGGTGGGACGAGGCATGCCGGCAAAGGGGCCGTTGGCGGGATAATCGGCGAGCGGCTGTGGCTCCGACCAGGAAAGTGCGCCGCCAAGCGCCCGCTCGCCCTGCCTCAACGTAACGGGCACGAGCGGGTCGTCGGCCGGTGCCGCCGCAAGACGCGGCCCGGCAAAGCGGATCAGCGTGCCGCCATTGTCGATCCACTTCTTCATGAGCGGGTACATCTCTTCCGGCAAGCGGCCGATATCGGCCATGATAAGGACCGAAGGCCGTTGTTGCAGAAGTTCCGGAATTGCAACGGCAAGGTCGGTCTCGCGCGGTTCGATGAGATCGGCGTAGGGAGCCAGCGCCCGGTTGATGTAATAGAGCGGCGACAGCAGAGGCTGGGAAAGATCGCGAGCCTCGCCGCTCAGGAGAGCGACACGGCGGCGGCGGAAACCATCGTCGAGCAGGTGGACAGCGCCGGCGGTCGCGGCCCCTTCGATGCCGATGCGGGCGAAATCGTTGCGCAGTTCGAAAGGCGCGGCGATCGTGCCCTTCGCAACCGCTTCACCGGGCGCGAAGTCGATCGCGCCGTCGGCGATGGCGCGGCCACGCGTGTCATACGCGATGATCGACACCGAACGGCGATCATCGGTTTTCAACCGGCTCGCCGTGACCGACATGCCAGCGTTTTCGTTGCTGCTGTTGGTGAGCGCTATCGCTTGACTGCCATCGGCCTCGATCATCCGGAGGTTCGCGGCGCCCATTCCGGCAAGCGCCTCCATCGTCTTGCCGTCCGCCGCTTCGATGCCGTCCGTGACGAAGGCAAGCGTGCCGGGCGCGGCGTCCTTGAAAGCCGTCCGCATGGCAGCCATCGCGGAGCGGCGATCGGCCGGGAGCGGTTCGGGTGATGCGGCAGCCAGACGGTTGCGCGCCGATGCCGCCGATCCCGGCGTGGCATTGTGCTGCCGATCGCCGGTGAAGACGATCGAGACCGCAAGGTCTCTCGCCTCGGCGTCATCGATCAGCGCCGAGGCAGCCTCGACCCGCCGCTCCCAATCGGGCGCGGTCGCCCAGCTGTTGTCGATCAAGAGCGCGAGCGGGCCGGAAGAAGCGAGCGTGTTGCTGCGCGGATTGAAGACGGGATCGGCGATCGCGAAAATGACGGCGGCCGCCATCAGCATCCTGAGAAGCGTCAGCCACCAGGGGCTCTTCGACGGGGTCTCTTCGCGCTTCAGAACCGAGGCGAGGATGCGCAGCGGCGGAAAGACCTCGGCCGCCGGTCGCGGTGGTGTCATCCGCAAAAGCCACCAGATCACCGGCAGCGCGACAAGTGCTGCCAGCATGGCGGGATTGGCGAAGACGAAGGAAAGGCCGCCGATCATAGCAGACCTCCATGCGTTGCCCGTCCAGGCATTCCGGACAGATACATGTGCACGGCAACCAGCGCCTCGGACGCGGGGCGGTCGGTCCTATGCGGAATGAAGGTCCAGCCGAGATGCCTGAGGCTCGAGCCCAGGCTGTCGCGGCGGGCAAGATAGGCGCGCTGATAATCCTCCTGCAGAACCTCGGCGCGTCCGGCGGTCAGCTTTTCGCCGGTTTCCGGGTCGGTGAATTCGGTCCGTCCGGCATAGGGGAAGACCTCCTCCGCAGGATCGGCGATCTCCACCATATGCCCGCGGAAGCCGCGACGTGCGAGCGGGGCAAGACGATCCATCACCTTGTCGGCGGGGTCGAGGAAGTCGCCGATCAGCACCAGATCGCTGGCGTTGCGGATCATGCTGGTATCGGGC